>JBGPLB010000056.1:0-25050 GCA_041486245.1 Candidatus Acidiferrum sp.
GCACCCAAAGGCGTCGGCGCTTTGTACGTTCGCGCCGGAACTCGCCTGCGCCAGCTTCTCTATGGCGGCCACCACCAGCGCGGATTCCGCCCTGGCACGGAAAACGTCGCCGGAATCGTGGGTCTCGGCAAAGCCGCGGAAGTCGCGCGAAACTCACTCGCCAGCGACGCGCAGCGCATCTCGACGCTGCGTGACAAACTCGAGCGAGGACTCCTCGAGCGTGTTCCTCATGCCCGCGTGAACGGCGGCCTCGCCCCGCGCACTCCCAACACCACCAACATCATGTTCGCGGGTATCGAAGGCGAGGCTTTGGTCATCGCACTCGATCTAAAGGGATTGGCCTGCTCCGTCGGTGCAGCCTGTTCTTCCGGGGCCGTCGAGCCGTCGCACGTTCTGACCGCCATCGGCCTGTCCCAGGAAGAAGCCAAGTCCAGCCTGCGCTTCAGCCTAGGCCGTCACACCGCCGAATCCGAAATTGATTTTGCACTCGAAATTATCCCCGCCGCTGTCACTCAGCTCCGTGCTATCTCTCCGACCTACCGCAAGGAGGCCACTGCCCGGTAGGGGCACGGCATGCCGTGCCCGCCTTTTCCGGTATCATGAAATGTCCATGACCACAGCGACACAATTCGACCCACTGCCGGCGCGCGAGGAGACGCAGCGCGGCCTGATCGCTATCGCCATGTCCGGCGGCGTAGATTCATCCACCGTCGCGGCGGTTCTCCAAGAACAGGGCCACCCTATCGTCGGTCTCACGATGCAACTCTGGAATCAGCGCCGCTTGCCGGAGCTGCAAGGCGATGGCCCCAAGCAGCATCGCTGCTGCTCGCTCGATGATGTCTACGACGCCAAACGAGTAGCACAACACCTCAACTTTCCGCACTACGTCGTGAATTTCGAGGAGCAGTTCGAGCAACGCGTCGTGCGCCCATTCGTGGATCAATACCTCGCCGGGCGCACGCCCATTGCCTGCACCAACTGCAACACGGACGTAAAGTTTGAGCCTCTCCTGCGCATGGCGCGGCAGATTGGCGCGGAGCGTTTGGCCACCGGCCATTACGCGCGCATTCGCAAGAACGAGCATACGGGCCGCTGGGAACTTTTGCGCGCTCGCGATGACAGCAAAGATCAGTCTTATTTTCTCTGGGGACTTTCGCAGGAACAGCTTTCGCGCAGCGAATTTCCTCTCGGCGAATTAACAAAAGAAGAAGTTCGCGCGCTCGCGCGCCGTACCAGCCTTCCGGTGGCCGAGAAGCCGGAGAGCATGGAACTCTGTTTCGTTCCCAACGGCAATTATGTTCAATTTATCCAGGCCTACTCACGCGACGCAGGTATTTCTTTGATGCAAGGCGAAGGTGAGATTGTGACGGAAGATGGCGCCGTCGTGGGCCATCACAACGGCGTTCACAACTTCACGGTCGGCCAGCGCAAGGGTCTGGGCTTTGCCGCGGGCAAACCTCTTTATGTAATTTCTCTCGATCCGGAAAAAAACCGCGTTATGGTTGGTGACGATGATTCCCTGCGCGGCTCGTCGTGCGAGGTCACCGGCGTGAATTGGGTTTCCTGCGAACTCCCGGAAGGACCGCTGCGCGCCCGCGTCAAAATCCGCCACAAGCACGAACCGGCCCCCGCGACGGTTGCGCCCCTCGATTCCACAGCCGCGCGAATTACCTTCGACGCTCCGCAACGCGCCATCACGCCGGGCCAGGGTGCCGTGTTCTACAACGAAGACCGGGTCCTCGGCGGCGCCTGGATTCGTTAGGAACTAGAGTTGAGCAATTCGCAGTAGTTAAGAAAGGACAAAGAGAAGCAAAGAAGAAAAACCAAAACACACAATCTCGGCGAAGTGGAACTCTTGACTGTGAGCTGTCGGCTGTCAGCTTTTAAATAAAAAGTTCTTCCTCTTGTTGTTCGAGCGGCTCGTCAGGACGCCGGCGGTCGCGCCGCGAACGCAACAGATCTAGCCCAACTTTGATTCCCTGCACTAACGCGGAAGCCTTTTGCATTGGCCGCCAAACCGTGTGCCGGAATTGCGACCCGGCATCCTCCACCGCTTCGAGCGCGCCGGTCAAAATGCGGTCCGCGTGATTTAACTGCCCGCGCAGACGGTCCGTCGCATCGGTGACCACGCGGTCCATTTTTTGCGCCTGGCCGCGGGTCAGATAAACGATGTGCGCCGCATCCGCCACCATGTTGGAAATTTTCGGCTGGGTATCGTCAAGAAGAATTTGCGCGCGAGTCAGAATGGGTCCCACGCGCGCGTGCAAATCGGTGACCAGTCCGTTGACTTTTCTGTTGGTCTGGCGAATTTCAAAAAACAACGCAATCAACATCGCTCCCTGAACGACGAGAGCAATCGCAGCGACAATGCTGAAAATCATGAGCCAGGTTTGCATACGCGCCCCACACATCCTCCCCAGAGGACGGAATCATGCCGTGCCGCACTTCACCAATCCAGCACTTCAAACCTTTAAGTCTTCGCCGTTCAGGACTTCGAAGCCTCGCGACGATAGGCCTCGCGCGCGCCTTCCACAGCCGCGGAGATCGAATCCTTGCCTCTCGAGGCGGCATCCTTGCTGCGCTCGATCAAATCGTCCGCGCGCTCGCGGAGCTCTTTTGCTTTGCGCTGCGCAAAGTCTCGGCCCTCATCGGCTTTTTTCGAAAGGTACTCTCGCGTATCTTCTCCGGACTTCGGCGCGAATAGAATGCCCACCAACGCCCCGACGCCCAGACCCACCAGGAAATATGTAACCTTGGAACCTACATTGTCCGCCATAACGGCCTCCGTAAAAACCGTAACATAGCGGCATCCCGTGCGCAATACAGGCTAACCGCTCTGAGCTAATCATTCTGGTTACTGGGCTGGTTATCGATGGATTGCAGAACGCCGAACTGTTCGAACAATTTTTCGGCGGTCTTTCGAGGGATGACCCGGCTCAATTTTTCGAGGCCGGCACGGCGGATGTTCGAAACGCTGCCAAATTCGCGCAGGAGCTTTTGCGCGGTGCGCGGACCAATGCCGGGAATACCGTCCAGTGCGGAGCTTGTCTGGCGGGCGGCGCGGCGCTCGCGGTGGAACGTAACTGCAAAGCGATGTGTCTCGTCGCGAATTTGCTGAATGAGATGAAGAACGGGCGAATGATGCTCAAGGACAATGGGCTCGTCCTCTTGGCCGAAGACGTAGAGAATTTCTTCTTTTTTGGCGATGCTGGCCAGCGGCTGATTGATAATTTGCAGCGAATCCAGCGCTTGCGCAGCGGCGTGGAGCTGGCCGATGCCGCCGTCGATGAGAATCAAGCTGGGGAGCGGTTTTTTTTCTTCCTGCAGGCGGCGATAGCGGCGCGTGACAGCTTCCCGCATGCTTGCGAAATCGTCGTTCTTGGATACTGGCAATGCCGCGCCTGGCAATGGGGCGATCGGCAATGGGTTGTTCGAATCCTCGCCGCGCCCTTCTACTCCACGCCGTTCTTCTCCACGAATGATGAATTTGCGATAGTCGGCTTTTTTCATTCGACCGTTTTCCCAGGCGACCATGGAGGCGACAGTATCGGTTCCCTGAATGTGCGAAATATCGAAACTTTCGATGCGTTTGGGTTCTTCGACAAGATTCAGAGCGTTTTGCAGGGCTTCGCCGATAGCTTTCGAAGTGGGCTTCAGGACGCGGAAGCGCTGTTCGAAGGAGTGCTTGGCGTTGCTTTCGACGAGATCGAGAAAAGAGCGTTTGTTGCCGCGCTGCGGAGTGAAGATTTCCACTTTGTGGCCGGCGCGCTCAGCGAGCGCTTCTTCCAACAGTTCGCGATCTTCAAAATCGACGGGAACATGAATGGCTTTTGGCAAGTATTCCGCTTCCAGATAAAGCTGCTTGAGCAACGAGGGGACAAATTCCCGGGGATCGAATTCGTCGAGGTCTTCCCAGTAAAATTCGCGGCGGTCGACGACGCGTCCGCCCCGCAGGTGGAAGAGATTTGCGGCGACAAGCGGGGGTTCGGCGTAATAGGCGAGCACGTCGGTGTCGTCGCCTTGCGCGGCGGCGATACGCTGGCGCTCCTCAATGTCTTCAAGGGTGCGGAGCAGGTCGCGATACGCGGCGGCTTGTTCGAATTGCTCTTTTTCGGAGGCGGCCATCATGCGGGCTTCGAGACTTTTTATGAGGTCGTGGCGGCGGCCTTCGAGAAAGAGGCGAACATCACGGGCGGCTTCGCCGTAGCGCTCGCCGGTAGTTAACCCCGTAACGCAAGGGCCGAGGCAGCGCTTGATGTAATACTGCAAGCAAGGGCGCGGATGGCTGCGCGTGAGATCGACGGTGCAACTCGGGACGAGAAAACGTTTGTGGACAAAATGAAGAATACGCCGGGCAAGTCCAGCGGGAAAATAGGGACCAAAATAGAGCGAGCCGTCTTTCTTAATGCGGCGCGTAAAATAGACGCGGGGATATTTTTCAGCGGCGGTGAACTTGATGTAGGGATAGGTTTTATCGTCACGAAGCATCACATTGAACTTCGGACGGTATTGCTTGATTAGGTTGTGCTCCAGAGCGAGGGCTTCGCGCTCGTTGCCGACGAGGATGGTTTCGAGGTCGGCGATTTCGCGCGCGAGGGAACCAGTTTTGGCATTCACCCAGCTTGATTCGAGAAAATAGGAGCGCACGCGGCTGCGGAGCGACGCCGCCTTGCCGACATAGAGAATGTTTCCACCGGCGTCCTTGAACAGGTAGACGCCAGGACTCTCGGGAAGAAGCGCGGCTATTTCTCTGGGTTCCATGGGAGGCTGCGCGGAATTTAGACCTAACCGACAGTCTCCATGATACTAGAATTGAGACCCGGGGATTGTGGACGTGACTCGTGACTGGTGGAAGAGGAGAGCTGGCAACATGGTTGGCGAACGGCTGCATCCAACGAACTGGATGAAAAGCTCAAATCGAAGAGGATCGCGCACTGCCCTTTACGTCGCCCTGGCCTTTCTGTTGATACTGGCTGCGCCGATATACAACTTCGCGCAGAACCCTCCTCCCAATCCGGCGGACCCGCCCCCCGCACCGCAGAAGAAGCCGGATGCGAAACCCGCGAAACCGAATACCGACAGTGCGACACAGAATGCGCCGGACCAACCGACATGGGATCCGCTGCGAGCGGAAAGAGACATGCAAGTGGGCACGTACTACATGCGCAAAGGCGACCTCGACGCGGCCATCGACCGCTTCCAGGACGCCACGACCGCAAAACCCGGGTACGCACTTCCCTTCCTGCGTTTGGGGGAGGCGCAGGAGAAAAAGGGGTTGAAGAAGCAGGCGATCAAATCGTACACGCGCTATCTGGATTTGTACCCACACGCGGAAGACAAAGAGAAAATCCAGAAGAAGATCGACAAGCTTTACCAGGACGTACAAAAAGAAAAACGTCAGCGGGCCAACTGATCGAGAATACGGCGGGCGCGGTCGAAATCGGCAAAGCGCTTTTCTTCGCCGCGAAATTCACTCGAATGGGAAACGAGGCTGCAGCCGGAGCGTCGCGTGGGGTGTTTTACGTGGAGCATTTCGTGGTAGAGAACGTACTCGACGGCAACTTTAGGGACGGCGGGATGGTCCATTCTGCGATTCAACAGGATTTGATTGGGTCCAGGGTCGTAGCAGCCGAATTGGCGGCGCCAGCTTCGCGTACTCCAGCCGATGTAAGGGCGCAGCAGGCTGCCAGAAAAATATTTTTCGTTTAAGTCTTCAAACATTTTCTCTAGATCGAAGTGGCGGCCCTGTGGGCCCGTTGAGGCCAAACGCACGCGGCCGCGACGCATGTGGCTGATGCGGGCGCGTGTGCGATCGGAGCGCGCGTAGTTCAAGTAGGGCTCGACCAATGCGCGGGGAGCTTTGCGACGATAGACGCGCGAGAGGAGCAAGGCCGCCGCACCTTCGAGAACAGGGAGCGGCGCGCGGCGCAACAAATCTGAAAAGCGCACATAAACCACTTCTTCGCGGCGGCGGATCGTGAGTACCAGGCTCGCGTAGGGATAAAATTCGACGCGGAAACGAGGGGGACGGCCATCGCAGTTCAGCCGTGTGAACACGCGCTGAAAGAGAGGACTGCCGCCGGGAACCAAGCGGCTCTCGCGGCGCATGATCGTCCATTGCTTCCCCGGGATCACTTTTTCCGCCGAACCGGAGGCGGCGCAACCTTCCTCTTGGCGGCTTCGGCCTCTTTGGAAGCGTCCTGCGTGCCTTCCCTGGCGTCCTCCAGATTGTCCTTGTACATTTCGGCGTCCGGAGAATCGGTCGGAATCTTTTGCAGGATGAGGAGATATTCCTTGGTCTTCTCAGCCATCAGGTCGATCCCTTTGCGAATATTCTGCTGTTTCTCAATGCCGAGATGGATGACGTCCGCAGCGTCATCGACACAACCGACGTAAGCGTTCAACAGAGAATTGAGCATCTCGGCATGCCGAGTCTGCGAAGGGTGCTCGAGTTCATACTGAAGCTTTTTCAGGCGGTCATCGGCGAAAGACAGGAAAAGTTTGATTCGCTCATCGGGCGACTCCGCATTGCGGATCTTGTCGGCTTCAATAGAGGAAAGATAGTCCTTTTGCCTCGGCACGGCAGCCCGCGCGATTCCCGCGCCGAAAAAAGACTGCATCGCGAGAATCACTACAAACGCATAAAGCTTCATGGTTGCGCTCCCGATTTGGACGGACCCGTTGGCGGTGTGGATTCCTGGTTCGCCTTGTGATGCGCCGGAAATAGACGGCGCAGAAGTATATCGTCCACCTTGAGCAAATCCTTGCGAACCAGTTGAAGCGGCGGCTTGAATGCTTCCGGGGCCTCGAGCAGGAACTCATCCAGTTCGCGCAAGCCTTTCTGAACATGCATTTCGAGCTGTTTGTATCCGTTGGGATGCCGCTCGGCATCCGGGTTTTCCTTTTCGAGGGCTTGCGCGGCCGCTCGAACATTGTCCCGGTATTTCTCCATCATCAGGCCCATAACGGTGTAGTCGCCGGCTTGCTCCGCGCGGCCGGCTTCATCAAATTGGGCGTCGCCAAGTTTCTGCAGCATTTTTGCTTTACGCACGGCATTCGTTTCGCCGTCGAAACGCGATTGAAGCTCGCTAAGCTTGTCCGCACCCGCCGCGACGCCGCACAACGTGGCCGCGAGAACCGTCATTATCATGCGCTGCGCCACGCGCGGGCCCATGCATCTACCTTTTCTGATCCAGCATGCGGCGTAAGACTTTGCTGCGCTGCTGCGCCTGCCAGACCTGGTCGGCGTTCTTGTTCTGGTCGAGCTCCAGAAACTTCTGGTACGCCTCAAGTGCAGGCTTGGGCTGGTTCAGATTATCGTAGCAGAGAGCGCGAATAAACCACTCACCGGGGCCTGGAGTTTCCGTTTTGGAAACTACCTCAAGCGCAGCGAGCGTGGCCGGATAATTGCGCCCTAAGTAGTAAGTGGAGCTGAGATCCTTCCAGTAGGCGATGTTATTGCGATCGATCTGCAGGGCCGCCTTGATTTCCTTTTCGGCGGAAGCGAAATCGCGTTTTTGCATGTACACGCGGCCCAATCCCCCGTGCAGCTGCGCATCGCCTGGAGCAAGCACGAGCGCTTTGCGAATGCTGACGATGGAATCATCCCATTTTTTCTGGGCGATCTGAATGTCGGCGCGCGAACGGAGCGAATCAAGGGTTGGAGCCTTGCCGGCATCGGCGCGATCCAGCTCGGCGAGGGCGGCATCGTACTGCTTTTGCTCGAGAAGCAAATGGATCAGGCGAGAGCGCGCAGCAGGCTCGCCGGGCTGCACGGCGAGGTAGTCGCGAAAAGCGGCCGCCGCTTCAGGCTTCTTTTGGGCATCGAGAGCTTGTGCGAGGCCGAGCAGCGCTGGCGGAGATTTTGGCTGAAGTTCAAGTGCCGCGCGGAACTTGGCTTCGGCGTCGGGATTGCTTTTCAGGCCCAGATAGAGATGGCCGAGGTGAAGGACCGTTTCGAGGTCGCGGGGATCGAGTCGAAGCGCGGCTTCGTAGGCCTCGACCGAAGCAGAAATGTTTCCGGAACGCTCCAGAGCAAAGCCAAGCAGAAAACGCGGCCTGCTTTGCGAAGGGAGCAGATCGACGGCTCGACGCAGAGGCGGCACGGCCGCCCCGGGATCTTTTTCCGTCAACAGGATGCCCAAATTGAGGAAAGCCTCGGACATTTTAGGATCCAGCGCGGTGGCACGTTCGTATTCGGCGCGAGCCTCGTCGGTCCGCTTGAGGGCGGTGTAGGCGTAGCCGAGTTGGAAGTGAGCCCAGGCAATATCGGATTTTTCTGCAACAACCTTATTGAGAGCAGTGACAGCGGCTTCAAACTGATTGTTGTCGATATCGTGCTGCGCTTCGTCGAGAAGATCATTGAGAGGATTGGCGACTTTTTGAGTTCGCGTTTGGGAGGACTGCTTGGGGGAAGATTGCGGGAAGAGAGCTGACGCGGCGGACGGGAGAGGCGCGATGCATCGTGCCCCCAGGAGTGCTGCGAGGATTACGATGCGGAGGGGAAAGGCCGCGACAACAATCCAATAGAAACGCGTCATGATTCGGCGGGGGGATTCCCTGCTCCGTTGGCGATTGTACCCGAAGGCACTGAGGACTTGGATGCTCCGTTGGCCGAGCGCTTTGCCTGGCCGCCGCCATTAAGAACGCGGCTGAGAAAGCGGCCGGTATGGGAATGCTGATTCCGGGCGACCTGCTCCGGCGTTCCTGTAGCGATAATTTTTCCGCCTTGGTCGCCGCCTTCTGGGCCGAGATCGACCAGCCAGTCGGCGGATTTGATCACATCCAGGTTGTGCTCGATAACGAGAAGCGAAGCGCCGGATTCGAGCAGTTTGCGGAACGCGGAGAGGAGTTTCGCGATGTCATCGAAATGAAGACCGGTGGTGGGCTCGTCCAGGATATAGAGGACGCCCTGGTTTTCCGTGCGCGCGAGATGCGCGGCCAGTTTCAAGCGCTGGGCCTCTCCTCCGGACAGGGTGGTTGCGGACTGACCGAGGCGAAGATAACCCAGACCGATTTCGTTTAGAATGCGGAGCTTTGAGACCACCTTGGGTACGCCATTGAAAAAGGCAAGCGCTTCGCGGGCGGTAAGCTGCAGAACGTCGTGGACGTTCTTACCGCGATAGCGAACATCGAGAACGCTGCTTTTGAAGCGCGTGCCGCGGCATTCTTCGCAGACGAGCTCGACATCGGCCAGGAATTGCATCTCGACGGTGACCGTGCCGTCGCCCTGGCAAGTTTCGCAGCGGCCCCCTGGAACGTTGAAGGAAAAATGGCCCGCGGTGAAGCCGCGGCGCTTGGCGTCGGGCGAGGCGGCAAAGACTTCGCGAATGGAATCAAAGGCTTTGAGATAGGTTGCGGGATTTGAACGAGGCGTGCGGCCGATTGGCGACTGGTCGACGATGACGACTTCGCGTACGTTGGCGTCGCCTTCGAGACGATCGCAAAATTCCTTGACGCTGCCGCCGGTCCGTTTTGCGGCGAGGGCGCGGTAAAGCACGTCATGGACAACCGTGGATTTGCCGGAGCCGCTGACGCCGGTCACGACGGTGAGAGTCCCGAGAGGGATCATCAGGTCGATATTTTGCAGGTTGTGGAGCGTTGCGCCGTAGAGGCGAAGAAATTTTCCATTTGGCTTGTGCCGATTGTTGGGAACGGGAATTGTAAGCTCGCCGCTGAGATAACGCCCCGTTAGAGATTTTGCGTCGGCGAGCATCCCGTCGTAGCTGCCTGCGAATAGAAGTTTGCCGCCGAGTTCGCCGGCGCCGGGGCCGAGATCAATGACGTGGTCGGCGGCGCGAATGGTGTCTGGATCGTGCTCGACGACGAGGACGGTGTTGCCAAGATCGCGGAGGGACTTAAGGATGTCGATGAGCCGCTGCGTGTCACGGGGATGGAGGCCAATCGAGGGTTCGTCCAGAACATAGAGCGCGCCGACCAAATGCGATCCGAGCGAAGTGGCAAGCTGAATGCGCTGGGATTCGCCGCCCGAAAGAGTGGAAGTAAGCCGATCGAGGGTGAGGTAATCGAGGCCAACTTCATCGAGAAATTGCAGACGTGTCCGGATTTCTTCGAGGATTTTCTCGGCAACTGTCGCTTGCGCGGCGGACAGAACCAGGGTGGCAAAATAAGCGCGAGCTTCTTTTACCGTGAGCTTGCAGAGTTCGGTGATCGAGTGGCCTGCGACGCGAACGGCGCGCGCTTCGGGGCGAAGGCGAGTGCCGCCGCACTCCGGGCACGTGGCATAACCACGATAGCGGCTCAGAAAAACGCGCACGTGTAACTTGTACTTTTTGCGCTCCAACCAATTGAAAAATCCTTTTACACCTTCGAAATTGTTTTCAGGGTCGCCTTCGAGGACAAGACGGCGCTGCTCCGGAGTAAGCTGGCGCCACGGGGCATTGAGCGGGATGCCGCGCCCGCGTGCCCATTTTTTCACGTCCTGCAGAAGAGCGCGGTACCGTGGTTTGGTCCAGGGCTCGATCGCGCCCTCATCCAGCGATTTGCTGGAGTCGGGCACGACGAGATTGAGGTCGAAATCAATGGTGTTGCCGAAACCCTGGCAGCGCGGGCACGCGCCATAAGGATTGTTAAACGAAAAAAGGCGGGGCTCGGGCTCCTGGTAGAGCGTGCCATCGTTCTTGCATTCGAATCGTTCGTTGAAAGAAAGCCGCTCCGCAGGATTACCGGCAGGCTCCTCGATAAATTGCAAGATGGCTTCGCCGTGACCCTCACGGTAGCAAATCTCGATGGAGTCCGTGAGGCGCGAACGGGATTCGGGATTCACGGAGAGGCGATCGACGAGAACGTAGACGGGCTTCGAGAAATCCACGTCGAGCAGAGATTCTGGTGAGGAGAATTCGTGGACGCGGCCGTCTTGATAAAGGCGGTTGAAGCCGCGCTTTTGGATGTCGCCAAGAGCTTGCTTGAGCGCTTCCTGCGGAGGCGGCGGGGATTTCTTCTTGGGCACGCGGCGGGCTCCGCCGGTGGCTTGCGGCTCCGCAATGCTGAGGGGATAAAGGATGTAGAAGCGGCGACCGGGAGTGAGCGAGAGAACACGCGAAGCAATCTCGTCGGGGCTGTCGCGGCGAACTTCGGCGCCGCACTTGATGCAAAAGGTCTGGCCACACCGCGCGAAGAGAAGGCGCAAGTAGTCGTAAATTTCGGTGGAGGTGGCGACCGTGGAGCGCGGATTGCGCGTGGAATTTTTCTGTCGAATGGCGACAGCTGGAGCGATGCCAGAGATTTCGTCGACGTCGGGCTTTTCCATCCGTTCGAGGAACTGGCGGGCGTAAGCGGATAGAGACTCGACGTAGCGGCGCTGTCCTTCTGCATAGATGGTGTCAAAAGCGAGGGAGGACTTGCCTGAACCGCTGACACCGGTGACGACGGTGATCGCGTCGTGGGGGATTTCGACGGAGATGTTGCGCAGATTGTGAACGCGGGCGCCTCGGACGCGAATAGCTTCTTGTTCGCCGAGCGCGGGTGTGAGTTCTTTGGTTGCCAAGGAGAAGCCCAGACAGCGCGGTTCGAGAGCGCAGCCTAAACTTTAAAGTATACGACTAGCGGAAAACGGGCGCAAACGGAGGTCTGTGTGGCGTCTCTCCGGAGTTCTTTGCGGAATCCTTTCGAAAACTAGGGCTCCTGCGTGAGGTTGATCCTGCCAACCCCGCCTTCAACTTTGAGGTGGATCGTTACAGGAGACTTGCCGTAGGCGTCGTTTGTGTACTCGTCGCCATCGTGCTTCAGACCGTGTGCATCGATCGAGCCGATTCCGCCGGACGCGTTGACAATCACGCCGATATTTTTGGGCAGGCGAATATTGGCTTCGCCGACGCCGCCTTCGATGTCGGCAGTGAGATTCGACTTGCGGTCGCCGCTGAGATCGACATCCACCTGGCCGGCGCCGATGTCCAGGGTAAGGCGAGTGACGTCAATGTCTCGCAGGCGCAGGTTGCCGTGGCCGGCCCCCATGTCGATCTTGATTTCGAGAGGAATGTCATTGGCGAAGTGAAGAGTCCAATTGTTGTCGGAAGTCGTACGAATGTGACTGCCCGAGTCGTCCTGGGAAACGCGCAGGTCTCCCTGTGTTCCGGAGACAGAGTAGTCTACCCGGGGCGCGCCAGAAGTAGAGCGATAGTCAAAATCACCTTCAAAAAGATGGCTGGAGCCCCCGTTCACGTTTAGGTCGCCGGCACCCATCTCTAAATTGACGCGCACAGACTTGGCGTTCCCCCGATCGACGGTCCGCGATTGATGCTGCATCGCGTAGACTGAACTGCCGCGCCAGTGGTTAGTGTTTCGGCCGTGCCAGAAGAGAAGGACCAGAATAATCACGAAGGCAATCGTGCCGAGGCTCGCACCCATAGATGAACCCCTGGCCGCATCGGGATTCTGGCGACGCCGCCAATGGTCCCAAATCGTCCCCAGGCCGATAAAGATGAGGATAAGAGGCCAGTAAGTCCAAAGAATGGGCCAGGGATCGAAGGACGGATGCCAGTTGCCGTAGAGAAAGATCGCGCCGAGAGCAATGAGTAGGACCGGAAAGACCAGCGAACTGCGCCGGGGAGTGCCGTCTTGAGCCATCACACACCTCTTCACTCTTTACTACGCACAAACACGGAAGAAAGTTCAGCAATGAACGAATAACCGTTCTTTCAACAGAATACTGGCCCTTTTGAAGCTGGTCAACGGCCCTGCAGGCACGGGCGCATACTCCCGTTTGTGCTACAGTGCGGCGAAGGGTGCGCAGTGCGCGCGGGAAGTAAGGAGTGCACGCGAGGGGCGGCAGTGAGGATTAGCGATGGCGATTTTTGAACGAGTCATCTGGATAGTGCTGGATAGCGTGGGCATCGGCGAGTTGCCCGACGCAGCGGATTATGGCGACGTGGGAAGGAATACTCTTGGACACATCGCGGAATCGCGGCCTCTGGCTCTGCCGAATATGGTTCGACTCGGGCTTGCAAATATAGCGCCGCTTGCGCACCTGAACCCCGCCGCCTCGCCGATTGGCGCCTATGGCAAGGGCGCAACGCGCTCGCCCGGAAAAGATACCAGTACGGGCCACTGGGAGATGGCCGGAGTTTGGCTCGATCAGGCGTTCCCGGTCTATCCACACGGATTCCCCCGCGAACTAATTGCAGAATTTGAAAAGCAGATTGGCCGGGGAACGCTCGGCAACAAGGCTGCATCAGGGACGGAGATCATCAAGGAACTTGGCGAAGAGCACGTCCGCACGGGCAAGCCAATTGTTTACACTTCGGGCGACAGCGTATTTCAAATTGCCGCGCATGAGCAGGTGATCCCCATCGCGGAGCTCTATCGCATGTGCGAGATTGCACGCAAGCTACTCGATGGCCCGAACCGCGTTGGCCGCGTGATTGCGCGGCCATTCGCCGGTACACCAGGACACTTCGCACGCACAACGCGGCGGCATGATTACGCCGTTGATCCGCCGAAGCCGATGCTGCTCGACGTGCTCGCGGATCGCGGGGTGCCAGTGTTTGGAATCGGCAAGATCCATGACATCTACAATGGTCGCGGAGTGGAGAAGTACGTCACCACAACGGGCAACGCCGACGGAATGGCGAAACTCACCGCCGCCTTGAGCGAACGCAAAACTGGGTTGATTTTCTGCAACCTCGTGGACTTCGATATGCTCTTCGGACATCGCAAAGACGTCGAAGGCTTCGCTCAATCGCTCGAGGAGTTTGACCGCCTGGTCGAACCATTTCTGGCGCTTCTCCACGCTTTTGACCTGCTGATAATCACTGCGGATCATGGCTGCGACCCGGATCCGCGCTGGCCGACGACCGACCACTCGCGCGAGTACGTGCCGATCCTGGCGTATTCCCCGGGAAGTGGCGCGGGTGTGAACCTTGGCGTGCGATCAACGCTGGCGGACATGGGCCAGACCGTTGCCGAGAATTTTGGCTGCCGCATCCCTCATGGGCAGAGCTTCTTGGGTCAAATTAGAAACTAGATCGGGCATCAATTACTCTCTACGCATAACTTCCCACCAGCCCGATTGAGAGTTGTCCACGCAATGTAAAGGGCAGAACGGGATGCGAAGCAAGAGAGGTTTGCAGGACGGAGATGACGCGCCTATAGCCGAGGGTCGGCTATCGGTCGAGGAGGATCGGTGAAAACGGAAGAGAAGGTAGCGGGACACTATACGCGAGGGAAACTGGAGGAGGCGATTCTGGCAGCCGCACGAGCTGCGGGAAAGGACGCGGGGCAGCTCACGGCGGCGGATCTGGCGCCAGTGGATGAGTTTCACGTGGGGGGACTGGACGCAACGCAAATTCTGGCGCGAGGGATGGGGCTGCGGCCAGGGATGCATTTGCTGGACGTGGGTTGCGGAATCGGCGGGCCTGCGCGGTATTTTGCCGGAGAACATGAGTGCCGGGTTACTGGTATTGACCTGACCGAGGAGTTCGTAAAGGTGGCGGAGAGTCTGACGAAACTGGTGAAGCTCGAAGGGCGGGCCAGTTTCCGCAAAGTGAGCGCGCTTCAGATGCCCTTTGAGACGGGGAGCTTTGACGGCGCATACATGATTCACGTGGGGATGAATCTGGCGGACAAAGAGGGCATCTTTCGCGAGGTGGGACGGGTGTTGAAGAGCGGGGCGAGGTTTACGATTTTTGACCTCATGCGGATGCGCGAGGGGGCTCTGCGATTTCCCCTGCCGTGGGCTGTAAGCGAGGAAACCAGCTTTGTGGCTGACGCGGCGCAATACCGAGGCGCGCTGCTGTCGGCTGGATTCGCGATAGAAACGGAGCGGAGCCATCGGGCGTTTGCGATTGAGTTTACTCAACGCGCGGCCGCTCGGATGGCCGCAAGCGGCCCGCCGGCGCTAGGTCTGCAAATTCTGATGGGTGAGAAAACCCCGCTGATGCTGAAGAACGTGCTGGAGGGGATCGTGGAAGGCTTGTTTGACGTGGTGGAGATGGCCGGAAAGAAAACGTGACGGGAGAGCGGCGCGCATGGCGGACTTGCCGCGATGAGCCTTGTCGCTTGGCAGGGTTCCATCAACGATAGAGCGAGCAATTCTAACCAGCGGTTCTAAACACAAAATTAGGAGTGGAAGGATCGACGCCACGCTGGCGAGACGAGGCGGGAAATTAGCCTTGAAGGAGAGGGGGGGAGACGTTAACGTTAACGGCGATTTGCAGATAGGAAGCACTGGGTAGAAGCGGGGAAAAAATCGTGGAAAACAGGGCGAGGGCGAAGTGGACGCGGTGGATGGGCGGCGCAGTGGCGCTGGCGTGTCTGGCGCTGCCTTTAAGGAGCGGGGGGGGCGGCGGGCAGCAGAGCGCGAGCAGGGCGAACTCGCTGCCAAACGACGACACGAAGGAGCCGTTACATTTGACCGCGGAACAGGATCACCAGCGGCTAATGGAGTTGTTGCACATCACTTCCCTGCGTCGAGGAGCGGACGGTGACCCGAAGTCGCCTAATGCCGCGAATTACGACGAGGCGAAAGCTACTCAGTATCCCAAACTGCCTCATGCCTTGAGGTTGAAGAACGGCAAAGATGTGAAGACAGCAAGAGTGTGGTGGGAGAAGCGGCGGCCGGAGATTGTCGAGGGGTTTGACCAAGAAATTTACGGCCGTGAGCCCAAAGACGCGCCAAAGGTGAACTGGGAAGTGACGAGCAACGCCCACGAAATGAATGCGGATGTGCCAGTAATTACGAAGAAGCTCGTGGGCCACGTCGACAATTCGGCATATCCGTCGATCAAAGTGGATATTCAACTGACGTTGAGAACGCCGGAAAATGCGCTAGGGCCCGTGCCCGTGATGATGGAATTAAGCTTCAGCCCGGAATTTATGGCCGCGATCGCGAAGCGTTTTCCAGAGATGACCGCCGCCGGGCAAAAAGGTCCAACGTGGCAGCAGCAAGTCTTGGCGAAAGGCTGGGGCTATGCGGTGCTGATTCCGACCAGCGTGCAAGCCGACAAAGGCGACGGGCTGACGGAGGGAATTATCGGCTTGGTCAACAAAGGGCGGCCCAGAAAATTAGACGACTGGGGTGCGCTCCGCGCCTGGGCTTGGGGCGCCAGCCGCGCGATGGACTATTTCGAAACGGACAAGTCCGTGGATGCGCACCAAATCGGAATCGAGGGCCATTCCCGCTACGGAAAAGCATCGCTCGTTACGATGGCATACGATCCGCGCTTTGCTATCGGTTATATAAGCTCTTCCGGAGCGGGCGGAGCTGCTCTCTACCGCCGGAATTTCGGAGAACAGATCGGCAACGTGGCAGGCACCGGCGAATATCACTGGATGGCCGGAAATTTTCTGAAATATGCCGGGCCGCTTACTACGAATGATTTGCCCGTGGATTCACATGAGCTGATCGCGCTGTGCGCGCCGCGGCCCGTGTTCATCGGCGCTGGCGCTGTCCAAGGCGATGGTTGGGTGGACCCGCGGGCAATGTTCATGGCCGCGGTCGGCGCGGGGCCAGTGTATCGGCTGCTCGGGAAAAAAGATTTGGGAACGGCCGAATTTCCTCAGATTGAGACTCCTCTAATCGACGGCGACCTGGCTTACCGCCAGCACACCGGCGGGCACACTCCCGCACCGAATTGGCCTACCTTTCTGAAATTTGCGGATCGCTATATCAGGGGTCCCGGAGTTGCCGGAGGAGCGGGGCCGACCGCGAAGCTCGCGGGGCCGAACAGCGGATATCAACTTCAGGTCAGCGAACACGAAACGCTCGAGACGCACGGATTGAGCGTCCTGCTTTTCCAAAACGCGTATCACCCCGTCTTTGGCGACCAAAAGATGAGCGGCGTCGAAATGATTTTGCATGACCGGCGCATCGCCACAAATGGCGACGTGCGGTTGTCTTCTCCGCCCGCGCAATGGGATCCGATTCCGCAATTCAAGGAGCGAAAGCGAGGAGCGAACGGCAGGTTAACGGCGCTCTGCACGTACCCGAAGCAAGGATTTACCTACCACATCGATTTGGAACCGGAACCGGGAGGATTTCGGGTGGCCGTGCGACTTGATTCGCCGCTGCCTGCGTCGATCGAGGGCAAGGCGGGGTTCAACATGGAATTCTTGCCGGCAGCGTATTTTGGAAAGGCCTTTTTGGTGGATGACCAACCGGGAATCTTCCCGCGGCATCCCGACGGTCCGATGGGGCGGGAACCGGACGGAACTGTTGAGCCGGATTCGCTTGCAAAGGGACGCCGAATCGTGCTCTCGCCCGAAGATCCTCTGACGCGCGTCACAATCGCTTCCGACGACGCCTCTCTGATGTTATTCGACGGACGAAACAAGGCACAGAATGGATGGTTCGTCGTCCGCAGCCTGATCCCCTCCGGCAAAACGGGCGATGTCGTAGTTTGGCACGTTCGTCCAAATGTGATTATTGGATGGATTCGTCCTCCTGTCGTTGCTTACAACCAGGTCGGTTACACGCCGGAGCGCGCCAAGATGGCAGTCATCGAACTCGATCCAACCTACGATGCACCCAAAACGGCTCGCGTCCTGCAAATCATGCCTGACGGTGAACACCGCGAAGTATTCCAGGGCGAATTAAAACCGTGGGGCAAGTGGATGCGCTATCAGTACGCGCATGTCGACTTTTCACCCGTGCGAGAACCGGGAGTTTACGAGATTGAATATGCCGGCCACGTAACAGGGCCTTTCCGAATCGCGAAGGATGTCTACGCAGGAATCTGGCGTCCCTCGCTCGATATCTATCTTGCGGAGCAGATGGACCACGTAAAAGTGCGCGAAGGCTATCGCATTTGGCATGGCGACTCTCACTTGGATGATGCGCGGCAAGCGCCAGTGAATTACACACACTTCGACGGCTACGCTCAAGGACCGACGACGGATTCGCCTTTCGAACCCGGACAGCATATCCCTGGGATAAATGTCGGCGGCTGGTACGACGCGGGAGATTTCGACCTGCGCACCCAGACGCATTCCCGGGTGATCACCGAACTCGTGCTGGCGAGAGAAAAGTTTGGCATCGCCGGAGATGACACTACTGTCGATGAGCGCGCCCGCTACGTCCAAATTCACCGGCCAGACGGCTTCCCCGACGTGATTCAGCAGATCAGGCACGGCGTTCTGTTTCTGCTCGCGCAGTACCACATCTTCGGTCACGCAATCCCAGGGGTCATTGAACCGACGCTTGAGGAATATACGCACCTCGGAGACGGTGCATCGAAAACCGATGGCCGCATTTACGTTTCGGGCATGGATGCGCTGGCCACGGATGGTTTACATTCCGGAGTGCCCGACGACCGCTGGGCGTTTACCACCCACATTACACCCTTGAACTACGGCGCGATCGCTTCCCTGGCTGCGGCGAGCCGCGTGCTCCATGGCTTCGACGACAAAATGGCTAATGATTGCCTGCAAACGGCCGAGCGCGTGTGGGAACAGGAGCACAAGCAGCCGCCCGCGCTTTTTCACTCCTTCAACACCACCGGCGGTGACATTCGCGACGAAGAGACAAGGGCGGCCGTCGAACTTTTGCTCGCAACGAAAGGCGGTGAAGTGTATCGCGCGCGCCTAAAGGATTTGCTCCCTGTGATCCGAGAAAGATTTGCCTCCGTGGGCTGGACTGCGGCGCGAGCTATTCCTCTAATGGACTCGGACTTTTCAAAAGCGCTCGCTTCCACTCTTCGGACGTACCTGACCGCTTTGAATCAAACGTTATCGCAAAATCCCTATGGCGTGCCAATCTCGACGGGTACGTGGGGCGGCTCAGGTCAAGTGACTAGTTTTGCGGTGCAGATGTACTTCTTGCACAAAGCGTTTCCGGAGATAGTCGGGCCCGAGTACACACTGCGCAGTCTCGACTACATTCTCGGCACACATCCGGTTTCAAATGTATCTTATGTCTCCGGTGTCGGAACACAATCGAGCCTTATTGCCTACGGAAATAACCGCGCGGATTACACCTTCATTCCAGGCGGCATGATTCCAGGAGTAACAGTCATTCAGCCGAACTTCCCGGAGCTCGACGAGGGCTGGCCTTTCCTATGGTATGAAAATGAATACGTCATCGATGCGGCCACGGGCTTCATCCTCACTGCTAACGCCGCCGAGGCCCTGACGAAACAAGACAGCCCGAACAAATAAGTACAACGCAGAATTATTCAATTAAAACTAGTTCCCTGCCGCCGAAGAGGAAGGGCCGCCCGGCGCGTAGTAGCCGTTGCGTGTGCGCGCCATCAGCTTGCCGCGGCCGTGAGGGGGAATCACCTGCACGCTGACTGCGCGGAAGGTGCCGTCTTTATTTGTGTTCGAAGGATAGTAGGCCAGCGTGTACTGGTTGCGAATGTCGTGCGCAACCTGCTGGCAGATGCTGTGAACGTCGTCGACGCTTTCCGGGAAAAATGCCAGGCCGCCCGAAGCTTCGGCGATGTGTTTCAGCGCTCTCATGGCGTTGTTCTTCTCTTTCCTCTTTTCATCGCCAAGCAGGCCGATGGTATAAATCACGGTGTCGGTCTTCTGGATTTCGCGAAGAGTTTTTTCGAGGGAATTATGGCTGGAATTGTCCTCGCCGTCCGTCACGACAAGCAGGACTCTTTTGTCCTTGTTGGCTTTCTTCAAGTGGTCAAGTGACCCGATGACGGCATCGAAGAGCGCCGTGCTGCCGCGGGAATCGATGCGCTCGAGCGCCTCCTTGAGTTGCGGAATGCTGTTGGTGAAATCCTTGTCGAGGTCGAGATAAAAATCGTCATTGAAGTTGACGACGAAAGCTTCGTCCTGCGGGTTGCTGGCCTCGACCAGCGTGAGCGCTGCTTCATTCACGCGCGGTCGTTTGTCGCGCATGCTGCCGCTATTGTCGATCACCAGGCCCATGCTGACGGGGACATCCTCGCGCTTAAACGTGGAGAGCTTTTGCTCAACCTTGTCTTCGAACACGCGAAAATTTTCGGCCTTCAGGCCATCTGCAAACTTTCCGCGGTCGTCCAGCACCGTGGTATGCAGCACCACGAGGCCGACATCTACCTTGATGGTCGAGCCTTGCTTCCCGGCATTGGGATCTTGCCCTGGTGGCAGCGGCTGCGCATTGGGAATGGGAATCTGCGCAAGGCATGGCGATAGAATGAGAGCCATCACGCAGAAAGATAGAATGAGACGGAAAAAACCGTGACTGCTGCGGGACGCAAACTCAATGACTGGGCGCGTAATACCCGGTCTTTGCGTAAACATTGAGTGGCGGCAACCCTCTTGGGGCGCGCAGTTTGATCTTGATCTTTCGCCACCGTGCATCGTGGGCTTTGTTGCTTGGCCGATATCCCAGGACATATTGATTTCGCAGCTCCATGCTGATTTTTGAGGCGATGTCCGGAAGGTCTTCCAACTTCTCGACGGAAAATACCCGGCCCCCCGTCATTTCCGTGATTTCAGAAAGTAACGACGGACCGTTCAACTCCTCCGGAGTCCGATTGCGATATCCAAGCGCGTCGTAGATGCCGATTGCATAGAGCTGGGTGTCAGCTTCCCTCACCAAACGCTTGATATCGCCCTCGTTGTAACGACTATGATTATCTCCCCCATCGGATAGGATGAGCAAGGCACGTTTGCCGTTGCGTGCACCCCTCATCTGGCTTAGCCCTAGATAAATTGCGTCCAGCAGCGCGGTGCGCCCCTTTGCCGAAGTCAGCATAAGGCTGCTCTGCAGTTCTTCGACACTGTTGGTGAACGAACTGATCAGCTCCGCGCGCTCGTTGAAGCTCACCAGAAAGAATTCATCCTGCGGGTTGGCTGTCTTGAAGAATTGCACCGCTGCTTCGCGGGCTTTACCCACTTTGTTGGACATGCTGCCGCTGAAATCGAAAACCACGCCGATGGAGATGGGCACATCCTCGGCGGAAAACGTCACCACTTCCTGTTCGGCGTTATCCTCAAAGACGCGAAAGTTTTCCATATCCAGGCCCGTGACCAGGCGATTGTAGGGATCGGTGACCGTCACGTTCACCAGCGCCAGGTCCACGTCCATTTTCAGCGCCTGTCCGGGTCTGATCACCTGGCCTGGCGTGTTCTTTCTTACGTCATCTTTGGGCTTTTTCGGATCCTGTTTGTTTTCTTCGGCGGGAGTCTGCGATTGCGGTGCCGCAAGAATTGTGGCTCGGAAAGCGACCAGGCAGGCAAATAACAGGACTACAACGGAAAAACAAAAAACGCGAAACCCATGTCTATCGCGTTTCACGGCACCCCCATCATCCCGGTAACCCGGAACGGCCGCGCGGCTCGGACTATTCGTGATTCTACCACTCGTCCAAGCGAAGACAAGGCAATTCCCGTACTACACCTCCCTTGGTACCCGAGTGTCGTTCGACTGAATCCTCATTGTAAGTTCCTAAAAGCACCTATGCCCGATGAACACAGCGAGCGGTCGGCCGGTCGCGGCTATAGGACAATGACCGCGCGGAGTGCCCAAATATTCCCGAATGTGGGAGACTCAATGGGATGAGTTCGAACAAACCCCATGTCGTCATTGTCATCCCCGCACGCTTCGGCTCGACGCGTCTTCCCGGCAAGCCGCTCGTTTTGCTGGCTGGCAAACCGATGATCCAGCATGTCTACGAACGGGCCAAGATGGCGAGCCAAGCCGACCGCGTGATTGTCGCTACGGACGATGAACGCATCGTAAAAGCCGTGGAAACCTTTGGCGGCGCGGCCCGTATGACACGACCGGACCACCGCACCGGAACGGAGCGCGTTGCGGAAGTCGCGGCTCATGAAGCTGGCGATGTGTTTGTGAATGTGCAGGGAGACGAGCCCTTGTTGGACCCCGTGGCGGTCGATACGGCCGTGACTGCCTTGCTGGAGGAGCCCGCCGCGGCTATCGCCACGGTAGCTACCCCGATCAAGGCACCTGCGGACATCATGGACCCGAACGTCGTCAAGACAGTCCTCGATTTCGATAGCAATGGAATTTATTTTTCTCGAGCGCCGATCCCCTGGGTTCGCGATACCGGCAGCAAAATACAGGTGCGGCACCTCAAGCACTTGGGCTTGTACGTCTTCCAGCGCGCCGCCCTTCTCGAATACCCCACTTTGCCACAAGGAGAACTCGAACGCATCGAACAGCTCGAACAACTCCGCTGGCTCGAGAACGGTTGGAAGATCCGAGTGGCCGAAGTCGAACACGACGCGGTAAGCGTGGACGTCCCGGAAGACGTCGCTCGCGTGGAAAAACTCCTCCAAAAATAAAGCCACCCGGCTAATTCTAGCCGGGCGGCGTTTTTAGGTCAATTTGAACAGCGTTACGGGCTCTGCTTCTGCATGATTCCGGCTGTGGTGCGATTGTTATCTGTAGTCAGGACAAAGGTAGAGTTTGGATTAACAGGGACAGCCTTGAAGTTGATGGTGCTCGATGGATTCGTTTGGAGCATTGTAGTAAATCCATTGCTCTGAGTGCCGTCACCACTGATCGTGAACCCGCCGCTGAGAACGATATTCAGAAACACGCCCTGGTTCGAGCTGAACTCAGAGAGATCCAGCGCCCCGGTTACGTTACTCGAGGTCGAACTCGAGAGCGCGAGCTGGCCTACAAAGTCCTCCTCAGCGGTTACTAGCGTGCTGTTGTTTGTGCTGATCCCGGACCAACTGAAGGCGTAGTTCCCCGCCAAGTTGGTGTTGCTGAAAGGACCCCCGGTCTGAGCCAGTAGGGTACCGTCGGCGACTATGAGATTGCTGTTGTCCTGGATTACGCCCTGCGTGGGAGAGACCAGGTAGAAAATAAATTTAAAGGTGCCCAGGCTGGAATCGCTGAATGTGGCAGTGCCGCGGCCGCTGCCAGGCAATGTGCTGTCCAATGCATAGCTCGCCAGTGAGACCGTTCCTTTGGGCACGCTCTGAAAATTTCCGGCGTTGTTGTCATGTAACACCACCGCCGTAAGGCCGCCGTTACCGTCGGAGGTGAAGCGGCCGAGGCGCGCATCTGGCCCGGCCCCGCTGCCACCGCCAATCAGCATGGCAAAGCTACCGGTAAAGCCTGCATTAGTAGTGGGGACATTGTTCACCTGCGCCATGGCGTCGCCCACTGTCAGCGCGGTCGAATTCGTCTCCATCATCCTCAGCCGCGAACCGTCCACCATATAGAAGATATAATTGAAAGTGGCGCCACCCGCGGTGAACGCCACAGCACCCCGCCCAAACGTCGGGCCATTGGTTGCATCGAGTTGGTAGGTTCCATTCGTAATCGCCACGGCTCCCGAGGGTGCGGCATTGTCATTTTCATCCAGGACTCCCGTGGTGATCGTTCCGCCGCCGGACGAAACAAACTGCCCTACGATTGAATCGGGATTACCGTTCGGATCGATGCCCGAGGCGTCGAATACGTATCCATTGGCAATTGCAGTCGCGCTGAACGCAGCGGGGTTCTGTAGCAGGAAAGTGCCGCTGGCTGTTGCGATGCCGTCCGTCTGGGCCATGAGCCCTTGCGTCGCCGAAATCAGCGTAACGCTGAAAATCAGTGTCCCCGTCGAGTTCGTCAAGTTGACGGTGCCGCGCCCATCAGACTGAATGCTGTATGTGCTGCTGGTAAAGGTGAGTGTCTGCACCGCAAAGGCCGTATTGACGTCCTCAATACCAGCCGTGATGTGGCCGCTACCATCCGCAGTGAACGAACCAACGCGGGCAAAAAAGCCGCCAGAATCCTGCCCGCTCATGGAGAAAGCATATTGTCCCTTCAGGCTGGAATTCGAGAACCCGCCGACGGGTGGTGGAGGGACAGGAGTCGATCCACCGCCGCTGCATGCCCCAGCAAATGCCGCGCCGAATAGCGCGAGACCAAGCGCGAGCCGGTTCATCGCGCACCTCGCTGCGCTTGCAGACTCTGCGCAGCTGGGAGCTGACCTCTTGCGCCTGCCCGCCAAAGGGGCATGCCGCTCGTAGAGCGAACGGCCAAGGTCTGATTACCATGTTGGAGAATCCGCGCGAAAAACATCGTACCGTTCGCAAACGGGCGGCTTTGGCCCACGATCCGGATGTTAGCGCCTTCGGCGACGGAAAAGTTATGAAGCTTGAGGAAGTTGGCGTCGCCGATGTGAACATCCAGAGGCCCGGAGGCGGTCTGCACCGTAAGGTGTGCGCCGAGCGGTGGTATCGAAGAGTGTTCTGTGTACTTCAAAACCGTTCCCTCAAGGACGGTCTCGTTAGTTCTGTTGTATGCGGAATTCGCTAATGAATTTGGGCGGCTTCGAGTCTGCTTTAGCTGCGCGTTTGCAGGAACTGCACAAAAAAGCAAACCTGTAAACAGCATGGCACCTAAGAATCTGCAGTTGTTCGGTCTCATGACCCCTTCCCCCACGTTCGAGAGAACCTCAAAGAATCCCTCGGAATAGCATCATTCGTGTTTGGCCCGTGAGCCCGCGCTGATGCTCCATTGCTTGGATGAGAACAACACTCGAAACGGTTTCCGCAGATAAATCAATTTGTTCAAACGAGTAACTCTCTCGCGTGCACGTCTAAACGGACGCACACGCCCCGCGTGAATCTAACCCGCTTGGTCCGGAGAAGTTTCGGGGCATTGCTCATTCTTATCTCCGGCTCGCGCTTCGCCGCAGCTCCAGTTTTTCAATCAGAATTTCCAGTTTTCTTAAATCAATACTACGATTTGACACTCGCACCCATTCCGATGATAATTATGCGTACGTCACTCCTGTGGAGGGCCGATAAGCCCGGCGAACTGGGAACTCCGGACGCGGGCTGCATGGATGGCGCCAAAATATATTTTTGTTACCGGCGGTGTTGTTTCCTCGCTTGGAAAGGGAGTTGCAGCTTCCTCCATCGGTTGTCTCCTCGAAAGTCGCGGTTTTAAAGTCACCCTTCAAAAATGTGACCCTTATCTGAACGTCGATCCCGGCACGATGAGCCCGTTTCAGCACGGCGAAGTCTTCGTGACCGAAGATGGTGCCGAGACTGACCTCGACCTCGGCCACTACGAGCGCTTCACCCACGCCAAGCTTTCCCGCGACAATAATTGGACCACCGGCCGCATCTACGAAACCATTTTGACCAAGGAGCGCCGCGGCGACTACCTTGGCAAGACCGTGCAGGTCA
>JBGPLB010000057.1:0-24701 GCA_041486245.1 Candidatus Acidiferrum sp.
ACATTGCCGAGCGGAACGAGGTTCATCTTATTTGCCTCCGGTGTAGTGGTGATAGAAACCGTAAACGGAACGATAGGATCCTGGATTATCACGAACGGACTTGGGAACGTTTTTTAACTGGCTGATCCTGTCGAGGCTCCAGCCGCTGTGCTGGGCAAAGCCCGTGCCTCCGAGGACCAACACTCCATAAGCGAGATAGAGTTTTCTGAACATTGCTTAGTCCTCCGAATTCCCAATTCTAATGGGGGGATGATCGCTTTCGGCCCAGCGCATGCGCTCAAAGTTGATGGAGCGCCAGGTGATAGCGATGGCCGGAAGCAAAAGCGCGAGAAAGGCAATGCCGAAAAATCCGAAGACGGGGACATCGCACTTCACTTGTACCGAGTAAGCGATGGGCGGGTGCTTGGGGTCGACTTCAGGTTCGATGCGCAAGTAATAATGGCCTGAGGGGACGCTGGGGATGACGACGTTATCCGTTCGACTGCCTTCGGTCCATGATCCATCGCTGTCGTATCCGTGGTAGTAGCTGACTTCACGGCCGAAATCCCAGGCTTGCCCAGTGTCCTGATTGATCAGCGCATAATTTAGATAGATCCAAGAGTTTTCAACATTGGCGGAGGTTTTGACTTCCACGTTAGAGGTCCGGTCCTCCAAGGTGAACGGGTCGGTGACAAACGACGCTTCACCTCTTGGCTCGCCGGAATTTAAGCGGTAGCTGGAATCAAAGACGATTCTCTTGTGCGATGCAAAATCGAACCCGGCCATCAATAGAAGCAGAAGGAGGGCAAGGGCGAGGAAAGCGGACCAAATACCTTTAACGTTCTCACTGACGGGCGATGGCTGGTTTTCGTAAACGCCGACCGCTTCCGGCGGATGGCCAGGCAGATTGAAGGACTTCCAAATGTCAGCGCCATACATGTACTCACCGAGGGACCAGGTCACTTCGTTGGCACTTTTTTCCGAGGCCAAAACGCGGGGCGGCTTGACGTAATCCGTAACGGTGGCATGTTCGCCGACGCGGACTTGCCAGGGAAATTCGCCGAGGACGTAATTCGTATTGGCGTCGGAAGTTTGAAAGTGCTTATAGACTTCGCCGAGATAGTTAACGGAAGCGAACTGGACGACAGGTAGCTCCTTGCAGACGCTTATGTCGTTCCAGTGGCCGTTATACTCCGTGAGGTAGTGCGTGGCTTTGTATGGATTGAAGAGGACATATTCGTGCCAGTCATAGCGGATACCCTCGACCGTGATGCTGCGCCGCTGAAATCCGATGACTTCGTAGTCCGTGCCGCGAAGCTTGCCACGAGTGCCCAGGGGAATGAGCGGCGGCACTTCGCCGGTGACGACTTGAAATTTCTGCAGGATCTGGAGATTGGGATCCTTGGCGTCCAGAATCGAGTGGCAACTTTCGCAAACCACGGTTTCGGCGTGCCCCATGGAACGAAGAACGATCGCCGCGCCACATTGCGGACAGTTCAAGGCCTTTACTTGAGGCTTCGGAGGATTCGGGAGTGGCGGTGTTCCTGCGCTCATCACCAGCCCTCGAAACTGCGAAGATTTTTCAGCTTGAGATCGTCGAACTCAACAAATTCGCCCAGGTAAAGGGCGGGCTGGTCATCGCTATAGTCCAACGTGGCGACTTTGCCCGTCTCGCTGCGAAGGTCGGCAAACGTGACGTCGGTCTTGTCCCAATATTGGAAGGGCAGCTCTCCCTCGACGCCGCGATAATGGGCGGGTGTAATCACGGTCAAGGTGTAGCGCTGATTGTTCCAAGAGAATTGCTGCCCCACCTGAATTTGGGTAGCGGTGGGAAGAGCAGTTGTGTTGCTAGCGAATGAAATCGCGTATTCATTCTGCGCATCGGAGAGCCAGGCGCTCGCGCCGTCGTTCATGGTGATGTGCCATTCGTTCCAGCCGCCTTGGTCGTACTCGTACAGAATGCGTCCAATGACGACGAACGCTTTGTTGCGATAAATGCCTTCCGTATTGAGCTGAATCGGCGAGCTGTCCGGCGGGAGATCGGCCACCTGGCCGACCTTTTTGAGATCGACGTCGGTGCGCACCAGTATGCTCTTGCAGTACGGACAAACCGTCTGGACGCTGCTGGACCATTTGAAGACAATCTTCGCGCCGCAGTTGGGACAGTTCGAGACGGGCTGGGTCATCTTCCGCTGCTCACCTCTTGCACGAGAAAACCCTCGCTCTAAAATCTAACCACTGGCCGTTTGCTGGCGCGCCACCTCGTACGGACGCGAAAGTCGCCTGACGGAAACGGATCTCGCATGGAAAAGTTGCTGCAGTGCCGCTTCAAAATTCCACTCCGCGCGTGGAACACAGCAAAAAAGATTCAGGCAAAGTGAATTATGTTCGGGAAAAGTGTGGCAAGCGATGTGGGACTCAGCGAGCAGGCACAGGCCCGTGATACCGCCCGTGCCGGGAAACTGATGCCACTGCGTTTCGCCAACGGGCCGTAGCTTCATGCCGCGAATCATGCCGTGGAACAGAGTTTCCACCGCACGAAGGTCGCGCAGAGATTCCGAGGAGCAACCGAAGGCCTCAACGACCCACTCGATTCCACTCATGCCGGCATCACCATTAAGTCTGCGGCTTCCCACATTCCGGGCAGAACTTGCTGGTGCGAGGGATGGGCTTGCCACACTCGCTGCAGAATTTCGTCGCCGCGGAGGCAGCGCCCGCTGCAGCGGCCGGCGCCGCGCCACCGCCACCTTGAGCCGATGATGTCGATTGCTTCACTGCGTCCATCATGGCCTGGCCCATAGCAACACCGGCGCCGAGTCCGGCGCCCACTCCAACTGCTCCGCCGCCTTCATTCGCCGCAGCAATCGGAATCGCTTGCGCCACTTGATACTGCGTGAACTTGCCCATGTCTCCGAGCACGTTCATGCTGATGCGCTGGTCGAGCACTTTCTGAAGCTCTTCCGGGAGCGAAAGATTCTCAACGACAAAGGTGTCGAGCGACAGGCCGTAGTCGGTGAACGCGGGCTTGAGCTGTTCGCTGATCTTTTCGGCAATCGCCCCCTGGCTTGCGGCCATGTCGAGAAACGGGACCTGGCTGGCTGCGAACGCATCCGTCATTCTGGCAATGATGGTGTTGCGCAACTGGCCTTCGAGATCGGCAACGCGATAGAGGTCGCGCGTGCCGCTGATTTTCGAGTAAAAAGTCTTCGCGTCGGTGATGTGATAGGAATAAATTCCAAAGCCGCGCAGGCGAATCGCTCCGAACTCTTTGTCGCGGATAGTGATGGGATTTTGCGTGCCCCAGTGCTGGTCAGTCTGAATGCGCGAAGAGAAGAAATAGACATCCGATTTGAAGGGTGACTGAAACTTTTTGTCCCAGTTCTTGAGGTAAGTAAGAATGGGCAGCGTGTTGGTATTGAGCGTGTAAAGTCCGGGAGCGAATCCGTCGGCAACTTTCCCTTCATTCACGAACACGGCGAGCTGGGAATCGCGCACCGTGAGTTTGCCACCATTCTGGATTTCCCGGTCTTGCATGGGGAAGCGGTAGGCAAGGATGCCGTCTTCCGGCTCCGTCCAATCGATGACATCGATAAATTGTTTGGAAATAAAGTCGCGAAGACTCATGAAGAACCTCGATTCCAGCGCGGCGGAATGAAAACTCGATTACCCGATAAAGGCGATGCTACGGTGCGTCCCGTGGCCTGTCAATGCCATTCGGAAAGCGCGGAAGGAAGAATATTGCCAGAATATTGCGAATCGTAATAGACAGCAAGAAAACGGCCCAGGATGGGCAGCCGCAGAGCGCATGGCATTTATTCGAATATTGCTCGCGAATTACTAAGTTTTCTTTTTTTCACCTTCTGATGCAGGCGGATCGCCGGGCACGGTGAAATCCCATGCAAGATAAAAGGGCTGAGGGCCGGCGCTGAAACCTCCTATGTCCATCCCTTCCATGCCCATTCCTCCGAACCCGGACGGATTCAGAGGTTGGGTCTTGGAAAGAACACCACCTCGAGCTGAAAATTAGTGTAAGCGAGTTTAGGAGGGGGATTAGCTTGCTACGGATGAGTCCAGCCATGGGAATTTTCAATTCATCGCGAGGCGCGATGGTGTTTTTACCCGCTTGACGGAGCCTTTAATGGCCAAGAGTATACCGCCGGCGGTCAACTGGGTTATGCTGACCGCGATGCCAGCCCTTGCCTGAGCTGATCTGACAAGGGAAGGGAGGACGAAATGAGCGCTACCGGAACAGTAGGGCGACGGGAGTTTATCAAGACCGGAGCAGCGATCGGCGGTGGATTGCTGGTGACCCTGTATGCGCCTGTGCCAGATGTGGCGGCCAGCGCCCTTGGCGCGGAGAGCAAAGATTTCGTGTTGAACGCATTCGTGCGAATTGGGGCTGATGAGAGCGTGACGGTGATCTCGGCACACTCGGAAATGGGACAAGGCGTTTACACATCCCTGCCAATGCTTTTGAACGAAGAGCTTGAGGCGGATTGGGCGAAGATTCGCGTCGAAGCCGCGCCAGTAGACAAAGCCTACAACCATCCCTTGTTTGGACTTCAAATGACCGGCGGAAGTACTACTTCTCCAGCGGAGTGGGAACGATACCGCAAGATGGGAGCAACCGCGCGGATGATGCTCGTCGATGCGGCGGCCGCGAAATGGAACGTGGATGCGGCGAGTTGCCATGTCGAAAAGGGAGTCGTCATTCACGCTGCAACTGGCAAGCGCGCGACGTATGGCTCGTTGGCAGATGCAGCAGCTCAGTTGACGCCACCGGCGAACGTTCCACTGAAGAGTCCCAAAGATTTCACGCTGATTGGCAAGCCCACTCGAAGATTGGACACTCCCTCCAAGGTAAACGGGACGGCGCAATTTGGATTGGACGTCAAGATCCCAGGGATGCTCACCGCAGTTGTGTCGCGCCCGCCAGTGTTTGGCGGCAAAGTGAAAAAGCTTGACGCCAGCGAAGCCCTGAAAGTGGCCGGTGTAAAAGCGGTTGAGCAAGTGCCGTCAGGCGTGGCCGTCATTGCAGAGCGGTTTTGGCCTGCGAAGCTCGGGCGGGACAAATTGGTTATCGAATGGGATTTGGGTCCGAATGCGGAACTTTCCACGGCAAACATGCTTCGCGAGTTCGCAGAGAGTGCGCAAAAACCAGGAGCGATTGCGAAAAAGACCGGCGACCCTGATGCTGCGCTAAAGACCGCGGCGAAAACAGTGACGGCGGAATATGACGTGCCGTACCTCGCGCACGCCATGATGGAGCCGCTGAACTGCGTCGTCGATTTGCGGCAAGACGGGTGTGAAATCTGGACGGGGACACAGTTCGAAACAGTCGACCGGGCAAACGCGGCGCAAGTGACGGGCCTCGCCCCGGAAAAAGTGCAGCTCCATACGACGCTTCTGGGTGGAGGCTTCGGCAGGCGCGCGAACCCCGTCTCGGATTTTGTCGTGGAAGCGGTTCATGTCGCTAGAGCGGCAAAAGCTCCCGTAAAAGTCGTCTGGACGCGAGAAGATGATATTCGCGGCGGCTGGTACCGCCCGATGTGGCATGACCGTTTCGTAGCGGGACTCGATGCGAATGGCGATCCCATCGCGTGGACGCACACCATCGTCGGGCAATCCATCATGCTGGGCACAGCGTTTGAAGCGTTTACAGTCAAGGATGGAGTTGACAGCACTTCCGTAGAAGGCGCCTCGGATCTGCTCTATGGCATGCCCAATCTTCAAGTGGACCTTCACTCTCCGAAGATTGGAGTCCCGGTGCAGTGGTGGCGATCGGTGGGACATTCGCATACCGGCTTTTCCGTCGAAGCGTTCTTCGACGAAGTTGCTCACGCCGGCGGAAAAGATCCCTACGAGTTAAGGCGCAAACTGCTGGCAAACCAGCCGCGCATGCGGGCCGTGCTTGAGCTCGCCGCGCAGAAAGCGAACTGGGGATCGAAACTCCCGCAAGGAATGGGACGGGGAATCGCCACACACTTTTCATTCGATAGCTACGTGGCGCAAGTGGTGGAAGCGTCCGTAGCGAAAAACGGAGAGGTGCGGGTGCACCGTGTCGTTTGCGCCTTGGATTGCGGACTGGTCATCAATCCGGACACGGTTCGAGCCCAGATGGAAGGCGGGATTATTTTTGGACTGACCGCGGCTCTGAAAACGGAAATCACGCTCAAGGATGGGCGCGTGGAGCAGAGCAATTTTCACGACTACGAGATGCTCAGGATGTTCGAGTCGCCGAAGATTGAAGTACACATTGTGCCGAGCGAAAAGAATCCCACGGGAGTGGGCGAGCCTGGAGTGCCGCCGGTCGCGCCAGCCTTGGCAAACGCCATCTTTGCGGCCACTGGAAAGCGAGTTCGGCGGCTGCCGATTCGTGCCAGCGATTTGGCATAGTTAAAGGAGCGGTTGAAACCGGCGGTCTTGAAAGATTAAATTGCCGGCTCGCTATCTCGTAGAAAATTAGACTAAACCTCTTTGCCGGCTGTAAGCTAGCGACAATTTCGCTTTTCTGGATTTGCTCAGTTTTCGTTCTTCATGCGCCACTTTAGTGACAATTTGGTGACACCCGAGGCTTCCAACTTCGCGCATGCAAAAATGTCATCAACTGATGCGATCCTAGTGTGTGCCGCCTTGGAGCGCGAAGGACGCACGGGCATCCAGAGCTGAGAAGCTTCTATAAGGACGTGGTGCGACGCCCGCTCTATTCCCTGCGCCTACAAGCCAAGGTACGCGACTGGCGATGGTCTCGGACTTTTAGCTACTTCGCCGGGATACTGTCGAACTTTCCGGACCCTTCCTCATAAAAGAGCGCGCCTTCGGTCTTGTCGCCACCACTCCAGTGTTTGTGGCCACCTGGGACGAAGAGATATTCGCCTGGCCCGACACGCTTTTCACCGGCGTCATCTTTATATAGGTAGGCGCCTTTGATGACGACGATGGAAACGTCGTTCGTGTGCGTATGCATGCCCGCGTCGTATCCGGGATCAAACTTAGTAAATGTCGCATGAGGGCCCTTATCCATGTCTCCCACGAGCGCCTGCATAGAAACACCGCTCATCGGCGACGGTTTATATGTGGCCTGCACTGAAGATACGTGGATGACCCGCTTGCCTTGCTGAGACTGTGCAACGCCCACCAAAGCTGCGACGATGGTTAAAGTCGCGACTGCCGGCACGATCAGTGATTTTTTCATTTTTATCTCTCCTGTATTTCTAGGGCGGAATTTCGTTTTGACTGCTTGAGCGGTTATCCACCAAAGTAGCTCTCCCTTCTGTCCGAACCCGATTAGGCAGATCATGTGTGCGACGAATTCCGCCTGAGTCTCGCGCAGGTTCAGAACCGGACCTTCAGCCCGAATTGAATGAAGCGCCTGAACCCCGCGTTTCCCCCGGTTACGATGCCGCTGAACGGGCTGTTGGAGCCTCCGTTGGTGAGGATATTCCGTGCGCGGAGGAAGTTCGGGTTGTCGCCGACAAACACGAGGTCCGTTCCATTGATTGCGTTGGTATTAAAGCCGCTGATGTTGCCAGACCCGAGTATGGGCTGGCCGTGATTGAATGCATTTTGCATTTCTGCCCTGAACTCGATCGAGGAACGCTCGGTCAATCGGGTCTTCTTGAAAAATGCCATGTTCCAATTGTTCAGGCCGGGCGAATCGAGGGTGTTGCGACCGACATTCGTGCGCGCACCCGGAAGCGCTTGTACAAACTGCGCTGCAGGGCTGATTGCCACATAGCCGACAAGGCTACTCGCGCCGCAGACGTCGGGCGCTACGACAGAGGTCGCACCCGAACCGGAACGGCAAACGGCGTTGACGCCTGTCGCTGTGCTTCCCGCTGTGAAGTTTGGATTAAAGATGGCGCGGTCGCCCGCCGCATCCCCGTTTCCGTTAGCATCCTCGAAGCTGAGGGCCGTAACTGGCTGTCCCCGCTCCGCGATGTAAGAGGCGCTGACTTGCCATTGGTTCAATACCGCGGCCGTCCACCCGCCGCCACCATATCTTGGGAGCTCGTAAATTGCGGCGATCGTGAACTTATGAGGATGATCGATCGTGGAGCGTCCGCGCTCTGCGTCCAAGTCTAAAAAGTTCTCCGGGCGGCGCGGATTCACCTGACTAGTGAAAAGTTCGTTGGTCGAATTGTCGATGGCCTTGGAGTATGTGTAGCCCGTCCGCAAGAACACCCCGTTCCCCCATGAACCGAACGTGCTCAACCGATGGGTGAACTCCACTGATCCTCCGTGATAAATGGAAGAACCCACTGGATCGAATGCTGTGATGTTGGAACGAAAACCATCCGCTGCATAGGGCCGAACTGCGGCATTCTGAAAATCTGTGAGGCTGGGAGCCGTCAGCGAAACATTCGCGGGGACTTCGGATTGGCTAAAATAAGTTGGGAGGAACAAGTTATCGGGTGGTACGAGTCCCGCGTTCCGGCGAAGCTGGACGGGAAGACTGAGCCCACGGGTTCCAACGTACCGCAATTCCAAAGCGTTATTCTGTCCGAGCTCGCGTTGCACGCCAAGTGACCACGTGAGGGTCTTCGGAGCCACAGTGTCTACGATTAGCCCCTGCGTGCCCGCACGTGCGGCTGCAGGTGAGAGCGTCTGCGGGACGAAGGTACCCGGCAGTCCCGAGTTGGCCAAAAAGTTTCTGCCATTCGCGATGATGAACGCTTCGTTGTATGGCACTCCAGGGCTCACCGCAGGGCACCATAGCGGCTTCGGTGAGAGCGAGACGCATGCTTGTTCCACACCCAACTCCTGCTGGAGCTGGGGCGGCAGTTGGAGCGATGGCAGGTTCTGAAAGATGACGTCATAAGCTACTGCGAAGCCGCCCCGTACCGCTGTTTTGTGGTCGCCGAAAACATCCCAGGCAAACCCGATGCGCGGCGCGAAGTTATTGATGTCCTGCTTGGGCACGCGGAAGAGAAGTGGTGGCAGAGCGGAATTCGTGGGATTCTGCAAGTCCGCCACGGAGTTGATGGCTTGTTTATTATCGTCACGGGGATTCGTGATGAATTCATAGCGAAGGCCCAGGTTTAGAGTCAATTGTGGATGGATTTTCCAATCGTCCTGAATGAACCAGAAAATCCCCTTCTGGTTCCCCGCAAAGGAACCATCACCGACGCCGCGAAGTGCAAGGTTATTAGGCACGTTGTCTTTCACGAACTGATCGAGAGTGCTGTAACGGTATTCCGCTCTTTCACGCGGAAGGAAAAGTGACGGCGCGATCCACAGTCGGGCGTCGGCGCCGAGTTTGAAATTGTGCGAACCCTTCACGATGCTCAGATTGTCCACCCACTGGTACTGGTTCAGCGTATTGCTCTGGGGGGAATTACCGTCGGGCCCCAGTTCCAAACCACCTAACGGTTCGATGATCAGATTCGGGTAGACATCGAGGCTCCCCGGCGGAGCAATCGTAGGCACCGTGGTGCCGAGCTGACTTCGGCGATAGCCAAAGCGGAATTCGTTAACAATGTTTGGCCGGATCGAGTACACATCCGCGACTGTGGCCGACTTCGCGTCAAATTGCTGCCCGCCGGTAAAAACGGAAAGAGGGAAGGCGGAAACAAGGGGCGCGCGGAAACGGTCATACGCGAAACGGAGGCTAATCCGGTGTTCTGCCAAGTTGATGTCGCCATTGGTTTGAAAATCGTGCTGGTTGAAGAAATTCGGAGCCGCGGGCGTAAGTGCGCCAACCTCAATGGGCACCACCGCCCCCGTAGCGTTGTTCACGACAGTCAGATGCTGGCTCAAATCTGCAGTAGGTGCTGGCGGTAATACCGAGGTCAGGGTGCTAACGGCCACCTGGCTAACGCCGGATCCTGTGCTGCCAGCCAGTGCATTCAGGGCAGCAACGCCATTTGCAGTGGGTACGAAGCTTACGTTGCCGGGCGTGGAGGCCTGGCCGAGCGTTGCATACTGATAGGCTCCGAAGAAGAAGAGTTTATCTTTGATCGCCGGGCCGCCGATTGCCCCGCCTGTACGGAGCCAATCAAAGCGCGGCGCTTTGGGGAGATCGCCACGCGCGATCGCAGCCTTCGTTAGGTTGTCCAGGCTGTTGAAGTTGCGGTTGTTCACAAATCCGAAAGCCTCGCCATGGAAGGTATTAGTTCCAGTCTTCGTGTTGGCGATGAATTGGCCAGCCGTGGAGTGTCCGTATTCCGCGCTGAACTGGTTCGTAAGAAGCGTAAACTCGCCGACTGCTTCCGGGATCACATATTGAACAGGTCCGGTGACCGACACATCGTTATTATCCACACCGTCGACAACAAAGCTGTTGTTCCGGGGCCGATTGCCACCGATGGCTCCCCCCACTCCGGCGACGCCACCGGATTGGCTCGTGGTGCCAACTTGCAGCATAGAGAGATTCAGCGTATTGCCCGAGAGCACCGGCAGCGGTACCTCGGAAGCCTCGCGAGCGCCCCAACTTCCGCCCAGTTGCGATGAAGTGGTTTGCACAAGCTCGGAAGTTGCAGAGACTTCGACCGTTTGAGACACTGACCCAAGGTCTAATTGAGTAGCGATCTCTGTGATCTGGTTTGCTTTGATCTCAATTCCTTTGACCACATACTTCTTGAAGCCCTCGTGCTCCACCGTAATTGTGTAGGTACCGACGAGAAGGTTCGTGAAGGTGAATCCCCCCGAAGTGGTTTCCTGTGTCCGGCTCGACTCCGTTTGCTCGCTTGTAACCGTCACCTTGGCGCCCACAACTAGGGCGCCGACTGGGTCTTTCACATCTCCTCGCAGGGTTCCATCAAGACCCTGTGCCTGCACCAAGGGCGTGGAAAACTCCAACAGCAGAACAACGAAGAAAAGTACTAGTAGTTTTTTCATGATTCCGTAACCCCCTTGAGCTTTCGCTGCGAAAGAAATTATTCATTCCTCGACGCTTGAAACTCGTGCGAAGCCGACGTCTAGCGACGCCTCTCCGCGCCCCACCGTGTAACCTAGGACCGCCTCAACCAGTACGCCGTCATTGCAAACGTGACGGAGGCGGACTTCGGATTTTCACCGAGCATAGAAAGGAAGGTGAGAGAGGCCCATCCCCTATGGCCCGTATTTCGAGAGTAGAAATCGTAGTAGAGAAAGCGCAGGGAAGGATGGCAGTCGAATTGTCGAGGCTCAGGGTAAGGTGTGGCGCACGGCAGGAAGATCCTTTCCGGGATTTTGAATGATTGATTTGGGGCGCGGTGGTCTTTCTGGCTCCGATAAATAAATTGAGCAAACACTAAAGACGGACAGGTGACGTGGAAGAGCGTTTACGATCTTGATGCGTTCTCTTCCCGAGCGTTGTGAGCTAGGGTCTTTCCAAGTGTGTCGAGAAATTCTCCTGGTCGTAATCCGTATGCCCCGGCGCATTCTCTGCCGCGTACCAACATCGGCAACCACCAGCAGCCATTCTCAACGGGCTTTGAAAAAAATAATGTGGCGCTCGATCCCACGAGCCGGTCCAGCAGCGGGTAAGCAGTCCGGTCCGGCAACTCGAACTGACTGATCACTAGGCTGAAAGCCGTTTGCGAAATCACTTCGCAAGCATCTTTGCAAGAGCTTGCGAAGTGACATTGACATCCCTGGTTATCCAACCATTGCAGCAGTTGAAAGGAACTCCGTGCAGTCTGGCCAACCAAAAGGACGTTTATTCCGCTGAAACCCATGGCATTCCTCCGATTCTTTTTGATTGTTGGCGAACTTCACCGGCTTCGAGTTGCTTCTGCCGCTCTTCGGCCATTGAGGGCATTTCTCATGACCCACTCGATCTCTACTTGGCGGGGAGGAAGCTTTATATAGTCGAACGCACCCGCCCGGACCGCATCCAAGTATTCATTCCAGTCACCGAGGCGAGAAGCAACGATGACAGGCGCGTCCGCAGCAGTTCGCTTTACCGCTTGGAGAAGGTCACGATAATTGCCGTCGGCTAACTTATCTTCACAGACGACAACACAGATCGGATACCGGGTAAGGACAACTCGACTATCGGAGACAGCGACGCAAAGAACCGGCTCCAACCCGCACAGGCCGATCATTTCCGCCAAATTTCGACGAACTTCGTCATTCGAACTGACCACCAACACCTCTCGCAAATTCGTCATATATTCCTTCCTACAGCGCACCGGCCAGTGCGCTTTTCTCGAGCAGGTCACGCCAGAGACAATTTCCAATGAGGCCTAATGGTGTGTAGCTATAGCCGCGTCGCGCAGAGCGCTTTTCCATTTCCATCCTTCCCAGGGTGGCTTAGAACAGGTTTGTGCAGCGACTCTGAATACGCAGGCGAGGTTATTTGGGAAGGACCTGGATTCCTATCCCTTGTCGCGGGTAATTGAGGCTAGACTCCGCGGTATGAGCGGTAGAAAAACAACAAGAGTTTCATTCGACGCGCCTTCGCAACTCAGTTTCGTGCGAACAACGCCTGTTTTCCTAAGAAATTATTCCCTTCCGGACAGCGTAAAGAACCAATTCCGCCGAACTATGCAGGTTCAGTTTCTGAAGGATATTGCCGCGGTGCGTTTCGGCAGTATAGACGCTGATGTTCAAGGAGGTAGCCACTTCCTTGTTGGTCTTTCCCTCGGCGAGCAGTTGGAGAATCTCGCGCTCGCGAGGGGTCAGCAAATCGTAGCTGTCCGCACCGCCCTTCTGCTTTAGAGCGTGGACGTACTCCTCAGCCAGAATCCGGCTAATCTTTGGACTGAAAAAGGACTTACCTTGCGAGACCGCCTCAATTGCGCGGATTAAGTCCGTGACGGCGGAATCCTTCAGCAGGTAGGCGCGGGCACCAGCTTCCAAGGCGCGCATGACATAACTTTCATCGGAATACATGCTGAGAATGACAACAGAGATGGTGGGCTGCTTGCTAACCATGCGCCGTGTCGCCTCGACGCCGTTGAGATTCGGCATGGCGATGTCCATCACCACGACATCTGGGGAATGTGAGGAGGCAAGCTCCAGGGTCTGGCGTCCGTCCTCGGCCTCACCCACCACCTCGAGGTTAGGTTGGCGCTCGAGCAAAGCTCGCAATCCTGCCCTCATGACTGTGTGATCGTCTGCCAGCAAAACGCGAACTTTTTTCATGAGGCCCTCTGATCCTCCTGGATGTATCCGCTAGCTAGCGGCAGCTCGATTCGCAAGAGGGTGCCGTGACCTTCTAGCGATTCGATGTCGAACGTGCCAGACAAGTGAGTCACCCGCTCGGACATACCAATTAACCCGAGTCCCCGGACGCGATGTACGTCGAAACCCTTCCCGTCATCCTCGATTGTCAGGAGGAGCCGTTCCAACTCTTGGCGTACCATTATGCGCACGCTCTTGGCACGCGCATGCTTCGAACAGTTGCTCAGAGCTTCTTGAACGACTCGGTAAACGCACGTCTTATGTTCTTCAGGCCAAGCATCGGAGACGTTTTTCTCGACGATGTCCACTGTCAAACCACTCCGCTTGGCAACCTCACGCGCCTGCCATTCCAGTGCGGCCACAAGTCCCAAGTCGTCCAGCATGGAAGGGCGTAACAAGAGTGATATATTACGAATCAAGTTGACACAGTTCTCTACCAAGGGCCTCATCCTGTCCAAATGCTCGCGAAAAACGCCGTCCGTGCCGAGCGTCGCCGCCAGGTTGTCAACTTCCATTAGCAGTGCGCCGAGAGATTGGCCAACTTCGTCGTGAAGCTCTCTGGATATTGCGCGGCGTTCTCTCTCTTGCGTGCTGACCAATCGCGCGGAGAGCTCCTTTAATTCGTTCTGGATGCGCAAACTTTCGTGGTACCGCTCGTCAGCCGTCTTCTCGAGACGCAAAGTATACGTCACGGTCAGAGCAGCCAGCACCAGGCCGAGGCCCAAACCTAGCGCTGTGATCACCTGCAGACGTCGTTCGAATTCCGCAAATAAATCGCCGACCCTTCTTTCGTCCTCTTGAAGCGCTTGCTCGTTCACTTGACCAACTTCGCGCGCAATCGCCAGCACCGTGGCTCGCTTCGGAAGCACTTCATGGCGAAGAAACCAATTGCCCTGGTTCTTCCTGGCTTCCGCGTTCCAATCGAAGATTGGCTCCAGAGTCGCCCAGTAGGTTTCCACTTCAGTGGCGAGTTGTTGAAATGGTGCCCTCTCCTCGGCACGCAACGAGCGAGAATAATCTTTTAGCGCCGTTTCCATGTCCTCGCGGATCGTCACAAGTTCGCTGCGCAGCGTTTCGGCCTCATTTTCCCCGGACTCCACCAGGACGTAGTCTCGTACGACGTTTCCTGACTCATAGAGAGCTGAGCGAATTTGCTCGAGCGTGCGATCGCGCGAGAGAAAATCACGGCGCATTTCCGTATTACTCACCTGGATCTGCCGCGCAATTTTTAGGGAATAGAAGCCCTCCGCGGCTAATATGGCAAGTAAGCCTCCGAAACCGGCTATGCGCGCAATTCGAGCTCCCCACCGCTTCGGCCTATGGGCACCAATGGTTGTTGAGGAAACCTCGTGAAGATCCAACATGGCCTACCTCCTTTCCTCTCAGCTCGCAAAACTAAAGATCAGCATTCGACGCAAAATGGACGGTGTGTGAATGCAGGGCTAAATTGCAAGCCTCGCTGGAGAGACTGCGGGCACGGATTTTGTTTCAATGCAAGATCGGTCGCTTCGGTACTTCGTGAGCCGGGAAGTGGGCTTTAGGAAAAACAGGGAGGAGAGGAGTCTGTCGCCTGATGCACAAAGGTAGGATCGTAGGAAGGTCCTCTGCCTTCGAAAATCGGCCCAACCGAAAACAAGCTGGCCCGAAAGTTAGGAGCGTAGGCGGGGCAATCCGATGCGTGTTTTTTCGCGGCAAAGGGTACATGGTAGTGAAGCTGAGAAACCAGGTTGTTCAGATTGCCCTGCAGTCTGATTGCAGGTGGATCGGGCAGCCCATCGAGAGATGCCCCAACGATCAGCAGGCACAACAAACATGCCGCGATTTTGGCTCTCATCGTTTTGTAGCCTTGTGCAATTGCACGTCGGGAAAGAGTGTTGCTTACGGTCATTGGCCCGGACAGCAAAGGCATTCCCTGCTCCTACGAGGCGAGGAACTCTATAGGAGATAGCTTGCGACCAGAAGGGATAATATGTCCAGCGAAATGGCAATTGGTCCCGAATACTAGCCGCTGCTGTGGTGGTTGGTTGTTCTGAGACGAGCGAGGAGAGGCGGGTCAAGCCAAACGTCACTGTCTCGAAAAACAAATAAGTTACGTGTTTTCAATAGCCCCGAATATTCCGACTTCCCCTCGCCTGCACCATTCTCGGCTACGTGCAGGTTGCCGGCCTAGTCTGTAAGTCGTGCCAAGCATGAGGCACAAACATTCGTAACTTCCCAGCACGGGACTTAGAGCCCGGTCGCCGACAGTCTCTCTTTCTCCAAATGGCACGCCTACCGTCCACTTGGCGAGCAAGTCGCAGCACCTGCTGTTGCTTGCGTCGCGGGGATGTAAACAAACAGCGTGTTCTCTCTAACAGATGGAATGAAGTATCGTAGCGCATGGACTCCACCACCCAGGATCTATCCCGAATCCTAATCGAACTCGGACTGATCGTCGTTAGTCTCGCGATTTTTGCTCGCATCGCAAGTCGTTGGGGATTTTCTGCGCTCCCTCTCTACCTGCTGGCTGGCCTCGCCTTTGGCAAAGGAGGACTGGCGCCACTGAACCTCAGTTCCGGCTTCACCCACATCGGCGCCGAAATCGGGGTGCTTTTGCTTCTTTTCATGTTAGGCCTTGAGTACACCGGAGCCGAGTTGGTTGCTAATCTCCGGAGCGCACTTCCGGCGGCCATCGTGGATTTCGCGTTGAACTTCACGCCTGGCCTCCTTGCGGGACTCCTCCTAAAGTGGAAGCCGCTCGCTGCAGTCCTGTTAGGGGGCGTGACCTATGTCTCTTCCTCCGGCGTGATCGCCAAGGTTTTGGCAGAACTCCGTCGGCTCAACAATCCTGAGACTCCGGCCGTGATGTCGATCTTAGTGCTGGAGGACTTGGCCATGGCCGTCTATTTACCGCTCGTTGCCGTCCTTCTCGCCGGAGGCGGCCCAGCGAGAATGGCCCTGTCTGTCTCACTAGCAGTGGCCACAGTCCTTCTCGTTCTCGCCCTGGCTGTTCGCTACGGCGAGCCGTTGAGCCGTGTTGTTGCTCATCAGTCAGATGAGATCGTACTTCTCACTATTTTTGGCGCGATCCTTCTTGTCGCCGGGGCTGCGCAGCAACTCCAAGTGTCAGCCGCCGTCGGGGCATTTCTCGTGGGCATAGCCGTCTCAGGACCCATGGCTGAGCAGACGCATCGTCTACTCGCGCCCCTCCGTGACTTGTTTGCCGCCACGTTCTTTTTCTTTTTTGGGCTTCAAATTGACCCGGCAAGCCTGTCGCACGCTTTGCCATCCGCCGTTTTGCTGGGCGTTGTCACAGCGGTGACGAAAGTGCTGGCCGGTTTCTGGGCTGCGCAGCGAACCAGCGTTGATCGGCGAGGACGGCTGCGAGCGGGCATGGCCTTGGTCGCGCGTGGCGAGTTCTCAATCGTAATTGCAGGTTTGGGTGCCGGCCTTGAGCCGCAACTTGGCCCGCTTTCAGCCGCCTATGTGCTCTTTCTCGCGGTCCTCGGTCCCATCCTTGCCCGCGCGGTTAAATAGGTTTTTTCCAAACAAGTCGCCTGCCAAAATGTGCTGGATGTTCGCTAGAGGCTCGTTGCGGCCTGATCAACGTGTTCTCGCCGAAGACCCAGAAGATCTGCGTCGTCCCCATCAACCGGGACGTGCGCCGGATTCTGGAGTCTTGAGCTCTGGGAAGGAAAAACGAGTTTGTCTTCTACAACCAGAAAACTGGGAAACCGTTCGTTGATCTCGACGCGGGGTTGCGGCTCGCTTGCGAAAAGGCGGAGATCTCAGGTGTGACGTGGCAAACGCTGCGACACACTTTTGCATCCCGTCTCCTGGCACGAGGAGTGGACATCATGACGGTGAAGGAACTACTGGGACACTCGACGGTCACCGTGACGATGCGTTATACCCATTCAAATCTGGCTTCCACGGTGGTTGCGGTGGGGAAGCTCGCGGGCACTGTTACAATCCAGCGACACCCTGCACCAAAATGCAGCAGTTCGAATCCAAAATGTAGCAAATTGGCCGCTAACTCACAGAGTACGCTAGAATTAGAAACGGAGGAGTGGGTGAGCGGTTGAAACCGGCGGTCTTGAAAACCGTTAGGCTCGAAAGGGCCTCGGGGGTTCGAATCCCTCCTCCTCCGCCATCCTCACAAAGGCTTCAGCAGGCCCTGCGGCAAAGCTGCATCTCGCTTCGTTTATACTTACGTATTCTGCGCTGAATGCCCTGACGCCTTCTCGTCTGTGCCTTCTACAATAGATTCTCTTGGCCTTATGTCTTCTTCCAGAGTTATCGTCCGCATCGTGGGGCTCTCGCTCTTCTTTCTGGCTGTCTATGCCAGCCTCTCGCTACTTCTCCCAAGAGGGACCTATGCTCTCTCCACGTTTGGAAACTTAGCTCAGTGCATTGTTCCGCTCCTCGCTAACACCGGTCTGCTCCTGAATGCCGGTACTCCGCACTGGCGCAGAAATCTTTTCTGGATGCTGATCGCCATGGGTTGCACTTTGTGGATGATCGGGCAGTTCGATTGGACGTATTACGAAGTCTATCTACGCCGTCCGCTGCCGGACAATGACCCGGCGGACATCGCATTCTTCCTGCGCGGCATTCCCATGATGGCCGCGCTTACGCTCCGCCCGCATCTCAAGCGCGGCGAGCTGCACCTCCGATTCGGCTACCTGGACTTTGCATTGTTGCTCAGCTGGTGGATGTTTCTTTATGTTTTCATTGTGATGCCGTGGATGTATGTCGGCCCCTCCCTTGCAGAGTACAACTACAATTACATCCTTCTTCACAATATCCAGAACATGATCATCGTCGGCGGCTTCGGCTACCTGTGGTTGAGGTCGGCGGGAGCATGGCGGGCTGTCTATGCTCATCTTTTCGGGGCCTCGGCGATGTACATGCTTTCCTCGCTCACCATCAACGTCGCGCTCCAATTCAATCGCTACTACACGGGAAGCCTCTACGACATTCCGCTGGTTTCGTCTTTTCTTTGGTTCGCTCTGGCGGGAGTCGTCGCATATCAAAAGAGGGATGCCTTTGATGCGCCGTCAGAAAATACATCCGACTCCGAGGCGGTTAACTCTCACGGGGAGGGCGTGGTTACGGCGCGGCTGGCGATGGCTGCGGTCATCTCCTTGCCTCTTTTTGCGATCTATACGCTCCGTTTCAGTCATGAAAGCCCCGCAGCGGTGCTCGATTTCCGGCTGATGACCGTACTCGTCGCCTCCATTCCGCTTGCTCTGCTCGTCTTCCTGAAGACCCATCTGGCCGATGCCGACCGTACCCGTTTGCTCGCCCAATCCGAGCGTTCAATCGAGAATCTGCATAGACTCCAGGCGCAGATCGTGCAGTCTGAAAAACTTGTGTCGCTAGGCCAGTTGGCCGCCGGCGCCGCCCATGAAATCAACAACCCGCTGACGGCCATTCTCGGCTTCTCCGATCTTTTGGCTGGGGACCCGGCTCTGCCTGAAAAGGCCCGTTCCACCGCGTCGAAGATTCGCGACCAGGCCCGCCGCACGAAAACACTCGTCGGAAATCTTCTCAGCTTTGCAAGGCAGGTCCCCACGGAGCGCACGCTCCTGGACATCAATACCGTGGTCACCAACGCCGTGCAACTTCGCGCCCTCGACCTTCGTTCTGGGACCGTCCGCATCGAACTCCAGCTAGAGTCCGTCCTCCCGGGCGTTCGCGGCGATGGAAATCAATTGATGCAGGTCTTCTTTAATATGATCAACAATGCGGTCGACGCCATGGAATTGATGCAAGCCGGCGTCCTCACCATCAAAACCATGCGCGATCGCGCCTACGTCGTCGTGCTTTTCTCTGATACCGGGCCGGGCCTCAAGGAACCTTCCCGCGTCTTCGATCCTTTCTATACCACCAAGCCGGTTGGGAAAGGCACCGGCCTGGGACTGAGTATTTGTTTCGGTATTGTGCAGGAGCACAGCGGCAGGATTCTTTGCTACAACCGGCAGGAAGGCGGTGCTGTCTTCCGCGTGGAGTTGCCGGCTGTCCTCGCCGCCTTGCCTGCAAAGGAATTGCAACCAGCCGCTACGGCTCCGAATCCGCAAAAGCCCACTTGACCTTTTCTTTCGCCGGGTCGCAAGGGCATTAGTGTGAGCGCCTTGATGCGCGCGGAAGTCATGTTAGAGTCTTCATTCGAAAAACATCCGGTATGCGGGAGAGGCGATGTCGGACGCAGCCATCGTGACCGAAAAATTGACGCGCCGCTTCGGCAATTTGATCGCCGTGGACGGAGTAGATCTCAAAGTCGCCGCGGGGCAATTCTTCGGGTTTCTCGGGCCCAACGGCGCTGGCAAATCTACAACCATCAAGATGCTCACCGGTCTGTTGGCGCCAAGTTCCGGCCGCGCCGAGCTGCTCGGGTTGGACTTCGCTGCGCATCCTGTCGACGTGAAGCGGCAAATCGGCGTCGTTCCCGAAGGCATGGGCCTGTTCGAACGATTGACGGGTGCTGAGTATCTTCGTTTCGTCGGCCGAATGTATGGGCTGGATCGTCCCACAACGCAGCGTCGCTCCGAAGAGCTGCTCGATTTCATGCAACTTTCCGACCGACCGAAGACCTTGATCGCGGACTATTCACACGGCATGCAGAAAAAGCTCGCGCTGGCTGCTGCGGTGATTCACGGACCGAGGATTCTCTTCCTCGACGAACCGTTCGAAGGCGTGGATGCGCTGGCTGCAGGAGCTCTCAAGGCGCTCCTCAGCCGTATGACCGAGCGCGGCGTGACCATTTTTCTAACCTCGCATGTACTCGAAATTGTCGAGCGTCTGTGCAGCCACGTAGCCATCATCCATAAAGGCCGGCTCGTCGCGCAAGGTTCACTCGAGGAGCTGCGCGCGGGGATCGCCGTTGAGGAAGGTAGCAAGACGACCCTCGAACAAATTTTCCTTTCGATCGTGGGCCAGGACGGCTCGCAGCAGCCCCAACTCGAAGAGCTCTCGTGGCTGATGTAACCCGCATTCCCGGCGTTTGGGAACAAGTCCGCCTGATCGCCGGGCTTCGCTGGCGGATCCTCCGCAACAATCTCCGCAAGAAAAACAATCAGTGGGACTTGATTGGAATGATTCTTGCCGGCGTTTTCGGCGGGCTAGCCGTCCTCGGCACTTCCGTCGGCTTCTTTTTCGGCGCTTACACGTTTTTGTCGGGCGGACATGCAGCCTGGATCGCTTTACTCTTTTGGGGAATTTTTCTCTTCTGGCAGCTCTTTCCTGTCTTCTCGGCGGGCTTCGGCGCAGGATTTGAATTTCGCACCTTGCTGCGGTTTCCGCTCAGCCTTCGCGCGTTCTATATTATCAGCCTCGCTTATGGCTTCTCGGATTTTGCTGCCATTACCTCAGTCTGCTGGCTAATCGCCATGACCATCGGTGCCTCTGTGGCGAAGCCTGCTGCCCTTCCCGCAATGCTGGCGATCTCGTTTGTCTTCCTCCTGATGAATATCACACTCGAACGGCTGATCGGTTCGTGGCTCGAACGCATCCTCGCTCGACGGCGCGCACGGGAAATGTTTCTCGCGTTGTTCATACTTTTTGCCGTCTCCGTCCAATTCATTTCTCCGCTCTTGCAGAGATACGGCCATTCAGCGCAGCCCTGGGCCCGGCAAGTGCTTCCTTATCTGGCAGTTTTTCCGCCGTCGCTTGCGGGCCAGGCTATTGCGAGTGCAGCTCAAGATCAGTATGCAAATACGCTCCTCGGCATCGCTTGCATTTCAGCCTACGCAATACTTTTTAGCGTGTTCTTATGGATGAGGTTCGCAACACAATACCGCGGCGAGGAACTGAGCGAAACAGCTGCCCCTGCTCGCGCAATCGCTCGTCCTGTTTCCCGGTCCACGGAACACTCCGACGCGCTTCGCTTGCTGACGCCGCAAGTTGCCGCCGTCCTTCGCAAGGAGTACCGCTACCTCACGCGCAACAGCTTTGCCTTTTTTCTGCTGATCATGCCTCCTGTGTTTGTTCTACTCTTCACCACCCAATTCGCGGTCCGGCATCCCACCGCCGTCAAGCACCCGGTTTCCACCGAACTGTTTTTTCCGGGGATGATGGCTTATCTCCTCCTCATTCTGATGGCGCCCGCTTACAACACCTTTGCGTACGACGGCAAGGGCATTCAAACGTACTTCACTTCCCCAGTCAGCTTTCGCGAAGTCTTTCTTGGAAAAAATCTCCTGCAAGTCGCAATGCTCTCGTTCGAATTGACGCTGTGCGTGGTTGCTTTTTCCTACCTCGTTGGGATTCCCTCGTTGCCCGTTCTTGCAGCCACGGCAGCTGCGATCGTCTTCAATATCTCCGGACAACTGACCATCGCCAACTGGTCCTCTCTGTCCTTCCCTCGCAAACTTAATTTCGGACAAATGCGCGGACAACGCCAATCGGGGATGGCTGTGCTTGTGGGGTTTAGCACGCAAATCCTTTTGGGTGCCATTAGCGCGCCCATTCTGTTTATGAGCCGTTGGACCGGCGATCGGTGGCTTCCCGCCGAAGTCTTTGTATTTCTCGCCGCTGCAGCGATTGCAGGTTACAGTTCCTCGCTCGCTCCCTTAGCCGCCCTCGCCGAAAAGAAGAAAGAAATCTTGATCGACGCGTTGTCCCGGTGACACCTCATCCGACAGCGGTTTGAACGGGAGCTCGTGCAACCCTTCTTCATTGGGGCAATGCTAAAAGATGGTTCGTGCCGCAGGGCCGGCAGCTGTAGCCAAGCCGCGAGAACTCTTCGACGAGAACGCGGTGGTTCTTCTCGCTGTGCATTTCGCAGATGATTCCCGGACGCTTTTCCCTAAGTAGCCGCTGCGCCCCTCGAAACACTTCGACTTCCGCGCCCTCCACGTCACACTTGAGAAAGTCTGGCGGTGGCTGCGTTTTGGTGTAGTCATCGAGTGAGACCGCGCTCACTCGAATGGTGTCTACTGCGCCCTCAGTGACAACGTGCCCAAGCCCCCGATCGGGTGACGTCGCTGGATCGATTCTCTCGAAGAAAACTATGCTCGATTGCGACCACACGGCTTTTTCCTCGACTGTGACCCATCCAAACACATTCCGCGAAACATGCTCGCGCAATCTCCTCCCAATCTCCGGATCGGCTTCGAACGCCACCACCCGGCCTTCTTTCCTCACAAGACGCGCAGCAAGCAAGGTAAAAAAACCTATGTTCGCGCCGATATCGTAAAGAGTCATCCCCGGACGAATATGCTGCTGCAAGGCCTCTTGCACTTCCGGCTCGCCGCCGCCTTCGAAATAGGTATTTCCAGTCCGCGGATTTAAATGCAGCCACAAACCTTGCGCAGGTCCCTTCTGCACTTGCACCCAGGCAAGCGAGTCGCGCGGCACCAACTTTGATCCCACCCAGCTCACGCACCTGCCCAGCACTGGTACTCGTCGCAATCCTGCCAGCGGTGACGCGTATCGCAGAACAAATTGAGCGAGGCGGCCTTGCAAAACGCTCACGTCATTTCTCCACAAGGAAGCTGCCAATCACCAGCGCGTCCATGCCCGAACTGAAAAAAGTCCGAATCGCATCCGTCGGCGTGTTCACGATCGCCTCGCCGCGAAGATTGAACGACGTGTTCATGATCACCGGTACTCCCGTGCGCTTCCCGAACTCGTCGATCAATCGCCAGTAAAGTGGATTGATCTCTTTCTCCACAGTTTGCGGCCGCGCGCTGCCGTCAACGTGCGTAACCGAAGGAATTACGGCTCGTTTCTCCGGCCTCACTTGCGCCGTCAATATCATGAACGGCGAATCACTCGCGCTCTCTAGATAATCTCCCGCCGCTTCCTTCTTCATCGAAGGCGCAAACGGCCGCCACCACTCGCGGAATTTCACGGCGTTATTGACCTTGGCATTCATTTCCGGATCGCGAGGATCGGCCAAGATCGACCGGTTTCCTAGCGCTCTCGGCCCAAATTCCATGCGTCCTTGAAACCATCCGAGAATTTTCCCGTTCGAAAGCAGCTCCGCCGCGTCAGCTGCCGCGTCGCTCAAGCGCGCGTATTTCAATTTGTAAGTCCGCAACGCACTCTCGATGGCCTCATCGTCAAACTCCGGCCCCAAATACGCGTGCCGCATCGCTCGCATCGGCAAACGCCCGCCACCATCAAGATAAGGCGCGATCCCCGCTCCGAGCGCCACGCCATCATCCGAAGCCGCTGGTTGCACAAAGATTTTGTCCACCAGCCCGGAGGCCGCAATTTTTCCATTCGCCTTCGAATTCAGCGCCACTCCACCCGCCAGACAAACATTCCTGCACTTCGTTTTCTCGATCGCCATCTTCACGACGCTCATCATCGCGATCTCGCAAGCATCCTGCACGGCATACGCCACGTCTTTGTGCCGTTCCTCTATTTCACTCTCAGGAACTCGCCGCGGCCCGAACACCCCCACCATTTCCGCAAACGGCGCCGCTCCATTCCCAACAAGCTTCCTGGCGTGCACTTTGTAGGGCCCAGCCTCCGGTTCAATAAACGCGCGCAAATCCAAGCCCGGCTTGCCGTATGGCGCCAAGCCCATCACCTTCCACTCGTCACTGTTGCGCTGAAACCCGAGGTACTCCGTAAACTCGCTGTAGAAATATCCGACCGAGTCAGGAAACGGAATCGTCAAAACATGCTCGATCCGCCCGTCTCGCCCATGCCAAATCGAACTCGCTTCCCACGCACCCCGCCCATCCATCACAACAACTGCCGCTTCATCAAATCCAGAAAAAGAATACGCGCTCAGCGCATGCGCAAGATGATGCTCCACAAATCTCATGCGCGCCTTGGTTGCACCAAACGTCTGTGTGAATCGTTTCGCACCGCCCTGCTGATGCCACATGCTCATGAAATGCAGCGTCGAGTTCAGGCCATTCATGTAAGTCGCGGGCATTTTCCCCGAAGCGTAGCACTTTAAATCATGCCGAAACGCCGCGCCGGCAACCTGCCACCCAAAGCACACTTCATCCAACTGCTCCGCCTTAACCCGCCTAAAATCCAGGCACGCGCGAATCGCGTTCACCGGAAACCGCGCATCATGTTTCGCCCGGCTGATCCGTTCTTCCGCCACCGCAAACACCAACTCGCCGTCGCGCACCAAACACGCCGACGAATCATGCATCTGCGAATAATTAATTCCCAATGTGATCATGCAGTCCCTGAAACGCCTTTGCGTCTGAGCAGAAAGTTAGTTGTTTCGCCCTACGATGAAAAGCGAATGAATCTCCTCCACAATGGTCCAGTCCGGAGCTCTCTCGCTCCGAAAAACACGGTTTACGAATTTGACCGGCCCATACTCCGGCGTGGTCCAGCCATTCTGGAAAATTCTCGCATCGTGAAAAATCACTGTTCCGCCGGGTCTCACAAAGCGGCTCCATTCCTGCCAATCGCGCTCTACGGCCGCCTCGGCGTGATCTCCATCAATCAAAAACAAATCGATAGACTCCTTTCATTCCCGCATCGCGTCCTGGCTGAATTTCTCGATCCAGAGAACTCTTCCCCGAGAACTGCCGTTGACAGTCCGCTGCGCCACGCGTTTTACAAAATTAAGCGCCGGAATGCGGCTCAGATGAAATGGATCGACCAGATAAAGCGTCCCGTCCTCCGCCATTCCTTCGCGAAGCGCCAGC
>JBGPLB010000058.1:0-24680 GCA_041486245.1 Candidatus Acidiferrum sp.
GCGCCAAGCGTCGCCAGTGAGGACAGTGATACCAAGGATATCGGTGTCCGGCGAATTGATGAGCGCGAGAATTGCCTGCATGTCCGTGCCGCCCGGCCCGGACGCATCCTGGTCGATAATGACTTTGCGTTTGGTCTGAGCTTGAAGCGGAAGAGTGAAAAGCGCGACGAAGAGGAATAGGAACGCGAGGGAGCGATCCTTAACCCCACGTGATGCCGCGGCCCCAAAAGGGCTGACCATTCTAGTTAACAAATTGCCCACCTCCCCCCCACCTTTTTTTGTAAGTGCGGATTCTAAAGGGTTTTAAGTCCTGCTTTTTTGGAAGTGCAGATTCTAAACGAGTTACGGGTGTGATTTTTGTAAGTGCGGATTCTAAAGGGGTTAACGACTGTTGCAGGTTGACTTGTGACTCAGGCAAGAAGGAGAGCCGACACCTCGAAAAGTTGCCCAGGCAGGATTGGGGCAGGCAGCGAGCGGATGGGAGGAGGGACGAAGCGATAGGGTGCGCTCGAAGGGCAGCTGTTCGGAGATTAGCGTTGATGATCACAGGGAATGGTAGCACGTTAGTTACCGATTGTCTATATGAAAGTTAAGGTCATTCGAATGACCTGTGGAAAACTTCCAGAGGGAAGAAAATCAAAGTTGGCCAAAAACGACGGGCCCACCGAGACTGCGGTGGGCCGGCCGGGAAAGAACTGAGAGTGCTGTGTTTTGGACACGGTTTAGAAAGTAAGCTTGAGGCCAAATTGCACGAGGCGCGGATTGTTGACGGTGGCGGCGATGGAGCCGAAGCCAGAGGCAGCGAAATCAGGGATGCCGAGGCTACCGGTGCTGTTTGGTGTAGCGAATTGCGCATGGTTGAAGAGGTTGAAGAACTCGGCACGGAAGTTCAGGCCCATGTTCTCCCATGGAAGTTGGAACTGCTTGATGACGGAGAAGTCTGTGTTTACAAAATCCGGTCCCGTGACTGGTGTGCGAGAGGCATTCCCAAGCTCGCCGTTCGCAGGCTGAGCAAAGCAGGCGGTATTAAACCACTCGTTGACGGTATGGGGGCCGGCATTGGGATTGCAGCCGGAGATCAAATCCGGACGTGCCAGGCTGTTCGCGTTGTTGTTGAAGAAGCCGACGCCTGAATTGTTGTTGCTGGTCACGATAAAAACCGGAAAGCCAGAAGTGATCTTCTCAATGACAGTGACTTGCCAGTTGCCGAGGAGGTTGTCGACAGGACCGCTCCACTGAGAGCCCCACTGTTTGCCCTTGCCGAAGGGCAAATCGTAGATGACGCTGGCAGTGAAATTGTTGTTGAGGTTCAAGCCGGACAGCGCCCAATCGAGAGTTTGCCAGTTGGGCAAGGGAAAGTAGGTGGCCCCGTAATTGGAACCGAGGCCATCGGCAAAGCCAGTGTCATAAGTGCGGGAATACGTGTATCCGACGAGAGCATAGAGGCCGTGGCGCGCGCTCTTGGTTTCCGCTTTGATTTGCAGACCGTTGTAGTGGGCTTTGCCCTGGTCAGTGGTCTCTAAAATCGTGTTGAAGGGAAAGTTAGCGGCGTAAGGCGAGGTGAAGGATGCGCCGCCGGGGCCGCAACCGCGTGTGTAACCGGCAACCGCATTGGGGCCACCTGCGCAAGCGCCGGGCGAGCCGATGTTTATGTTGTTCCCGAAGACCAGAATGTGAGAGCTGCGTGAGCCGGCGTAACCGACAGTGAGGACGATATCGCCTGGGAGTTGATGCTCGACATTAATGTTGAACTGCTGGACGCGGCCGAACTTAAAGTCGAGATTCTGGGCCTGAATCGTTCCCGTGAAGGTGGCGGCAGTCGGCGGTGCGGTGAAAACCTCGAAGCCGTCGGAGATGTTAAGTGCATTTGGTTTTTGACCAAAGGTCGTGGCGCACGCGGCAGTCGCAAAGGTGCAACCGCCGCCAAAAGAGAAGAGATCGGATTCGGCGTAGTAGGGAGGGTTTTGCCACAGGCCTTGAGCTCCCTGATTCCAAGAAGAGTCGTGGTAAATGGCATAGCCACCGCGAACGGCAGTTTTGTCGCTACCGCGGGGCTTCCAGGCCACGCCGATGCGAGGTTCGAGGGCAGTCTTATCCCATTGAATGCCTGCATATTTGTTGGCGCCCTGACCGGCGATGAGAAACGTGCCGGTGGCAGGGTCGAAATTCGCCTGGCGGTTTTCGACTTCGGAGATCGGGGTGGTGAAATCCCAAGCCAAGCCTAGATTGATAGTGAGGTTGCTGGTCAAGCGCCAGTCGTCCTGGACATAGGGGCGGAAAATCTTCCAACGGCGGCCGGTAGTGGGACCTTTGAAGGTCTGATCGTGGATGGCCAGGCTGGTCAAGCCCATGAGGAGATCGGCTTCGGGATTACCGGTCCACCCACCGGTCATTTCCCAGAAGCCATCCTGGAAGCCCTCGGTCTTTGTGTTCATCTGCATGGCGCGAACGGACATGCCGACCTTGATGTCGTGTTTGCCGCGAATCATCTCGAGAGAATCGCCGATGGAGAAGACATTGGTGCCACCCTGGAAGGGAGAGAAGCCGCGATCACCAACCGAGAAGTAGTTGCCGAGAACTTCAGAGATGGTCAGGCCGCAACTGACGCCGGAAGGAGCGCAGGTGTTGCCGGAAGAACAGTCGAGATTCGCGCCGGGAATGCCGAGCTTAGCGGCAGTGCAGGTTCCCGTTCCTTGGGAAGTGATGTAGTTGAAGATGCGATTGTAGCCACCGCTGATCTGATTGATGGTGTTCGGGGAAAAGACGTGCGTCTCGCCAAGAGCGATGTTGCGGCCGTGATTGATGATGCCCTGGTTGCTGGCGAAGAAGAAGGACTCGGTGAAATTGCCGATGCCGCCGCCGCCAGGGACGTAGGAAGTGGCCTGATCATAGCTGAAGCGCGCGAACGCGGAATCAGAGGAGGAGAAGGTGTTATCGAGTCTGACGTCAAACCTGGTTTCGTCCAAAGAGCGAACAGGCTCGTTGAGGAAGTTGAAGTCGCTTCCGGGATTGTTGGCATTGGCGTGAGGGTAGAGAGCAATGAGCTGTTTGGCAATCGAATTCTGCAGGCCAACTGGGATTTTGTAACAGGGAGTTCCCTGGGTTTGGCTGCCGTTGGCATTGCTCGGCTCGGGATTGCCGGCCCCGTCGCATTGGAAATAGATATTGGGGAACACGTTGGGGTTGCCGGAGGCCCCGGTCATATTGGGATTGAAGACCGCGCCGGGAGGAATAATTCCTTTGTTCGCGTTGGATGGATCCGGCGTCGGGAGAGCGAGAAGATTCCCGAATGGATCGCGGGAAAAATCGCCAGCGCGCATGGCATCGGTGGGGACAAGACCGGTAAAGACGACGCCGTGGCGCTGATATTTTTGTTCTCCATCGATGAAGAAGAAGGTTTTGTTTTTGCGAATGGGGCCGCCGATGGAGCCTCCGAATTGATTGAGGTTGAACTTTTCGGCAGAAGTGGCAAAAAAGCTTTTCGCATCAAGAGCGGTGTTGCGGAAGAACTCGAACAGCGAGCCGTGGAAATCGTTGCTGCCGGATTTTGTGGTGACAAGCACGGTAGGTCCTGCGCGGGTGCCAAATTCGGCGGAGTAGTTGTAGGTGAGGACTTTGAATTCTTGAATAGAGTCGATGGAGGACAGGATACCGATGCCGCCGGCGGTGAGTTCGTTGTTGTCATTGCCATCGAGGAGCCAATCCGTGCTGTTGGGGCGGGAGCCGCCGACGGAAAGAGAGAAGGAGCCGCGCGCGGAGACTTCGCTGCTGGGGGCGCCGTTGAAAAAGCTGTTGTTGTTGGTTTCCTGGGTGGTTCCCGGCGTGAGCGTGGCGAGTTGGACGAAGTTGCGGCCATTGAGAGGAAGCTGGGACACTTCCTGGGCGGTGATGACCTGGCCAAGGGAAGGATTAGTGGTCTCGACCGCGACGGCCGAGCCCGAGACTTCCACTGTTGACGCGACGGTTGACGGCGCAAGCGTAAAATTCAGTTCGCGGGCTTCATCGACTTGCAGCCGAAGGTCTTTGCTCTCGGCAGTTTGAAAACCCTGAAATTCGACACGCAATGTGTAGATTGACACCGGCAGCAAGGGAATGAGGTAGTGACCAGCATCATCGGTTTTTGACTGGCGGGAGACGCCGGTGCCTTGGGAGGTGGCGGTGACAGTGGCGCCCGAAATGGATGAGCCGGATTTGTCCAGGACCGTGCCGGAAAAACTGCCGGTAGCCTGTCCGTAGACAGCCGGAGAAACGGAGATAGCGAGACCAAAGCCCAACAACAGAACGAGAATTCTGAGCCTCATTAGTGACACCCCTTTCGACAAACCCCTTTTATGACGATAGCGCTGCCCAACCTACTCAGAAGATGGATGACTCGCGTGCCAGCGCGAGGAAAAGCTGCACCGCCAGGTATTCGCTCCAAGTGATGTGCCGGACAAGAACGCGTGAACGTGCGCGAAGGCAGGTGCGAAATCGTGGCACAAACTGCGGAAATAATCTTTCCATCCAGCTGCGAAGATAAACAAATTCTAATGCTCCCCAGAATGCTCCCCCTGTTGCACCAGTGCGGTTAGGCTAGCGTCCGGCGGAGAGAAGTGTCAAGGCAAAAGTAAAGTTTAAAAATGTACGCGGTGGATAACTCATGAGCAGATTTTAATTTCTGCCAAGCATTCAACATTTTGATGATGGAACCGGCGGAAAAAAGACCTTCCGAACTAGCATGACGGCATGCCGCGATGGGGCGAAGTGGAAACCAGAATTGCGGGATGTCGGCTATAATCACGCACCGTGAGCGCGAAAAACATTTTGGATGGAGTGCGCGTCGTGGAGTTGAGCGAAGCGCTTGCCGGGCCTTACTGCGCGATGCTGCTGGGAGATTTTGGGGCCGACGTAATCAAGATCGAGAGGCCCGGTGTGGGGGACCAGTCGCGAGGATGGGGACCGCCGTTTGTGGGCGGCGAGTCGGCGTACTTTCTGGGAGCGAACCGGAACAAGCGATCAGTTGCGCTGAACTACGATCATCCACGGGGAGCGGAAGCGCTAAGAAAGATGATAGCGGCGGCGGATATTTTCATCACCAATCAGCCTTCGCTGGCTTCCTTGAAGCGGCGCGGCATCGATGCTGAAACACTGTGCGAAAAAAATCCCCGGCTTATCTACAGCAGCATAACGGGATACGGCCTTACAGGGCCGAATGCGGGCCGACCCGGCTACGATATCCTCGCGCAGGCTGAGGCCGGGGTGATGAGCTTCACGGGCGAGCCAGACGGCGGGCCAATGCGCTATCCCATAGCGATTGCCGACATGACGTGCGGGATGTACTCGGCGATGGGAATTTTGGCGGCGCTCTATGCACGTGAAAAAACAGGGCGCGGACAATATTTGGATATGGCGCTGTTCGATTCGCAATTGACGTGGCTGGCGAATATTGGAAGCAGTTACTTGAATGCGAAGGTTCCGCCGAAGCGCTGGGGTAATGCGCATCCCAGCATCGTGCCGTACGAGGTGTTTCGAGGAAGAGATGGACGTTGCTTTGTGCTGGGAGTAGGTACAGAAGCATTGTGGAAGAAATTTGTTCGAATGATGGGAATGGAGAGCAGCGTTGGAGAGGACGAGCGATTCCGCTCAAATGCGCTACGGACAAACAATCGCGGTGCGCTGATCCCGATATTGCAGAAAAAGTTTGATGAGCAGGCGGCGAGCGCGTGGCTGGAACGATTGGCAGCCGCGGAGATTCCTGCGGCGCCGATCAATACAGTGGAAGAGGCGGTAAACGACGCGCAGACCTTGGCGCGGAATATGATTGTGCAAATCGAGCATCCGGCGCTGGGGGCGGCGCGCAGCATTGGCAACCCGATTAAGTTTTCAGAGACGCCGGTGAGTTACCGGCTCCCGCCGCCGATGCTGGGTGAACATACGAGCGAGGTTTTGCGAGGTCTTGGCTATGCAGATGAGGAAGTGCGGGGGATGTCCTCGGTGACGAGCTGAGAGCGGTGCCCGATTGATGTAGCTTGTCTCCCGGCGCGGAAACTTCTGGCGAAAGCAATTTGAATTAGAAGAGTGATGGCCTCGCGGAGCCGCCCAGCAACGAGTTGTTCACATTGGCGATGGTGTGCGTCCCTTCGTTGCCTCCCCAAGAAAAGAGCAGGAACACTTGCGGAAAACCGCCGGCGCGAAGTGTGAGGCCCGCTGAAAAGCTGTGCAGCCAGTCATTCGAACCGAGGTCGCCGCGGGTCAAAGCGACTTTTCCTTCGTCAACCATAAAGGTGAACCCGAGCGGTAACTTTCCGATGGAGTGTTCGAAGCTCTGCCGAAAGAGCATGACATTTGGTGCGCGAAAGCGGAAATCCTGATAACTGCTTAAGGATTGATTGGCGTTGATGTCCGAGCCACCGAGCGTTGGCTGAAAATAGAAGGGCACGACGTTTCCGCCCGGGGTCATGGAGGCGGCTAGAAAGAAGCGGAGCCCCACGCTGCCCTCGAGATCGCGAGTAATCTGAGGGCATTCTGGATGGCTTGACGAGGGAGCCAGGGAGCAGTCGTCGGGGCCGTTCGCGTCCCTGGGGAGGAGCCAGCGCGTCGTTTTCTTGTAGATGGCAAATTGATGAGACAGATCGGCCGTCAAGCGCTGAAAGGAAAAGGTGGAATTTCCGGGAGCAAAATATTGCCGGTACGCCAGGTCATAGTTGAGACGAAGAAAATCATCGAAAAAGACGGGCCGCATGCGTATGCCTTCGCCCAATTGAAAAAACGCCGGTTGATTGGTGAGTCCCGGCGCGGTGGTTTCGGTATATAGGGCTCCGATGGTAGGGCTGGGTTGATTCAAGCTGGGGCGAACGTCTACGAAGCGGCCATTCATTTCGCCGTAGAGTGACACATGCAAGCGCTGGTAGGTAGGTTTGACCGCGCTGACGCCGACGATGGTCTCTCGCATGGCGTAGAAAGAACGGCCGGCCTCGGCCGAATTCGGACCCAAACCAAAGTAGGTGAGTTTGTTCAGCGATATCGCTTGCGCGTAGAGGTTGATCACGGAGTGTTCTGGCAGCTCGGTAAGGTTGGCGTTCAGTGGAGGCGGAGTGCCAAAACCGACGCCGATTGGCTGATCTGGTGTATGGACGAGCTTTAAATAAGCGCCTGCGCGCCAGGAACCGTTAATCGAGCCGACAGCGTCTGCATTCCAGCTTGTCCTCCAATTGTCCGTAGTTTTGTGGCCGAGATAGGCGACGCCGGCGCCGAAGCCGTTCTGTGGGGCGATGCTTCCGACAGCGATGTGCAGCGGATGGCCGGTGAAAAGCTCTTGGGCGCAGTCGGCAATTTTCTTGAAGTCGCCGCAACTACCCTTGAGCTTGTCGAGTTCGCTCGGAGAGTCAATTTTCCCGGGAGATGGCGATGTAGTGTCCTGTGCCCGCGCCACTCCGGTGGTGAATAAGAGAAGAAGTAAGAAGATGCGCCGCACAAGCCCTCCTTTACTTTCTGCGGGGCTTGGCGGCGTGCGTGTGCAGGATCGCCGTGGCCCGGTGAATGTAGGCGCTAACTTCGCCCTCGGTTTTTAGGGATTTGGGGTCGATGGCGAGGACTGCTGCCAACTCCTCCAAATGTTTCAACAGGGCTTCTCGGATGTGAAGCGTCTGCGAGCGCAGGAGAAGCCCGGCAGATCTGTTTGGATTGTAAGCACCCTTCTCCGTTGCGGGCACGAGGATTGCGTTCGAAGGCGTGGCCATCATTTTCCTCCCAACTTAAAGAATGGAATATCGGAATCGGGGCGCATCTGATCCGAAAGCAAATCGAGAAAGGTTTGAGCTTGCTTTTCGCGGACCGTTCGCTTGGCGTCGCCTTTAAGGAAGAAATTGGTGACGGTCGCAGGGATGCAGGCGTGCTCGAAGATGCGGCAATTGACAGGATCTTCCGGACCAGGAACCACGGTTCCTTTGGGAATGTAGGGAGAAACGGCAATCGCGGGCACCCGCACGCCAAGGCGGTCGAAATTAAAGGCTTCGCCGGTGCCGGTGTCGGCGGGCTGGGAGAAATAACCATCTGGAGTGCATTGCGGCGGAGGCACATGATCGTAGATTCCGCCATGTTCGTCGTAGACGATCAGCAGGAGCGTGCTTTTCCAAAGCTCTGGATTTGTGCGGATGGCGTTGTAGGTTTTGGCGATGAATCGCTCGCCTTCTTGCACATTGTGGTCGGGGTGCTGGTCGGAAGCCAGAATCTCGCCGCCACCAGGACCGGCATGATCGTTGTAGCAGGGCTCGATAAAGCTGTACTCCGGCAGAGTATTGCCTTTGCAGTCGCCGATGAATTGGCTGTAGCTGCCAAAAAGGAGGGGCTGGTTCTTGAGTAAGTTCACAATCTCCATCGTGGAACTCTGCTGGTCGTAGTAATAAATCTTCGCCGTGTGGCCGGCCTGCACCATGCGCTCGTAGATACTCGAGATCGGGTCCAGGATGTAGAAGATGTCCATGCCAACCTGGCCGAACGAAGTTCCGTAGTGCGCGAACGCGCGATTGCAAATCGTCGGACCCGGAATCGAGGAAAACCATCCGTTGAAAACGGCAAATTGGGTGGCAAGAGTGGAGAGCACCGGCAATTTGTCCGGGCTGAAGTAGTACATGATGTTGTGCGAACGATTCACGTCATTCGTCTGCGTGAAATAATCCTTTACGAATCCCTGCATGTTGGCGACGCGTGCGGGCCCGTGCGGCGCGCCTCCGTAAATTTGAAGATCGACACCAGGAAAATGGTGATCCGGATCTGGATCGAGCTGTCCCTGGAATTTCGCACTGGGCTGCACCTTTACAATCGCCCCTTGCGTGTCGGGATTTGATTCGTTTCCCGTCAGGCCGTTGATCTTGGGATATTTTTTCTGGCCGTTCTCCATAACCAGACTCAGGCCGCCCAGCATGTGGTCGAAGGAGCGGTTTTCCATCATTAGGACAACAATGTGTTTCAGGTTGTCCAACCCGGCTGACATACACACCCCCAGCATTTCAGAGATTTGGCTGGTTCTCTGCAGGTAGTGACTCGAGGGCCGCGAAACGTTTCATCGGCTGGAGTCACTATGTGCATAACAGAATAACCGCCGCAATCTGCGAGTCAAGGAAGGGCGACTGGCGGGGTCGCTGAATTCGGAACAACTAGTCCCGACGGAAATCGACAAACTCCGTTTGGCGTCGATTGCTTTGCGCAGACAGGGAGGTATGGATGTTCGGATCGCAAGTGCTGGAAGTTGTGATCGGGCTTGTTTTGATCTACCTCTCTCTGAGCATCGGATGCTCGGGGATTAAGGAAGTCATTGCAGGAGCATTTTCCATGCGGGCGAAGACACTGGAAAAAGCGATCCGCAACATGTTGAAGAACGGTGCGAATGACTATGCCTCAAAGCTGCTTGGGCATCCCTTGATTCTGGGCACCGCGCCCGAGGGAGAAAAGCCTGCTTACATCTCTGCGCGCATGTTTGCGGCGGCCTTGCTCGACGTGGTGGCTCCGGCAGACGCCGCTCAGCCGCGCACGATGCAATCTTTGCGGGCCGGTGTCGCGCAAATTCCGGAGGCCAAGCTGCGCAGCACTTTGCTCAACATCATCGACTCCGCGGGCGGGGACGTGGAGGCAGCGCGCCTTAAGATCGAGCAGTGGTACGACGACACGATGGCGCGCGTGAGCGGCTGGTACAAGCGCGCAGCCCAAAAAATCATCTTTGCGGTTGGGCTGGTGTTGTGCATCGCGGTAAATGCAGACACGTTGATGATCATCAGGGAATTGTGGAGCGACCAGGCACTTCGCAGCGCCGTGGTTGCGCAGGCCGTGAAAAAGGTTCAATCTACAAACCCAGCCGAATCCACCAACCAAGAGGCTTCGCTACAACAGGTCGCCGGAGAAGTTCGCGAGGCGAACACACCGCCCATCGGGTGGTCGCGAGACGCGAATGACGTCCGAGCCTGGCCGCACGGCCTCGGAGCAGAGGCGTTGAAAGTCCTGGGCATTTTGCTTACGTCTTTCGCCATCGTCATGGGCGCCCCGTTCTGGTTTGACATGCTCAACAAGTTCATCAATTTGCGTTCGTCAGGAAACCCGCCACCCGTGCGCGGAGTGGAGCCTTCCAGCAGGTAGCCGCAAGCAAGAAGTTCAGGTCAAGAGTTCCAGGGAATCGATAAACTGAGAGGAGATTTCCATCATGAATGCAGGTCAAAAGCGAAGCCGGCTCGCAGGCAGCACAAAGAATCGCGTGTCGAATGCAGAAGTCGTGGGAGAAGTGCCGAGCGTGGAATTCGGTGTGACGGTGACCGTGCGACGGCAGAATGAACTTCCCTCCATCGAAGAGCAATGCAATCGGAAGCCGGGCGAGCGCAGGTACATGACACGCCAGGAACACGCGGAAAAACACGGTGCCGATCCAGCCGATATTGCGAAAGTCGAAGAGTTCGCAAGGGAAAATGGGTTGCGCGTGACGAACTCGAATGCCGACCAGCGCACCGTCACACTTTCCGGCACCGCGGACGCTTACAGCAAGGCGTTCGGCGTCGAACTCAAGATGTATAAGTCCGGGGACGTGGCCTATCGCGGCAGAGAGGGCGACATTCTTATTCCTGAAAATTTGCAAGGCATCGTGACCAGCGTGACGGGGCTCGACAACCGCCCTTTCGCTAAGCCGCACTACCGCATCCTGCGTGGCTCGGCACACGCAGCGGGCGCCGGCGCTGCCGCCCACAACACGGCGGCAGCGGCTTCGGTCCCGACGGGATTTACGCCGCCCCAACTCGCTTCACTGTATGATTTTCCGAAAAATCTCGACGGTGCAGGCCAAACGATCGCAATTCTGGAACTGGGCGGCGGATTTCATCCGCAGGAAGTAACCAGCTACTTTCAGAGTTTGGGTATCGCGACGCCGCCCAGCGTGACAGCAGCCACATATCCCAACGGTGGCATCAACAGCCCGGGCACGAACGCACTCGATCCCAGCAACCCCGACGTCGAAGTGATGCTGGATATCGAAGTGTGTGGCTCCGTCGCGCCGGGAGCAAAGATAGTCGTGTACTTTGGTCCGGATGCTTCCGACCAAAGTTTTCTCAGCGTGATGAACGCCATCCTCGGCGATACCATCAACAAGCCGAACATTGTTTCGATAAGTTGGGGCGGACCCGAAGACAACGCCACCGCGCAGTTCAGGGACGCGTTCGACCAGTTGTTACAGACTGCAGCGCATCTTGGTGTGACGGTTTGTGTCGCATCGGGCGACAGTGGCTCGGCCGACTTCGCGTCCGATGATCCCAACTGGGATAACAAGGCGCATGTGGACTTCCCTGCTTCGAGTCCCTTCGCGCTAGCCTGCGGCGGCACACAACTCGCCGCCTCTAGCGGAGCCATCTCCAAAGAAGTGGTTTGGCATGATGGTGCAAATGACGGAACGGGAGGCGGGGTGAGCCGATTTTTTGCGTCGCCCAGTTATCAACAAAATGCTGGAGTGCCTCCAGCAGCCGATCCCGCGGGTCCGGTGATGCGCGGCGTGCCAGATGTTTCCGGCGATGCTGCGCCCTCATCGGGATATCGCATCCTTTGTGATGGAACGAGTTTCCCGGATCCAGCGCAAGGGATTCCTCCGGTTGGCGGCACCAGCGCCGTTGCACCGCTGTGGGCCGGGCTTATCGCGCAAATCAACCAAGGTTTGAACAAGCCGGTGGGGTTCATCAATCCTCTACTGTACGCTGCGCCGGCAAACACCACATTCCGAGACATCACGCAGGGAAATAATGGCGACTACAAAGCGGGCGCTGGGTGGGACGCTTGCACGGGACTGGGCAGTCCGAACGGACAAAACCTGCTTCTCGCTCTCATGTCTTGAGACAAGAGAATCATCGCGTCCGAAAGACGAATAGGAATTGCGAGCGGCGCTCACCTGTTGCGCCGCTCGCGTCTTTTTCGATCAGGGGTGGGAGGAGGAAGCACTCTTTGTTCTTGCGCTGAGGATTTCCATCGCGCGCTCGAGCAACTCTTCAAAATCACACTGTTCGATTCTTGGGCCCGATTGAGAAACAGGCTCGCGTTGCACCACAACCAGGGCTATTTGTTCGTCTGTCTTAAAATTGGATTGAGCTTGATTCACCGGGACACCTCTTGAAAGAGTATTGCTGGACTTGGAGTAGTGACCGGGACAGTGGATTCGTTTCACGTTGCAGGGAGTCCCGGAAGAAGGGCAATGGGATGCAAAGAGCCGGCAAGGATGCCGGCGCTACAGGGCGCGGGGCGGGAAGCCGTCAGGAACCGGCGTAGAGCTGGAACGGTGCCCAATAATAGGGCTTTTTGAACACAAAATTGGCGTTAGAGGAATGCAGGAAGGAAAGTTTGGCGTCGCGCAAGGCGGTGGCGGGATCCTCGCCGTGGCTGAGGCCTTTGTAGAAAGCGTCCATCAGCTGGGCTGTGGATGGAGCGTTGCTTACTTCCCAAAGCGCGGCGATAACGTTGTGCGCGCCTGCCCTCACAAACGCCCAGGAGAGCCCTACCAAGCCTTCTCCGGAATAGGCGCGTGTTCCGGAACCGTTGCACGCGGAAATCGTCACCAATTCGGCGTTCAAATGCCGAGTGACAATGTCCCTGGCGTAAAGTTTGTAGCTATCGCTCGCAGGTTCCTTGCTCAGAATGACGGCGGACTCCAGAGGCTGTGCGCGGCTTGCGGTGCCGTGCGTAACGAAATGGAGATAGGCATACCGCTCCGGCTTGCTCGCAAGGTAGGCGGCAGGCGTGGCTTGTTCGCGCTTCAGAACCGTACGGCTCGATTCCGGGAAGTAGCCCTCAACAATTTTCATTTCGTCTTCAGCCTGAGGAAGCTGTTCAAACTCGTCGTTCGCTTTCAGCGCGTCTCCAACCAATAAGAGATTCTTCTGTTTTGCTGGGGCCCTGCTGGCCGCGGAAGCCAGTAAAGAAAGTGAGCTGGCGGCTGTGATGGTGACGTCTTCAATCCAAAAGTGTGGCTTAGGTTCCGGAACGATCAAGGTCTCGAAGTTTAAGGAATTAAGGTTGCCATCAGGCAGAAGGACCGCACGTGAATTCTGCGCAATGAACTTCTGCGCCGGCGCCACGAGTATCGTGTATAAGTGTTCTCCAACCGCTTTTTCTGTTTCGGCAACATCTTTTGACCCCGCAACCGCTTCTCGGTATGACTTGACCATCGGCTCGATCTCCGAAGCCGCCGGCAGGGCAACGCATGTCGTCTTCAGCGGGGAGATGACCCAAAGATAGGAGTGTTTCTCGCCCAGCCAGTAGAAAAGAAGCGTAGCCTTCAGCCGCCGGGCGAGTTGTTCCGGCTGCACGTTCACTGCGGAGACGCTTGTAGCTTTCCCAGCAGTCCCAAGTCCTTCCGCCAGCGACCGCGCTCGGCTTAGCTCGGCCACCCGAAGGGCCTCCTCCGGTCGATGATGGGAAACCAGGAAGTCGATGTAGTCGCCGTAGAAGTGGATGCCGCTCGAGAGGAAAGACAATCGCAGACTTACTCCTTGAACGGACGTGCGAGCAGCCTCGACCAGTGCAACAGAGCGGCGAAATTCGGCTTCAGCTTCTGCACTTCGGCCCGTATCGGCATAGACTTGGGCCAAGCGTGCTTCGGCTTCCCACTTCTGCGACATGTCGGCTTTCGGATCTTTCGTCACTCCGCGAAACGATTTCTCGGCTTGGGTGTAATCATGTTTCTCCGCGCCGATACGTCCTCGAACCAACTGCGAGGCCAGTATCTGGGACCGATCTAGGCTGTTTTCTTCCAGCCGAGTCGCTTCCTCGTAGTGTTTTTCGGCCGATTCAACGCGTCCGGTCTCTAACTCAGCTTCAGCGAGACCGTTCAGATATTCTGTAAGCGTTCTGTTATTTCCCTGGCTTCGCGCGAGATCCAACCCCCTAGTCAAAACTGCTTCCGCTGCGGCATAGTTATGCTGCTCGTAGTAAACGTTCGCGGTTCCAGTCAGCCAATAGATTTGCTGTTCTGCGATCCCTGCACGGGCCGCAACGTCTCCGCTCCGTTGATAGAACAGGAGAGCGTTGTCGAAGTCGCCCAGCTTCCTGTAACTCCAGGCCATGTTGCCGAGGAGGGGAGCCAAGGAACTTCGAGCATCTAGAGATTGAGCCAATTGCAGAGCTGCCTGGTTCCAATCGATCGACTCGTCATAGCGTTCTTTCTTTGTCGCTATCGCGCCGAGACCGCCGAGAGCCAACGATTCAGAGTACTGGTCTTTTTGTTCCCGCGCGATTTGGAGAGCGTCATGATAGGCCATTGCTGCACTGGCGAGGTCTCCCGCTAAGTATTCCACGGCCCCTCGCCTGAGCAAAACTTCGCTCAGCAATTCGGGGTGACTCTCCTTTGCCAGGGTTTCTGCCTCGAGAACGAAACGGCGAGCATCGGCCCATCTTTGCAACCAAGCGCTAGCTATGCCCTGAGTGTACTTACGGCGAACCGCGATGTCGCTCTTCTCCAATGATGCGGGCAGCTCTATTTTCAGCAGGTTAAGCGATTCCACATGAAAGCCCAGACGATCGAGGATTTCGGCTTTTTGTTCGCGAAAGCGGCAGTGCCACTCGGAATTTTCTAACGGATATTTCCGCAGGGCCTCATCGACTTCCTTCTGAGCCATCTGTAGATCGCCCCGCCTTTGACTTTGTCGGGCATCTTTCCAGAGCCGACCTGGGGAAGATCTGCACCCATACCCAATCAGAACAGAGATTAGGACAACCAGGATTACTAATACGGAGGCCAGCCGTTGCTGGAACCCTCCACAACAGTGAAGCTCCCGCCGTTCGGTGAGCCTAATTCGACGCGAAGCATCGTAAGAGTTTTTCGGCCGTGCTGACATAGAATTTCGCCAAGGAAAATCTTACCGAAGTCTACGACAGAGTAGCCATGCCGTCCAAGGCGCTCTACTCCAGGGTGCGTGAACTGACCCTGGTGGTTGCCAAAACCCGGATCCTTGAAGTGAACCTCTTTCACAATCGACGTGAACATTCCGTCATGGGACTCCAACTGCTGGGGTACAACTTGGTCAGTCAGCCCGAATGCCTTGTGGGTCTCGCACGCCCTCTGCCGCAGGTCGCCCTCGTTCGGTTTCCAAGTCTTGCGCACGTCGGCGAATGTTCCAAGTTTCAGAAACAGTTCGTGGTCGAGTTCCACGTCAACGGGATAGCCCGCGATTCGCAGATTTTCAAACTTGCTCCCAATCAAGAAAACCTTGCCCTCCGATGGGTTTGGTGGCTTGCCATCAACCGGTTCTTCGAAACTCGAAGAAAGCCTGGCGACAATGCGGTCTGCGGTTACAACATCAAGGATGTTCAAGTTTTCGACAGCAGCGGTCGCATGCGTTGTATGTATCGTCTTGTTGGTCTGTCTCTTTACGCTTCCTGAGACCTGCGAGTATCCCCGCTTGAAGGAGACAACCTCGTCGAACCGGAAATTCTCGACAGACGAACTCCCGGCACCACCAGTGCTGGGCAACGAAATTCCTGCCTGAACTTCGATTAAACGCTGAACGGGACGCGTGAGCTCTCCGCTCAACGCGTGGGCTGATGCGTGATAATGGAACTTCCGGTGCGCGGTCATTGGGGACACCTCGGTGAACTGAAATGGGGCTTAATACTCTTCTATCTACTTGAGAAATTCAACCGTAAATGCGAGCCGCTGAACCTCGATTGTCGTTTGGCTGTTGTCATTGACGCCGCCAAAGAAGACCAGATTATACTTGCCGGCCTGCTCGACACCGCCGAGAACAGCCAAGCGCACTGCCTGGTTGGTCTTTTCGCCGGCAAGAATTCCTTGCCTTATGACACCGCCTGTTTGGTTCTGTAGCTCCCATCGATACGAGCTTGATGTGCGAGCCGGGGTGAAGTCGAAGTCGAGGATGAAGCTTTCCCCGGAGTGAACTTGCACCTTAGTCGAAGTCTCGCCAGCTTCACTCCCGCCGCGTACGCTACCTGTCAAATGGAAAGAACTACTGACGACCTGTGCCAATCGGGAAGCAGAGGATTCCTTTAATTGGGGAATCGTAAAGCTATTCTGGTAGCCGACGAAGAGCAGAATAGCCGCAAAGACGGGAACGGCGAAGGCGGGCCGCAGCAACCTGCTGAACCATGCCTCAACAGGTGAAACAGCTGGAACAACCTGTTTATCTTCAATTGTTTGCGGAATTTCTTTGCGGACCACTTGCCGCGCGCTTTCGATAAAGGCGACCGTGGCCTTGAGCTCTTCGGCGCACGCGTGGCAATCGAAATAGTGTTCTTCATACGCCGCGTGCTGTTCCTTCGGGAGTTCCCCGAGCAGGTATTTCTCGGCGGCTTGCAGCCGCACCGCTTCGTTATGGTCCATTTTTGTCATCCGATGAGTAGTGCATGAGTGGACCGATTCGTTTCAAGCAGCTTCCCTTTAGTGGAACCTTCCAGAAAGCCCTTCCCTGTCTTTCTCATATAAAACCCTGAACTTATCCTTGGCCCGGTGGAGCAAAACTCGAAAATAGTCGCGGTCCACTCCAAATTGCGCGCAGACTTCATCCTTCTCCTTTTCATCCAGGAAGTAGGCGCAGAGCAGATCGCGGTCTTTCTTAGGGAGGTCCGCAAGCAGGTGGCGAACCCTTTCCTTCGATTGCTTGCTAACCAGGAGACCTTCCGTGTCCAAGGCACGGTCGGGTAAATCCAAGTAAGAGTCGTCCCAAGGGCTGGTCTTGGAAGAGGCACGGTAAAATTCCATTAAGACGTTGTTGCAAATGGAGTTAACGAAGGCGCCAAAGCGCTCCGGCTGGCGCACCTCACTCTTGCGCACCTTTATCAGCACGCGAATATAGGTCTCCTGGCGAAGGTCCTCGACGGTTTCCGAAGCGAGCATCCTTGCACGCAGTTTGATCCTGAGAAGTTGGTCAAAATACGCGACAAAGTGCTGTTCCGTCAAGGGATCTCCCTCGCGGAGGCGTTCGACGTATTCCCTGGTGAACGCGAAGAGTTCCACATGGCCCTCTAAATTGTGCACAGGAGTATAACGTTGCCATTCACCTGGAGCAATCATTCCCATGTTTGCGTCGTCATTTGCCAATTCACATTTTGTAACTCGCCGATGAAACGAAATGCGTCCCTGCTTCACTAATCGGTTGTAGGAACCCAGCGAAAGCTGGGAAGTCCTTCTGCGAAGGGACGGTTCCCCTGTCCCACGCGTGTCCCACCAGGGCGCATCCGAGCCGGACCTGGACCGGCGAGGATGCGCCTCCCCAAGAACGGGGAGGACCGATCCATTTGGAGGCGCTGTGTCACGCTCGCTACAAATCCCCATTCTTTCCGATGCAATATCGCAGCCGCGCGATTCGAATGCGTTGGGTGCGCGAACACCCGGCATGCGCCACGCCAGCTCGCGGATCACTGCTCTGAACATAGAGTTTGTCGCAAAGCCAAATGAAGCGCACAAGGTGCACGCCGCTGTGCCGGCGGCGATCCAGGGGGCGTTCGGCGAAGTAGCCGGTTTCGCAGGAAGCTTTGTGATGATTGCAAATCATGAAGCGCGGCTGGTCACTATCATCACGCTCTGGCGAGGGGAGGAGCGCATGCAGCGATGCAATGAAAACGTGCGCTGGGTAATGGCATTGTTGACGCCCTATATGGATCGCTGCCTGCGCGTGCAAAGTTCCACGGCCTATGCACCATGTGCGGCGCAAGTCTCCCAGGAATTTGAGCAGAAATGTTCCGCACAGGCGTCAGAAAATGAGTTGAACGAGGAAGAAACCGTGTGGGTGCCTCGAGGTCACGTTTGGGATGATTCTTCGTCCGAATTTATGGGCGTTTCGGCAACCGCCGAATGCCTTCTGGACATCCAACCTTCGTAAGGGCTAAAAGTGAGCGTAAACGGAATGGGAGTTTCAGATGTTGAGTTGGGGGCTAGGTTAAAGATGTTTGAGGATAAAATCTGCGCAGTGGATTTTTGTGAAGGGGCCGGTGTGGCTTCACTGGCTCAACAGGATTTTTGCCTGAACCACTTCATTGATCTCTGTTACGAAAACTTGCAGCGCATCGATCCAAGAGGCCAGGGGACGGGACGTTTGCCTCTCGACCTCCCGGCTTTGCGGGCGTTCATCGAGGAGTGCTCCCGCAGAGCCCTCGACGTGGCCTTGCACTGCGAGGACATCGACAATCTGCAACGCGGCCGCCTGCTGGACATTCTATTGTGGGCCGGCGAACTTTTCCTACTGTTGAGGGCTCCCGCACGCGGCTTCGCAGATTCCATTTTGCAGGAACACGACCTCGTTCTCACTCGCCTGGCCGCCCGCCATTCCTAGCGTTCTCGCGTTAATGGCGATTCTTCGCAACTGGCTGAGATTCACGAATGGACATGTATGCACAAATGTGCATATACTGAGCCGTGAGTTATGAGTGGGACCCGGCTAAGGCACGGGCGAACTACGTCAGGCATGGAGTTCGCTTCGCCGAAGCTGCGGCGGTGCTCGAAGACGAGTTTGCCCTGACGATGCGGGATCTCTTCTCAGAAGAGGAAGAGCGCTGGATCACACTTGGCAGAAATGAAGCCGGCCGTTTGTTAGTCGTTATCTACACCTGGCGCGGCGACAGTGTGCGCCTGATTTCAGCTCGCGATGCCACAGCGCGGGAAAAGAGACAATATGAGGAACCTCATGAAACGTGAATACGATTTCAGTCGTGCCAGGCGTGGGGCCGTTGTTTCCGTCCCCAAAGGAAAAACGCGGATCACCATTCGCCTCGACGACGAAATCCTTGCCTGGTTCCGCGACCAAGTCCAGAGTGCGGGCGGCGGCAACTATCAGAGTCTCATCAACGAAGTCCTGCGCCAGCATATGCATCGCTCTCAAGAACCGCTTGAAAAAACCCTTCGGCGCGTGATACGAGAAGAGCTCAGTCGCGCCTCTTAATGCAAGAGCGAGATCTCTTAGTCAGCGCTGGAATCCACCACGGAGCCGCGTCTCAACAGGCGGCGGGACACGGTTGCCCAGGGAAGCGACTCGAACTCGGCAAGATACGAATAGGCTACGGGCACCACGAGAAGCGTCAGGACCAAACAGAGCGTCTGGCCGCCTATAATCGAGACAGCGATGGAGGCGCGCTGTTCAGAACCGGCGCCGATGCCGATGGCCACGGGAATCAGGCCAGCGACAATCGAAAGAGTGGTCATCAAGATGGGACGCAAGCGAACGCGGTTTGCTTCCAAAATAGCCTCGCGTACCGGCATCCCGCCGGCGCGCAATCGATTCGTATAGTCCACTTGCAAGATTCCGTTTTTCTTGACGATTCCGAGCAACAAAAACATTCCCAAAGCACTCCACAAGCTCAGCGCGCGCCCTGTGATCCACAAGGAAAGTAGCGCGAACGGGATGCTCAGCGGCAGCGTGAGCATGATGATGAAGGGATGCGAAAAGCTCTCAAACTGAGCCGCCAAAACCATATACATGAAGATCGAGGCGAGCAGCATGGCGAGCAAAAGGTTCCAAGTGGTTTCCTCGAGGACTTTGACCTGGCCAGTAAACCTATAGGAATAGCCCGCCGGAAGCCCAATTTCCTTAATGGACTGGACGGTGTGCGCGGCGGCAAGGTCAAGCGGATAGCCGGAAGCCACGTTGGCGTAGACCGTCACCTCGAATTCGCGATTGTAGCGCCAGAGTGTTGCGGGGCCCGCTCCGCGAACGATCGAGGCCACATTTTCGAGACGCACCTGCCCAAGTTTGGTCGAGGGGACCATCATTTGAGCCAGCACGTCCGGATTGTCGCGCTGCCGCTCGAGCAGCTGCATGACGACTGGATACTGCTCGGAGCCTTCCTTAAAGCGGGTGATTTCATCTTCCCCGGAGTAAAAAAGACGGACGGCATCGCTGACATCGCTCATGCGCACACCGATGTCTGCAGCGCGCTGGCGATCTAACTTGATCTGTAATTCCGGAGTGTTCAGGTTGAGACTCGGATTGACGTCCACAAGGTCCGGATACTTCATCATGAGGGCGGCAACCTGTTTGCTTAGGTCAGCGAGCTGATTCAACTCCGGCCCACGGATGACCGCGCCGATGGGAAAGTAGATTTCACCGCCGAACACGGATGGCAGGCGCACATTTGTGACCATATTTCGATAGCTGGCAAGAATTCCGCGAACCTCCGTGGCCAGCTGCTCGTGGCTGCGTTTTCTCTCGCTCCGGGGCACCAAACCGATGAAAAGATGGGCGTGATTTGTCGGACCATGCGTAAGGGACTGCACGAAAGCAACTTCGGGCAGCGCAACGACGCGCTGTGCGATCTCCGCTGCACGTTCAGTGGTCTTGGAAAGCGCCGTTCCTTCCGGCAGCGTGAAAGAACTGATCAGCTCGGATTGATCGTCGGACGGTATCCAATCGCGCCCGACCAGATGATAGAGGCCAAAGGTGGAGAGAAACGTCGCCACGCAAATCAAAATAATGACCCAGCGATGCGCGAGCGACCACTGCAAAAGCTTCAAGTAGGATTGCTCGACCCAATGCAAGATTCCGCTGGCGTGTGCCTTCTTCTCCTTTTCGCTGACCTTCAGCAGGCGGGAGCTCATCATCGGCGTAAGCGTGAAGGCCACGAGGAGTGAGACGAGAATTGCCATCGCCATCGTCCAGCCGAAGGAATTCACGTATTTGCGCGCATAACCGTTCATAAAGGCGATTGGAAGAAAAATGATGACCAGCGAAAGAGTCGTGGCCATCACGGCAAGGCCGATTTCTTGAGTCGCTTTGATGGCGGCGTTTTTGCGGTCCTCGCCCTTCTCTTCCATGAATCGGAAAATGTTTTCGAGGACGATGATGGCGTCGTCTATGACGATCCCGACGGCTAGCGTCAGCGCGAGAAGCGTCATGTTGTTTAGCGAAAAATCCATGCCTCGCATCAGCGTAAAGGTAGCGATGATGGAAGCTGGGATGGCGACGGCAGCGATCAGGACGGCGCGCCAGTTGCGCATGAAAAGAAAAACAATGGCGCTGGCGAGAATGCTGCCAAGGATTAGGTGTTCGAGGAGCGAGTGGACGGAAGCCTTGATGAAATCCGAAATGTCGTGAATAACCACCAGTTGGACGCCCGGAGGGAGTTGCGCCCGCAATTCATCGAGCTTGCTTTTTACGCTGTCAGCAACTTGGACTGTATTGGTGCCGGACTGGCGCAGCACCTGAATACTGACGACATCCTGGCCAGGCGTGCCTTTGCGAAAGAGAGCCGACCATGTGCGCAACTCCTGTGCGCTGTCCTCCACTTGCGCCACGTCGCGCACGCGGACTTGCGCGCCGCCTCGCGTCCCTATCACGATCTCGCCGAACTGCTCGGCGGATGTGACGCGTCCGAGAGTCCGCAGGCCGAGTTCCTGCGGACCGGTGATCATTCGCCCGCCGGGCGCTTCGATATTTTCGCGCTGCAGAGCGTCGCGCACGTCAAGGACGGTGAAGTTGTGCGCGGTCAGTTTCTGCGCATCGAGCAGAACACGTATTTGACGCGCTTGTCCTCCGTTGAGCTCAACGCTACCGACGCCATCCACCGTTTGGATCGCGCGACGGATTTGCTTGTCCGCGATTTCGGTCAACTCGCGCCGGCTGATTGGCCCGCTCACCAGCAAGGTCAGAATCGGGTCGGACTGCGGGTCTTGCTTGGTGATGACTGGAGGGAGCGTATCGCGCGGCAAGCGATTCACGGCGGCGGCGACTTTTTCCCGGATATCTTGCGCGGCGCCGTCAATGTCGCGTTCGAGAACGAAGGTGCACGTAATGTCCGCAAAGCCTTCGCTGGAGTAGACGGTGATTTCGTCGATGCCGCTTACGGAAGAGATGGCGTCTTCCAGGGGAAGCACCACCCCAGTGACGACCTCTTCTGGCGTTGCTCCAGGCAATTGAACATCGACGTTCACTGTGGCCGGATCAGCCTTCGGAAAAAGATCTACGGCCAGGCCCCGGTAAGAAAACGCGCCAAGCGTGACGAGAAAAGCGATCAGCATCACGGTGAAGACGGGATACTTTACGCAGGTTTCGGCTAGCTTCATCGGTGTGTGACTGAGCTTCCGGCCAAAATCACTTCAAAGCCGGAGTGTTCCCCTCGGCTTTTTCTTGCACCGTCGCACCATCGTGCAAATCCCCGGAAACCGCCACAGCGACGCGGTCTCCGGGTTTTAACCCTTCAGCAACTTCGAAACGTCTTCCGCGCTGGTCTTCTGTCTGGCCGGCCGGGCGTATCTGGCGCTCGGAAACACGACTTCCGTTCAGAAGAAAAACTTTGTAGACGCCATATCGGTAGTTCACGGCGCCTTCCGGCAGGAAGATGGTCTTCTCTTCTTTCTCGCTGGGAATGGATGCCTGAACAAAAAAGCCCGGCTTCAAGCGGCCGTCCCTGTTGGCGATAAGGGCTTCCGCATCGAATGTGCGCGAATCTTGCGCGACGGAAGGATTGATGCGCGAAATCTGTCCGTGAAATGTTTGACCGGGATATGCTTCGACCTGTAAATCAACGGTGGCACCTTCATTCACCCATCCGGCCCAGCGCTCCGGAACAGCGAGGCGGGCGCGCAGCGTGTCCGTGCGGACCAGAACCATTACCGGGCCCTGCACACGAAGGTATTCGCCAGGATGAACATCACGCGTTTTGATGGAGCCTGAAAAGGGCGCCCGAATCGTCGCATCGCTCAGCTTTTTTTCTGCAAGCTTCTCGCTTGCTTCACTGGACACCAACAAGGCCTTCAGCCGGTCCACTTCCTGCAAGGCCACCGTGTAGCCCGCCTGGGTGCTTTGAAAACGGCTGGCGGCTTCATCCAACTGCTGCTGCGAAATCAATTTGCCCTTGAACATCTCTTGGGCACGCCCATACTTGCGTTCCGCATCAAAGAGATCCGCGGCCGCGCGTTGCACGGAGGCGAGTTTTTGCGGATCGGCGAGGGGAGGGTCATTGGGACCAATCGCGAGCTGAGCCCGCACCTGCCTCACCAGGCCGCGCTGGCGGTCTACTTCCAACTGAAGTTCTTGCGGGTCGATCAAGATCAGTGGCTGGCCTTCCCGGACCGTGTCTCCGACGTCGGCCAGCACTTGGGAAACAGGTCCTTCGACTTCCGAGCTCAGGACGCTCTCTTCGAACGCGTAGAGAGAGCCCGAGGCCTGGACGCGCCGCCGGGCGGTTTCCTCCGCAACGGTATAAACGTGAACAGGGGTGGGATGAGCAGAGTCCCCGAGCACAGTGCTGGAAACGGACTTCGAGCACCCGCTCGTGAGGAGTGCGACGAAGGCGGTTGCGCCCGCCAAAGATTGGAACTTTTTCATAAGCTTGCTTGGGGAGCTGTCCGTCCGCGTGTGCTGGAACGTACTTTTCTGACCATTCTCAGAACACACTCTGACCGTCATCTCCTGCTTGCCTTTTGGACGTAGGAAGTTACCACAACGTTTCGCACCTCTGAGCATGATTCTGCGAGAAACATTCGTTGCGATTATGACGCGGAGTTGCGCGGGAATCCAGCGGGACGAAGGTTGCTGAGATCCTTGGCGAAAGCTGATTGGGATGTTGCCAAGTCTTCCTCCTGCTCTGTCGAGTCATCGCAATCTAGAACCTATCAAATCACTTATTTTGGGGGTACACTGTCGCCACTCTCTCCTTCAGGAGGAGCCATGCTCAAGTTTTTCCGCCGATGGGGATTTCTCACCGCTCTGTTCGTATTGTGGGGCATTCAGAGTTCCGCTCAGGATCTGACTGTGCGCGTCGAGGCTGTCCGACTTATGGAGCGTGCCAACACGGTGAGCCGCCCGACACACAGGATCAGCAACCACAAAGAAGAAATTACCTTCCGCGCCTACCGTCTGGACGGAACAATTCTCAACGGGCGCGCCGTTCACATCATCGCGGGCGATATCGAGCGGTACGAGACGACGTTCAGCGACTACCACGCCATCAGTATTCACTTTCCCGACAGGATTCTGCAGAACGACGCCCCGCCTCCTCCGGCAGAAACTCTGGAGTTGGAAAAGCTGACGCCGCTGCTGATCGGGCATTTCGACAAGTCGGATATCATCCACTCCATCACGCCGGGCACTCTCAATGGCCGGCCTGCCAAGTGCGTCCAGTTCGAGACAGTGAATGGAAGAACGCGACAGGCCGCAAACGAAATCTGCTTCGACGATGAACTCGGCGCGCTCGTTCGCTGGGACGTTGCGGAGGACCTCATCGAAGACACCGATTATGTTTCTTTCGAAGGGATGCTAATGCCGCGGACGATTCGCCACTATATCAACGGAAAGCTGCGCATGGAGGTGAAGCAGGAGTTCAGCGTGATCGAAGATGCGATCGATTGGGACGCACTGACGCCGCCGGATGCACACAGGCTGAGGACGTGCAATGACTACCGGCCGCCAGCCCTTCAATCTGCCCCGCAGCCGTCTGACGCGGGGCCGGGGCCGTGGTATGACGTGCAGGTGCATGGCGCGATCGGTCCGGACGGACACGTGGAGCAGGCGACCGTGCTTTCCGCCGGAAGACCCGACCTGGAGAAACGAGCCATTGAGATTGTTTCCTCGTGGGTGTTCTCAGCGCCGTTATGCAATGGAAAGCCGACTATTGTTAGCGCCGACCTGGTCGTGCATTTTCCGCCGCAATAGGAATAAGAGGGTATTTTCGCGCGCTAAAGACTCAGTGAGCGGCCTGACACATGGGTGACAGTTTGTACCGGACACATAGGTGACACTTCC
>JBGPLB010000059.1:0-24672 GCA_041486245.1 Candidatus Acidiferrum sp.
ATTCCTTCAGGATGTCGTTCTGTAAAGTCCCCGAAATCTTCTTCCAGTCCGCGCCTTGCTTCTCCGCCACGGCCAGGTACATCGCCCAGATTACCGCTGCGGGCGAATTGATGGTCATGGAAGTGGTGACATCGGCCAGCGGAATTTTGTCGAAGAGCACTTCCATGTCGGCGAGGGAACTAATCGCTACCCCACACTTACCGACTTCGCCCTCTGAGAGCGGATGGTCGGAGTCATAGCCCATCAAGGTCGGAAGATCGAATGCGGTCGAGAGGCCGGTCTGGCCTTGCGCCAGCAGGTATCGGAAACGCTGATTGGTGTCTTCCGCTGTGCCGAATCCAGCAAACTGCCGCATCGTCCAGAGCCGCCCACGATGCATGGTGGAGTGAATGCCGCGCGTGTAGGGAGGCTCCCCGGGAAATCCCAGGTCGCGGCTGGGATCCCAGCCCGTGAGATCCCCAGGAGTGTAAAGACGCCGGATCGGAAATCCGGAAATCGTGGTGAATTCTGCTTGGCGCTCAGGACTTTTTTCCAGCGTCGGACGAAGTGTGTTTTCTTCCCAGGCGCGTTCTTGCGCAGATGGCTTGCGTGAAACGGTGGGAGCGTCGGCGGCGGTTATCGTCGAACTGTTTCCCTTGGCATTCTCGCTCATGGTCTGGCGCTCCCCAATCGCCTGCGTCCGGCAAGACAGTTCGAAGGAACGCAGAATTCCATGCTATGCGAAAGCGAAAAGCGGAGCAAGGGGAGTGGACACAGTAGTCAGCAGTGGAAAGAAACGAGGCCGGACAGGTTGCAGCTCCCATCCGGCCAGGCAAGATAGGCTACCGCTGCCCTCCATCCGGAAGGCTCTTGAAGATTTCATCTGTTCCGAGGATCTTCCCGTGGAGCGTGCCAGGGATCCGGGTCTCGCGGTCAACCTCGCCGGACTTCGCGTCGGCGATGGTGACATGATTAACCTCAAGCGTGCGGCCCACCGCGCGCTCATAGTTGGCTTTGGCTTCTTCGAGGTTGGCCAGGGCGCGAATTTCCGTGCCTTGGGCTGTGATGAGGTCGCGTTGCGTCTGAATGACCAGGAACACGGTCGATGCGCCGAGCTGATATTTCTTCTGTTCGGCGTCAAACGTCTGTTGCTGCAGTTCGCGCGCTTTAATCGCGGCGGCCACCTGAGCGCGGCCTTGCGTAAGCGCGATGTACGTGTTGCGGACGTCGAGAAGCGCGGCGTTCCGAAGTTGCTGCGCCTGCGTTTCAAATTGGCGCTGAACAAGGAGTGCGCGAGCGTGTTCGGCCTGGGCCGAGCGGTTGCGAAGGGGAAGCGTCAAGGTTAGCTGGCCGGCGTATTGCGGGAACTGATTCTGAAAAATCTGGCTTTGCGCTGTAGTAAATCCTTGCTGAGTCAGGACTGTGACGGGTGGGGTGCCGGTTGTCGTCGTTGAGTTTCCCGCCAAACCGGCGGACAAATAGAACGCATTCGCGGTGAGCGAGGGTAAAAGCGCGTTCTTGGTAGCTCGAACGTCAATTTCGGCGTTCTTCAGGTTGTAGACCTCTTCCTGAAGCTCAGGCCGCTTGGCGAAAGCTTCTTTAATGGCATCCTGGAAAGAAGCTGCTTCGATGGTGGCGGGCTCCTTTGGCTGGTCACTGGGAAGGATAGCCACGTCAATGAGATTCGGAGCGAGCGGGTCCTTGGAGATGAAATTTTTCAAGGTTTGCTCGTCCTGGAGCTGAACGGTCTGCGCAAGAATGAGGTTCTGATTGTTGGTGGCGAGTTCGGATTCAGACCGCGTGACATCGAGCGGGGCCAAGCTGCCGATTTCCAGCTGTTTTTTGTTGTCCTCGTAAAGCTTTTGGGCGACGGCAACAGCCTGTTCATTGACCCTGACGCTTTCCCTCGCGTAAACGAGTTCCCAGTAAGCCGTGATGGTATTCGTGATGGTGGTGATGGCTTGTTGGGCGAATGCCCAGTCCGCGATTTTGCGATTGTTGTTGGCGATGCGAATGTTGCGAGTCCACATTTCCTTGCCGAAGCCGTTCAGTAGCGGCTGCGAAATGGAAACTGAAAGTGTTGAACTCACGTCAGGATTGAAGAAGTTGGCGATGTTGGAACTAGCGCGTGTGTTGTTCCAATTCACTTGTATGTTAGTTCCGGTATGAAATGTCTGCGAATACTGGTTATTAAATTGGGTGGAGTGCTGAACAATGGACGCAAGGGTGGTCGTGCCGGCGCCGGAAGTGAACGCATTGTTGATTGGGGTGGTGGCATAGAAAATCGAAGCAGTACTCGTGACCAGGGGATCGAAGTTCTGAACATAGAAAGCGAACGGGTTGATGCTGGCGGAAGAGGCGCCAATCTGTACCCCAGGCGTGCCGAAACCGGAGCCGCCAGATGCGGCGTTGAGGAGGCCAGCGTCCGAAATCCACGGGTAGTAGCGCTGCACGGCGATGTCTAGACTGTTCTCGAGGGCTAGCTCAACCGCATCCTGAAGACTGATTTCCAGCTTTCCGTCGTGGATGAGCTGATCGATGCGCGGCGAGTTTGTAAGCACTGGAGCCTCAACCTGAATAGATTGGTAAGGCTTCAAGATGTTGGGGAAGGCACTTCGGCCATGCGAGTAACTATACTTACCGACGCCCAAGGAGGCCACCGGAGCGATCGATGAGCCTTCCTGGGCAGGTGTGGCCGCTGGGGCGGGATTTGGCGGTGGACTCTGGGCGGAGCTCTGCGCAAAAACGGGGGAGAGCGGCCCCCCGGCAAGCATGCCCGCCAATACCATAGCGAGCAGAGATCGGACCCCTTGCAAAGCTGTCCTCACGGCATTTCCTCTGGAAATGGACCGCTTCAGGGTCCCCCTCAGCGTCTTCGTAATCATCTTTATCCCTCAAGATTCTGTCCCATCGGGACGTTTTTATTTTGACCTAACTCTGTAAAACGCTCGAACCATAGCTTTTGTTTCATTTGCGGGCTGGATTTGGGGGCACGCATGGCAATAAACCCTATGCCGTGAACCAGAAACACGACCGCGTTCGGCGTAACGAGGATAATGGGCGCTGAGAGGCAAGACAAGGATTTGACGTAAACCGAGAATGCCAGCGCACTAACGAATCGGCCACGTTCTGGAAGCTCTCCGTTCGCCGCGGCGGGATCCGGCGACGATCCGGGAGTTCGTGAAAAACTAGAGTGAGCGTGAGGCCGCGCCAGAGACTCTTCTAGCGCGGCCTCGCCGGAAGATCAGCGCATGCTTCCCTCTCGATAGAGATCGTCCGTGCCTACGACTCTTCCGTGAAGAGTTCCCGGGATCAACGTTTCGCGTTCGACTTGGCCGGATTTGGCGTCTGCGATGGTGACATGATTCACGTCCAAGGTGCGGCCCAGCGCGCGTTCGTAGTTGGCTTTGGCTTCTTCAAGATTAGCGAGCGCTCGAAGTTCAGTCCCCTGCGCGGCGATGAGGTCCCGCTGCGTAAGAATCACGTTGTAAACAGTGGAAGCTCCGAGCCGGTATTTCTTCTGTTCGGCGTTGAAGGTCTCCTGTTGCAGTTCGCGCGCCTTGCTGGCGGATTCTACCTGGGCACGGTCTTGCGTAAGTGCAATGTACGTGTTGCGGACATCGAGAAGCGCGGCATTTTTCAATTGTTGCAGCGCGGATTCCTGCTGCCGCTGCGTCAGGATCGACCGCACATTGTCCGCCTGCGCCGAGCGATTTCGCAAAGGAAGGCCCAAGGTCAGTTGGGCGGAAAAATCAGGGAACCGGCTGTGGAAGATCTGGCTTTGGGCCGTTCCGAACCCTTGTTGATTGGTGCCCGAAACTGGTGTGACCGTCACAGGCTGGAAGATCGGAGTTGCCACGCCACCAACATCCACGGTGATCGGATTCCCGTTCGCGTCGACAATGGGCACCCCGCTGCTCAATACTACTGCCGTACCCTTAATCGGAGAATTGCCAGCCAAGCCTACGGAACTGTACTGTGCGCTCAGGGTGAGGCTGGGCCGTAGCGCATTCCGCGTGGCGAGCACATCAATATCAGCATTCTTCAAATTCAACAGTTGTTCCTGCAGCTCTGGCCGCTTAGCAAACGCTTCCTTGATGGATTCCTCAAAAGATGGGTTTTCGATCGTGGCCGGGGGCGTCGGCTGCTCGCTGGGGATGATCTCGACGTTCACCACGTTGGGAGCCAGAGGGTCCTTGGTGATTGCATTTTTCAGGATTTGCTCGTCCTGCAGCTGCACGGTACGCGCCACGATGAGATTCTGCGTGTCAGTGGCGAGTTCGGATTCCGCTCTAGTCACGTCCAGGGGCGCCATGGTGCCAACGCCGAGCTGTTTTTTGTTGTCCTCGTAAAGTTTTTGGGCAACGGCCACGGCCTGTTCATTCACCTTGACGTTCGCCCGTGCGTAGACGAGCTCCCAGTAAGCCGTGATGGTGTTCGTAATGGTGGTGATCGCCAGCTCGGCGAATGCCCAATCGGCGATTTTCCGATTATTTTTTGCGATGCGGATGTTGCGCGTATTCACGGCGATTCCGAAGCCATTCAAGAGAGCCTGCGTGAAGCCAATCGTCAAGGTGGACTGGACGGCGGGATTAAAAAAATTGGCCGTCGAGGTCGAACTGCTGCGCGTGTTGTTCCAACTGACGCTCAAGGTGCTTCCGGTCTCGAACCCGCGAGAGAACTGTGTATTGAATTGCAGGCTGTGCGTCGTCAAGCTCGCCAGGCTGGCCGCGCCGGTCCCGCCGGTCCCGGAGATGAACGGATTGTTGATTGGCGTCGAGCGATCATCGATCAGAACCGTGCTCGTGATCGTCGGGTCGTAAGAGAAGCTGGGAAGGCTGGCGGTAGAGGAGCTGAACAAAGCGCCAGGCGTCGCATAGCCGAACCCGCCTGCCTTGGCCTTCAAAATGGAGGCGTCCGCAATCCAGGGGTAGTAGCGCTGGACGCCGATGTCCAGGCTGTTCTCCAACGCCAATTCCACCGCGTCCTGAAGACTAAGCTCGAGCTTGCCATCGTGAATCAACTGATCGAGCCGGGGAGAATTGGTGATCACCGGTTCTTCAATTTGAATCTGCTGGTATGGCTTGAGCAGATTCGGAAATAGGCTTGGGCCACGCGTGAAATCATGCCTCGCAAGCCCCAGAGAACCGACCGGAGCGATAGCCGAGCCCTGCGACGAAGCGGGGGTTGCAGGAGCAGGGTTCGGCGGCGGGTTTTGCGCGGGGCTCTGTGCGAAAACCGGCGAGAGCGGTCCGACCGCGAGCAGCACCGCCAACATCAGCGCAAAGACAGATCGGGCTGTCTGCAATCCGGGCCTGCGCTTCTTTGAAGATACAAAAGATACAAAGGACCGCTCTACGGTAAGCAACAAAAGGAAAGACTTTGCGGTCTCACAGAAAGTCATCATGTCAATTTTCCCCTCAAGATTCTGTCCCAGCGGGACGCATTTATTTGCTACTGACAGTGTGGAACGTGCCCTGAATCGGTGTTGGTACACTCAATTGGCCGGATTCTTGCCACTGGGAAGGAAAACTTCGCGAGCGTGGCCGCGAGATGGGGCTATTCAGGGACATCCAGCACTATTTGCACCAGAAAGCGACCGCGACATCTTGGCCAAGCCCGGAAACTTGGTCTGGAGTCTAGCAGGAGCCCCATTCCTTGACAACGCCGCCTGCGGCGGCTAGGCTGCTCACGATTCGGTGTTTAGAAGCGATTTGCCGCTGGGCGAACGAATGCTTTCAAGAGAAGAATTGCTGCGCATCTTTGAATCCGCCGGAGCTATCCGGCATGGCCATTTTGAACTCTCCAGTGGCTTGCACAGCGGCATGTACGTGCAATGCGCGCTCGTCTTGCAATATCCCCGGTTCGCCGAAAAACTCGGCCACGCTTTGGCCTCACTCTTTTCCGACGCCGTCATTAGTGCCGTCGTTTCACCTGCTCTCGGTGGGCTCGTGATCGGCCAGGAAGTCGCCCGCGCCTTGCCGGAACCAAGGGGCTCTGTCGGAGGGGGAGTGCCTGCCATATTCGTCGAGCGCGATGCCAGCGGCACGATGACCCTTCGCCGCGGATTTTCGCTGCAGCCGGACCAGCACGTTCTTGTGATTGAAGATGTTTGGACGACGGGTGGCTCAACGCTGGAAACCATCCAGGTCGTTGAGGAAGCCGGAGGGCGGGTTGTTGCTGCAGGTGCTCTCATTGACCGCAGCGGCGGCAAAATCGAATTCCCAGTCGAGTACCAGGCGCTGCTCGACCTTCCCATTGCCAGCTATGAACCCGAGGAATGTCCGTTGTGCCGCGAGGGCGGTGCGGCTGTGAAGCCTGGCAGCCGCTTCGTTCGTTCCGCCTTCTGACGCGCCCCAGAGCACTTGCCAAAGCGGACGCCTCTTCTGAAAATCGATCCCTAAGACAAAACGGAAAACTTCTCGTTCATGCGCCATTTCAAGCTGACCATCGCCTACGACGGCACCGACTTCCACGGCTGGCAAGCTCAGTCCGATAAGCCGACGATTCAAGGAGAAATTGTCGGCGTGCTTCGGAGGCTGACGCAGGAGAACGTGCAATTGCATGGCGCGGGACGCACCGATGCGGGCGTGCACGCGCTGGGACAAGTAGCCAGCTTCCGCACGCAATCGGGCCTGTCGGCGGGCGAGTTCCAACGCGCCTTGAATGCGCTGCTCCCTCCCGCGATCCGCATCGTCGGCGCCGAAGAAGTAGGACCCGATTTTCACGCCCGCTGGTCCGCGCTCGGAAAGATTTATCGCTATCGTCTGTATCGCGGGAAAGTTGTTCCGCCGGCGGTATGGCGATATGTCCTGCATTATCCCTTTCCGCTCAATGAAGACGCCATGCGCATCGCCGCCTCTCGCTTCGTGGGCCCGCATGATTTCGCTGCTTTCGCCGCATCCACCGGTTCCGAGGACGATGACAAAGAGCGTTCCACGGTGCGCGAAATCTATGCGAGCGAGTTGGTGCGCAGAGACGATTGCGAAGAACTTGTCTACACCGTGCGCGGCCGCTCCTTTCTGCGCTACATGGTCCGCAAAATGGTAGGCACGCTTCTCGACGTAGGCCGCGGCAAGCTCGTGCCGGATGACATCCCGCGCCTCTATCAACTTCGCGACCGCTCCAAGTCCGGTCCCACCGTGCCGCCGCAAGGCCTGTGCATGGTGGAAGTCATGCACGACGAGGCATGGCGCATCGGCGAGCCTTAGGGCGAGCCAAGGCTCATCCGCCTTCCAGCTTGAAAAACACGAAGTTAGCTAATATACTTAGCTAACCATGTACACCGTGCATAAAGCGAAGACGTATCTCTCGAAACTCATCCGCGATGCACTTAGGGGAGAAGAGGTCATTATTGCGCGCCGCAAAGAACCTGTAGTGAAGCTTGTGCCGGTGCGCAAGCGCCCGAAAAAGCGCGTTCCCGGCAGTCTCAAAGGGAAAATCTGGTATGCGCCAAACGCGTTTGATCCCCTCACCAAGGAAGAACTGGCGGAGTGGGGTATTGAGTGACAAAGATCCTGCTGGATACGCATGCCTTGATTTGGTGGCTTGAAGGGGGCGCCAAGTTGTCTCCGGCAGCCCGCCGGATAATCGCGGATCCGGAGGCGTCGGTTCTTGTGTCCTCCGCCTCCGCGTGGGAAATCGCAATCAAGCACCATGCCGGTAAATTCCGGGTGCCGGACCTGATTAAAGATTTTGAAGGAAGAGTGGAAAGAGAGGGTTTCGTCGAGCTTCCCATCTCGATTGAACATGCCGTGAAGGCTGCTGCGCTCCCAGGAAGTCACAAGGACCCATTCGACCGGGTGTTAATTGCTCAATCACAACTGGAAGACGCCGCCATAGTCACGCGCGACCCTTGGTTCCGCAAGTACGCGGTCCAATGTATCTGGTAACGCCTCTGAAAACTTTAAGCTCACGAACGTTCTTTGTGCTTTGTTGCGAACTCTTTCGAGTGAAATTCGGCTAGAATTTGGCTATGGCGGCCACGGCCATCCCCGTTGAGACGATTCCTTCGATAGATCCTGCTACAGGCAAAATTCTTGCCCAATTTAAAAGGACGCTTCCGGTTGCATTGCCTGAAATTCTGTCGCGGACACGTATCGCACAATCTGTGTGGAGCAACGTGTCCATCGAGAAGCGTTGCTCGCAATTCCGCGTGTTGCGCGAACGCATGATGGCTTCGCGAGATGCGTTGGCAGATGCCGTTGTTGCGGAGTCCGGCAAGCCGCGTGTGGAAGCGCTGTTCGCGGACATTTTTGTCGCGCTCGATACGGCGCAGTATTTTTCAAAAAATGCCGCGCGGCTGTTGCGCTCCGAACGTGTGCCTCACCATAGCACCGCCGCGAAAGCCAAATCCGGACGCATTGTCTACGACCCGGTCGGCATCATCGGCATCATTAGCTCCTGGAACTATCCACTGGCCATTCCCATGAGCCAGATCATTCCGGCTGTTGTCGCGGGCAACGCCGTCATCTGCAAGACCAGCGATTTCACTCCGCACTGCGGCGCGCTGATCGAAAAGCTCTTCGCCGACGCGAGCTTCCCGAAAAACCTTGTCACCGTGATTCAAGGAGGCGGGGAAGTCGGCCAGGCGCTGATCGATGCGGCGCCGAACAAAATCATGTTCACTGGGAGCGTGGGCACGGGCCGCCGCGTCGCGGAGGCGTGCGCCAAAAAACTAATTCCAAGCGTCCTTGAGCTCGGCGGCAAAGACGCGATGATCGTGCTTGCGGATGCGAATCTGGATGTTGCGGCGAGCGCCGCTGTCTGGGGCAGCTACACGAATTGCGGTCAGGTGTGCCTTTCCGTCGAGCGGCTCTTCGTCGAGCAGTCCATCGAAGAAAAATTCCTTGCGCTTTGCGTCGAGAAAACGAAGAAACTGCGCTTGGGTCCCGGATGTGATCCCGCCACCGACGTTGGGCCGCTGATTCGCCCGCAGCACGTGCAGCGGATGAACGATTTGGTCGACGATGCCGTCGCGCGCGGCGCTCGCGTGCTATGCGGCGGCAAGCCGCGCCCCGATCTTGGCGCGAATTTCTTCGAGCCGGCCGTAATCGCCGGCGTAAATTCCTCGATGAAACTTTTTCAAGAAGAGACATTCGGTCCCATTCTTGCTGTTCAGTCCGTGAAAAACGCCGAGGAAGCCGTTGCCTGCGCGAACGCCTCCGATTTCGCTCTCGCGGCGAGCGTATGGACAAACGATGCAAAACGCGGCCAAGCCATTGCCGCGTGTCTGCGCGCAGGCGCGGTCATGGTCAATGATGCGATCAGTTATTTTGGCATCGCGGAAGCCCCGCACGGCGGCTGCGGCGTCAGCGGATGGGGCCGCACGCACGGGAGAGCGGGCTTGCTCGAAATGGTGCAAACCAAATACCTCGATGTGGACCGCTTGCCCGGGCGCGAGAAGCCATGGTGGTATCGTTATGGCGCGGATCTTGATCGGGCCGCCGACGCGTTTCTTCGATTTGAATTTGGCGGAGGCTTCGCTGCAAAATTGCGAAACGCCCGCGGCGCCCTGAAGACGATGTTCCGCAATCACGGCTTGTAGGTCCCCGGCTATCAGGAATTCCGCGGTGAAAGCGAATCGCAAGGAAGGAAAGAGGGCGAGCCCGATGCAGCAAGACGAATGGATTTACGACTGGAACGCGGCGGCAGCGCCCCTCATCCCGCCGGGCACGCGCGTCTTGCTAAACGATGAGACCCTACGCGACGGCTTGCAAAATCCGAGCGTCCACGACCCCAGCATCGACGAAAAAATTGAAATCCTCCACTTGATGGAAGCGCTGGGCATCGATTCGCTCAACATCGGCTTGCCTGGAGCCGGGACGCGCGCCGTCGAGCACACCGAAGCCCTCGCCCGAGAGATTGTCACCAAGCGCCTGAAGATCAAGCCCAACTGTGCCGCGCGAACGATCGAAGCCGACATTCGCCCCATCGCCGAAATTTCCCAACGCGTGGGAATGGCGATTGAAGCCGCGACTTTTTTGGGCTCAAGCCCGATTCGTCGCCTCGTCGAAGATTGGACCGTCGATCATCTCGAACGCACCACGGAAAAAGCGGTGAAGTTCGCCGTCGACCATGGTCTTCCCTCCATGTACGTCACGGAAGACACAATTCGCACCGACCCAGACACCGTCAAACGTCTCTACACCACGGCCATCCGTAGCGGCGCCCGCGCCATCGTCCTCTGTGACACCGTTGGCCACGCCATTCCCAACGGCGCGTACAACCTGGTGAAATTTGTCATCGAAGAAGTCGTCAAACCCAGCGGAGAAAAAATTCGAGTGGACTGGCATGGCCACAACGATCGCGGCCTCGCTATCGCGAATTCTCTCGCGGCCATCGCCGCAGGCGCCGACCAGGTCCACGCAGCCGCCAATTCGCTTGGCGAACGCGTCGGCAACACGCCCATGGAACTCATGCTGGTGAACTTACGACTCATGGGCGCAATCCACCAGGACCTTTCGCGTCTGAAGGAATACTGCGAAAAGGTCGCCAAGTATACGCACACAACGATTCCGCCAAACTATCCAGTCATCGGCCGCGATGCTTTCCGTACCGCCACCGGCGTCCACGCCGCCGCGATTATCAAAGCATTTCACAAAGGCAACCAGTCGCTCGCAGATTCCGTCTACAGCGGGGTGCCTTCGCATCTTTTTGGACTCGAGCAAGTGATTGAAATCGGCCCCATGAGCGGCAAGTCCAACGTACTTTTCTGGCTCGAGCGCCACAAGATTCCCCCCGACGATACTCTCGTCAATCGCATCTTCGATGCAGCCAAGCAATCAGCTCGCGTCTTAACCGACGCGGAAATCTCGGCACTCTGCGCCGAGGCGGCACAACCTTGATCCGCGTCACACCGCGGAGCAGGGCGGTGAAACGTGTCCTTTTTTGGGTTATCCTTTTCGCTATGCCGGTCCGCTCTTCTCTCGCCAGACACGCTACGCGCTCCGCTCCTCCAACCCAGCTTGCCGAAAATGCGCAAGTACGCGCAGCGATGGCATGGTTCGCGCCAAATCTCAAGTGGATTAATGATCAGCAAGCGCGCCTGACGGAAATCCCCGCGCCGCCCTTTCAAGAGGGCCAGCGCGCTGCAGCTGTCAAGGCGCTCCTGTCCGCTTCCGGTCTGAATGTCCAGATCGATGCCGCTGGCAACGTGATCGGAGAGCTGCCCGGTTTGCGCGAAAAAGAAGTCGTCGTGCTCTCCGCGCATTTGGATACCGTCTTTCCCGCGGGGACAGACGTCAAAGTCCGGCGCGACGGCAGCCGCATGCTCGCACCTGGTATTTCCGACAATAGTACGGGCCTCGCTGCGCTCGCAGCTATCGCTCGCGCCATTCACGAAGCGCAGCTTAAGCCCCAGCGCACCATTCTTTTCGTTGCGAATGTTGGGGAAGAAGGCGAAGGCAACCTCCGGGGCATGCGCGCCATCGTCGATTCCTACCATGACCGGCTGAAGGCCGTGATCGTCCTGGACGGTGCGGGTACCGATCACGTCACGACCATCGCGCTCGCCTCCCGCCGTCTCGAAGTCGTTATCAACGGCCCCGGCGGCCACAGCTGGTCGGACTTCGGCATGCCCAATCCGATAAACGCGCTGGTTCGCGGTTCCGTACGTTTCATCAATACCAGGGTTCCCGCGTCACCGCGCACCACCTTCAATCTCGGACAAATCGAGGGCGGCACTTCCGTGAATTCCATTCCTTACGAAGCCCATCTAAAGGTCGATGTGCGCTCCGAAAGCGAAGACGAGCTCGCCCGCCTGGAATCTGCTTTGCGCGAGTGCATTGCCGCTGGCGTTCGCGACGAGATGGAGTCTTCCCGCGATCGTTCCCGGGGCAAGCTCGAATGGAAGGTCGAGGTGATCGGAAGCCGTCCCGGTGGCGAATTGGCGGCAGACTCGCCACTTCTCGCTGCCCTGCGCGCCGCGGATGTTATCGTGGCAAACGAATCACGGATCGAGCGTTCTTCTACCGATGCCAATGTTCCCCTTGCTCTTGGAATCGACGCGATTTCGATTGGCGCCGGAGGTAACGGCGGGGGAGCTCACTCGCTCCAGGAATGGTATGACCCTGCGGGCCGCGAACTGGGATTGAAGCGCGCCCTGCTCACGCTTCTCGGAATCGCAGACGTGGCGCCGGAGAAAGCTCGATGAAGATTCGCTCAACCAACTTGCTCTATTTGAGCGGAATTATCCTGCTGAGTCTTTGTTCCGGAATCGTTGTTCTGCGGGCCAAAGCTCAAACCGCCCAGAGCGAATCGCATCTCGTCGTTTATCTCCACGGCCGCATTTACACCAATGATCCCGCAAATCCTTGGGCTGAGGCCATGGCCATCCGCGATGGCAAAATTCGTTGCGTTGGCAAGATCGATTACGTGCTCCTCGAATGCGGCGGAAACGATCCAAGCGCCGAAACCATCCACCTCCATGGCAAGTTCGTTATGCCGGGATTCAACGACGCCCACGTGCACCTTGGCGGCGCGGGCGCGGATATGCTCTCAGTTCGTCTGAACGGCGTCACCAGCATTGAAGAAGTGCAGAAGCGCGTCGCGGATGCCGTTGCGCATCACAAAGAGGGCGAGTGGATCACTGGCAGCGGCTGGGATCACACGCTCTGGCCCGACAAGAAATTTCCCAACAGGCAGCAGCTCGACGCCGTCGCCCCCAAAAATCCTGTGTTCCTTACACACGTTTCGGGACACGTGGCCGTGGCCAATTCGCTCGCGCTCCAGCATGGCGAAATCAAGAAAGATTCTCCAAATCCGCCGGGCGGCATGATTGAACGCGACGCCGACGGCGTCGCCACCGGCATGCTCGAAGAAGATTCAGCTATGAAGCTCGTGGCAGATAGGATTCCCGATCTGAAAGCCGACCAGCGCCGCCGCGGCATCCTCATGGTGCTGGCAGATGCGGCGAAAAACGGCGTGACCTCGGCACAGGATTTTTCCGATTGGGCGGACTATCTCGTCTATATGCAGTTGAAAGAAGAAGGGAAGCTCACGCTACGCATTACAGAATGGCTGCCCTTTCAACTTCCGACGAACGAGCTGTTAAACATGCGTGCCCAGGGCGGAACAAGCGACCCGTGGCTAAAGACTGGAGCATTGAAAGCGTTTACCGACGGCGCGCTCGGCTCGCGCACCGCCGCTATGCTCGCACCGTACTCAGACGATTCTTCGAATAGCGGGATACTTACGAATGATCCGGAGAAATTGCGCGCCATGGCCATGGAGCGCGACAAAGCCGGCTTCCAGCTAAATTTTCACGCCATCGGCGACCGCGCTAACCGTGTCGCGCTCGATGTGTTCGAAGCCGTGGCCAAAGCCAACGGCCCGCGCGACCGCCGCGACCGGGTCGAACATGCGCAAATCCTCGCTCCCGAAGACGTGCCGCGTTTCGCTCGGCTCCACGTGATTGCCTCGATGCAGCCCTCGCATGAAACCTCCGACATGCGCTGGGCCGGCTCGCGGATCGGTCCCGACCGCGCCAAGGGCGCCTACGCCTGGGCATCTCTGCTCAAAAGTGGAGCTCATCTAGCTTTCGGAACGGACTACGACGTCGAACCTCTTAATCCCATGCGCGGTCTCTATGCTTGCGTGACGCGCGAGCTGCCGGAAGGCGGTCCCACAGGCGGATGGGAGCCACAGGAAAAAATTTCCCTGGCGGACTGCATCCGCGCCTACACCTCCGGCTCCGCGTACGCGCAATTTGAAGAAGGGAAGAAGGGCGAGCTTAAACCCGGCGAATACGCCGATTTCATTATTCTTTCCGCTGACCTCACTAAGATCCCGCCGAAGGACTACACCAAAACCACGGTCCTGCTCACCGTCGTCGACGGCCGCACGGTTTACTCACAGGATGAGAGGTCCGTCCCTTAGTCCCTTTCGGCTCGGTGAATATTTTGCCTGTTGATCCAGGTAGATCGATGAACTATGGCAATCCCTGTTCTGTTTGCCCAAGTTGTTCGCTCGAGGATCGACTGACGATATTCCCTGAATTTTAGGTATCGCGTGACCCCGCACAGGCGTGCTTGTGAGTACTGGAACTCCTAGAACCATGAAGGCCCGCTCACCGCTCATTCCATCTCTCAAATCTAAATTTTATATAGCTCCGACGTCAGATTCTCGTTGACATTCCTTCCCAGCGGCAATATAAAGCATTTCGATTCCCTGTGATGTGGTTGTAGTTTCCAAGTGCGTTCGATCAGAAGTTTGGTGCTTTGGCGGTGCCTCTTCGGGGGAGTTGTATTCTCCTAAGCCATTTTTGTGCATGGAGCGCTTGCAATTCTCCTATGAAAGCCTGTAGCGAAATATGCCGTGACGTAGGTCGCTTTAGACTCAAACGATCTTTGCTTTAGATAATTTATAGAGAGCGTTAGCTTTAATTTTTTGTGTAGCAATGGTAGTCGGCTTGCAAACGTTTCTACCATATGGTTGTTTGTGCGGTCGCCCATTTCAAGGCATGTTCAAGTTTCTTAGAGTATTCGGCTCTTGCGATTTGGTTTATTTGCTTGAGACGTTCAGGGCTTTCGAGGCCCATCCAGGAGGTAGTTGAATGTCAAGTAAGCGAGTGGCATTGCTTCTTGCTGCGTTGTTTTGTTTGTTTGCTGTAACTCCCTCGTCCCTGTTTGGCCAAGTTGTAGGTAGCGGTAACGTGGCCGGAACGGTTACGGATCCTTCAGGTGGGGCCGTTGTCGGCGCTGCCGTCACGTTGACGGACACTGCGACGAATGTCCCCCGGACGGCCGCAACGAATGATACGGGAAGATATTTCTTCGCAAGCGTGAACCCCGGCACGTACAATCTCAGTGTCAGTAAGACCGGCTTCCGCGTTTCAAAGCTTGTCAACCAGCTGGTGACCGTCGGCGCGTCTCTGACCCTCAACGTGGTTATGGAACTCGGTTCGGTTGCTGAGACCGTGGAAGTCACGGTCACCACGGGCGCCGAACTCCAGACGCTGAACGCCACGGTGGGTAACGCCATCAACGGCGACCTATTGAAATCTCTGCCATCCATTGGCCGGGACTCTTCCACTTTCGTTACCCTGCAGCCCGGCGTTTCTCCCGATGGCAGCGTGGCCGGAACGGTCGTGGATCAGAGCAGCTTCATGCTCGATGGTGGACAGAACACAAATGATATGGACGGCAGCATGCAGGTCTATACCCCGAGCTTCGGCGGCGATCCCACGGGCGGCATCGTATCGAACTCTATCGGTGGCGCGCCCACAGGCGTCATGCCCACTCCTCTGGATAGCGTCGAGGAGTTCAAGGTCAATACCACCAACCAGACCGCCGACTTCAATAGCTCTGCCGGCGCCGAAGTTCAGGTCGTCACCAAGCGCGGCACCAATTCCTGGCATGGTACCGCTTACGAATATTATTTGGACAACAATTTCAACGCAAATTCTTGGGACAACAACAACCAGACCGATGCAGCTGGCAATTGGTCACCAACTCCGCGGCCGAGCTACCACTACAATCGTGGCGGCGGCTCAGGCGGCGGTCCAATCATTCCCAAGAATATATTGGGCGGGAAGACGTATTTCTTCGCCAACTACGAGGGATTCTGGTGGAAGAACTCCGCGACCTATGAGGCCGCGGTCCCAAGCGCCAATATGCGTCTCGGCATTCTCACTTTCGGTGGGGTGAACTACAACCTGAATACCGGTGCCAATTGCGGACCAACTGGTACGACTGCGTGCGATCCCCGAGGGCTGGGGATCAACCCCCTAGTGAAACAAATGTGGAACACGTTCGAGCCCGTTGGAAACGACCCGAGCTGTGGCAGCCTAAAGGGCTCTCGCTGCGATGGCGTCAATGAGATCGGCTTCAAAGGCAACATGGCCCTTCCCTATCAGTCCCATTTCGGCGTTGCGCGCATTGACCACGACTTTGGTTCAAAATGGCATTTCAGCAGCAGCTACCGCTTCTACAGGCTGCAACGCACCACCAATTCCCAGGTGGATATCGGTGGCTTTTTTCCCGGAGACACTTTGGGCACGCCCGCGTCCCAGTCCAATCGCCCGCAGCAGCCATGGTTTTACGTGGCAGGGATAACCACCAACATTTCCTCGAACACCACCAACGATTTCCACTTTAGCTACTTGCGCAACTACTGGGCCTGGAACGCTACTGGCGGTCCGCCGCAGTTCTCTCAATTGGGCGGCGCCCTTGAGCCCCTTGGCGAGTTCTCCACTACGGCTCTCACGCCTTACAACGTGAACACTCAGAACGTCCGCACACGGTTCTGGGATGGCCAGGACAAGTTCTTCCGCGACGACGTCACCATGCTGAAGGGCAATCACCTCTTGAGCTTCGGTGGCGCTTATCAGCGCAATTTTGACTATCACCAGCGCTCGGACAACGGCGGCGGCATCAATTACACACCCACTTACTTGCTCGGTGATTCCAGTGGCGGGGGCCTCGTGAATTTCTCCAGCACGACTCCTGCAGGTGTTAGCGGAGTGACTTGGGGCCGCGACGTTGCTGCCGTTCTTGGCATCGTCACCGACTCCCAAATCGCTTACACCCGCGCAGGGGCCAATCTCTCCCTGAATCCGCCGCTCACGCACGCTGAAGACAAGAGCACCATTCCTTACTATAACGTGTACTGGAGTGATTCTTGGCACATGAAGCCCTCCTTTACCTTGACCTACGGCTTAGGCTGGACGCTTGAGATGCCCCCGACGGAACAACTTGGCAGGCAGATCGAGCTTGTCGATGCGAGCGGCCAACAACTCGATGGCGAGGCGTATATTCACCAGCGAGAGGTTGCAGCTCTGAAGGGCCAAGTCTACAACCCCACCGTGGGCTTTGCCTTGGTCGGCAATACGGGCAACGGACAGAAGTATCCTTACCAACCGTATTACGGCTCCTTCAGCCCGCGCATTGCTGCTGCCTGGAATCCGAATTTCAGGGACGGTTGGATGGGCAAAATGTTCGGCGGCAACAAGTCGGTTATCCGTGGTGGCTACAGCCGAATTTACGGCCGCCTGAACGGCGTCGATCTGGTTCTCGTCCCCTTGCTGGGTACTGGACTGATTCAGCCGGTGCAGTGCCGCAATAACAACATGAATGGGACTTGCACTGGGCCCGTTGACATCTCCAATGCTTTCCGCATTGGAACCGATGGCAATAACGCACCGATTCCAAATGCTTCTCCAACGCTCCCCCAACCAACCTTCCCGGGGATTAATGATGTCTCGGCGGCCGCTGGCGAAGCCCTTGACCCGCATTTCCGTCCCAATGTCGTGGATTCTTTCGACCTTACCATCCAGCGGCAGTTGGGCAACAAATTCATCCTGGAAGTGGGCTACATCGGGCGGAGAATCACTCATGAATACCAGCCCATCAACATCAACGCCGTCCCCTACATGATGACCCTGGGCGGCCAAACGTTCGCGAGTGCATACGCTGCTGTTGAAACAGCGATGGGGTGTGCCACATCCTACGATGTTTGCAACAACGCTACAAAGGCCGGCACTACGGTTGCCGTGCAGCCGTTCTTTGAGGCCGCGCTTGGCCCAACAGGCTACTGCACCGGTTTTGCAAACTGTACTACTGCTGTTATGAACAAGCAGTTTGGCAACTTCCAAAACCAAAACGTGTGGAGTTTGTGGTCGGCTTTGGACAAGGGCGGCATCGGCGGCGGGCCCATTTGCGCTACGGCGACCTGCACAAATGCTAACGGCTCGATCGTGCTTCAAGGACAGCAGACCACTGTACCGGGCTTCAACTTCCAGCGCAGTATGTTGAACAGCCCTCTTAATACGTCAACTTTCGGTGGTAATGGGCAACTCTCCAGCGGTGTCGGCGACAACGCCAGCATCGGCCATGGAAACTACAACGCCGGCTTCGTCTCCTTCAAGATCAACAACTGGCGTGGTCTGACCTTGCAGCAGAACTTCACCTACAGCAAGGCCCTGGGTACCGGCGCTTTTGTCCAGGCCACCAGCGAGTACACGCTCAACGACGTATTCAACCTGGACAATATGTACGGATTGCAGAACTTCGACCGTACGTATGTATACAACGTCTTCGCCTTGTACGATCCTCCTATCTTCAAGGGCCAGCATGGCGTAGTTGGCCACATCCTTGGAGGGTGGACCATCGCGCCTATCCTTGCTATCGGCAGCGGGGCGCCGCTCTACTGCAACACCAATACGGACGCCCAGTCGTTCGGCTCGGGTGATGGCGCCAACTTCTTTAACAACGAACAGTGTATCTTCACAAAGAAGTACACAGGCGGCAACTCTATCCACAACAGCGGTGGGGATCTCAATATCTTCGCGGATCCCAACGCCGTGTTCGCCACAGCCCGCAATCCAATTCTGGGTTTGGATACGGGAACGGGCGGCGTCGGCATTCTCCGCGGCCTCCCGTATTGGAACGTGGACGTAAGAGTGACGAAGAACGTTCGGATCTACGAGCGCGCTAGCTTCGAGTTCCAGTTCGTCGCCACCAATCTGTTCAACCACCCTGTGTTCTTTAATCCGACCCTTGATCCTACCGCCTCGGACACTTGGGGCGTGATTAGCTCGCAGGGCAACAATCCGCGGGCTCTGCAGTTTGGAGTCCGCTTGAGCTTCTAGCCTCTTCCGGCGAGCCCTCAAACGCTCGCTGCAAAAACGGGGAAGGCCACCACGGCCTTCCCCGTTTTTTATTTCCCACGCCATCCATCACTTCTAAATACCTGCACCTAAATTCCTGTCTTCCTCTCTTGTTTTCTTAAACTTCAGAATTGATTTCTCACCCCTCGCTAAGCCTTAGAGCCATTTGATGGACAATTGATTTGACCCCTTTTCGGAACGCCAAGTACCGTGAGGCCAATATGGCTGGACAGTTTTAGGAAACACGCGCTGTCCTTCCACTCGCGATCTCCAGGGGGGTGTTATGAATCGAGCGATACAAAACTGTTGTTGGCGTGTAGTTGGATTTTTTCAAGCTTTGATAATCCTTACTGCCGTTGTGCTCTGTTCTGTTAGCGGAGCGCGCGCGCAGAGCGCAGGGTTTGCAACCATTACAGGGCGGGCTCTGGATCCAAAGGGGGCGTCAGTCCCGAACGCCACCGTCACGGCCACTAATAAGGAAACAGGGATCAGGCGCACCACGCTAACAACGAATGAAGGGCTTTACCGTCTCGAGAACCTGGCGCCGGGTCTTTACAATGTCAACATCGATGCCGCTGGGTTTGCGAAAGCGGAAGTTAGCGGCGTAAAGCTTCAAGTAGGCGAGCAGCGCGATGTCAATTTCAACTTGGCCTTGGAGGGCCAGCTGCAATCGGTCCTCGTCACTTCGGAGCTTCCGCTCGTCGAAACGTCCAAGACGGACACCTCCACTGTGATCGACGAGAAAGCCGTGGCTAACCTGCCGACGACCACTTCCTTTGCTGGGCTTGGCGGCATTTCCAATGACTACGAGGGCCTGGCCGCCAGCGCCCCCGGCGTGCGCTATGACTACACCGGTCTGTCTTTCGATATCCTGGGGCCCGGCGCCGTCAATTCACGTGGCCTCACTGTGAACCTCGATGGCGGAAACATTTCCGACCAAGTCGTCTCCTCGCGCGACGCGCTGGGCGCCTCGGTCGAGGAGGTAAGGGAATTTCAGGTTCTGACCAACAACTACAATGCAGAGTACGGGCAAGCTGGCAACGTAATCTTGAATGTCATCACCAAATCTGGCACCAACGCAATCCACGGCGATGCGCACGCCTATTTCCGGGGCCGCAACCTTGGGGCTTCCGACTTCTTTTACAACCAAACCGCATGCGATCCGACCCTTTCCGGACCCGGCTCGTGCGACAACAAGGCGGATGCCGGCTTCCCGGACTCTCGCGCTCCTTTCTTCAAGCATGAAGAAGGCTTCACCGCGGGCGGGCCGTTCGTGAAAGACCGGCTATTCTGGTTTGCGAGCCTCGAACGCGCGGCCCAGGCTCAGCCCGAAACACTGACGCCCTTTGGCACCTCGATTACAACCAGCGTCCCGACGACGGAGCTGTTATGGTCCGGTAAGATTGATGCCAAGCTGACTGACAAGCACCAGCTCAACATCCGTTATAACCTCCAGCGCGACACGACGAGCAACCTGATCGTGCAGACTGGCCCGGCGGTCGATCCGACCGGCCTGACTTCGCAAGTCGCTCACGACAACGTCCTGAATATCGGGATGGTGTCGGCGCTCACTCCGCACACCGTGAACGAAGCGCGGTTCTTCTGGCATCGCCTGCTGTCGCAGACCCCGGACGTGTCGACAAACCCAGGGGAGCAGTTGCCCGGCGCTTACGTTGGCGCGAATTTCTGCTGCCCGCAAGGCGCCTTCCAGCAGCGCTTCCAATACATTGACAACTTCTCGTGGAGCCATGGCTCACACACGATGAAGGCTGGCCTGAACATCAGCCACTTCCCATACCAATCCTTGTTCCAGCAGTTCCACTTCGGGCTGTACTCGAACTTCGCTGCTGGAGGCTGCACGAACATCATCTTTTCACAGGCCAATGGGCTGTGCCCTACGCAGTTCACCACCGGTGCGGGTCCGGGGTTCGTGTCTGCCTTCGACACTATCTACGGCGTCTACTTGCAGGATACCTGGCAGTTTAGACCCAATATCGTCGTGAACTACGGCCTGCGATACGACTACGAAGACGGCGCATTTCGCGGTGGCCCCATTCCGGGCACAAACGGCACCTGTTTCCAGAGCAACGGTCTAATCCCGGTCTGCGGACAGGACAAGAACAACTGGCAGCCGCGCTTGGGCATCGCCTGGAGCCCGAACTTCCAGAGCGGGCCTTTGCACATGGTGTTCGGCGACCAGGGCAAGTCGGTGGTGCGCCTGTCCGGCGCGGTAGTCACCGAGATGGCCTATCTGAACATCGCGCTGGACTCACTGAACTTCGATGGCAAGAACCTGCTTACCGCCGCCATCGCTGCGAACGACTGTTTCCAGGCGAACGGCTCGCCGAACCCCGCGCCTGCCAACGCGAAAGCCTGCGCGGTGTTGAATGCCTATCCCCACGCTCCGAGCCCTGCTTCCTTGATACCTTTCACGGGCGGGAGTGTCGCGAGCTTCGGCCGCATCCGCCCGATCTCGCCAACCATCAAGAACCCCAACATCTACATGAGCGCGCTTACGATCCAACGCCAGATTGGGAACACCTTTACCTTCAGCGTGGGATACCAGGGCGTATTCGGCCACGGTCTCTTTGGCGAGACGGATACCAATCTTAATCGGCCGGTGGCCGATCCGAACCACCCTGGCTTCTTTTACATGCCTGCCACCGGCGTAAATGATCGTCCGGATACTCTATTCGGCGCGGTCCGCACGAACTTTAGCGATCGCGTCTCCTCCTATAACAGCTTGGTGGTTTCGGCGGAAAAACGCCTCTCGCACCACTTCCAGGTCCAGGGCAGCTATATCTTTTCGAAAACTTTGGGCGACGGAGAAGATTTCTTCGGTCTCTCAGAGCCTGGAAATCCCTTCGCGAGCCTTGGCTTGGACCGCGCACTCTCGCAACAGGACATTCGCCATCTGGCCAACTTCAGTTTCGTTATCGATACCAACCGTCTGATTGGCACGCCAGTGCTGAAGCAGGTTGTGAATGACTGGACGTTCAGTCTTCTTGGCTCTGTGCAATCCGGGCGGCCGTATCCGGTTTCAACGGGTGATGGCTTCTTCACCGGCAGCGCCTTTGCTGCCCTGGCCAGCGAGACCAACCAGCGGCCAAACATTTGCACTGCGGGTTCCGCCGTCCCAGGCTGCGCTGGCGCCCCTGCTGGCGCTCTGGTGGCCACCAACATCGGCTCCATTTCCGGCACGAACTTGGCGATCGGCCCGGCGGGTGTAGCCGCTTGCCAGGCAGCGGGGCTCGCGAATTGCGCGGCACTGCAAACCACGTTCGCCCCGCCGGCGGGTTTGGCCAGCACTTCCGGTCCAGTCGACAGCTATGCCGGAACACCCGTGGACTTTCAGTTCCTGAATGGCAACTTGGTTCGCAATGCCGGCCTCAGCCTGGGCCTCACGCGGTTTGACATTTCCCTGATGAAGGCGTTCCGCATTCCCAGGTGGGAGTCTGCCAGCGTGGAGCTCAAGATGGATGTTTTTAACGTCTTCAATCACGTCATGTTTATCGCCAATGACTCCAACGACGTTCTCAACATACTGTCATTGCCTGCGCTGACCGTGAACGGGGCGGCCAATCCCAACTTCAATTGCAGCGCAGCCTGCCTGAATCCGTTTTCGGGACTGTACCTCGGCCGAAACGGACAACCTCTGACCTTACAGACTTTTCTCTCGGGCCGCGCGGACAAGGACCTGAATCCCAATACCACCAACTTCCTGGGAATGGGAAATCCCGCGTCTGACGTGACCCCGCGCATCATGCAGCTTGCGATCCGGTTCCGCTGGTAGAAATCCCGGGGACGCCGCACCTTCGGCAACCTGTGCAAACGGGCGAGGGAGCTTCACAGCTCCCTCGTTCTCTCATCGCCTCAAATTGGATTAGTTTCTTACGTCAACCACCCTCCTCTCTGCCTTGCCACTTTTTCCTCTTGCCCATAGACTGGCGCATCTCTATTCCACTGAGGAATCTCATTCGAATGAGCAAGCGCCTCCGCGCCGATCTTTCTCTCGCCTTTTGCAGCCTCCTCTGGGGAGCGACTTTTGTCGTCGTTAAAAACTCCCTCGACTATTCCACGGTCTTTGTCTTTCTTGCCGCTCGATTCACTCTGGCAGCGCTCCTCATGGCCGCATTCCGCCCGCGCGTGTTTCGAACGCTGAAAAGGGAAGAGCTCCTCGCCGGCGCAGCTCTCGGCTTCTTCATGTTTGGAGGCTACGCATTTCAGACCGCAGGCCTCCAATATACGACTCCCGCCAAGTCCGGCTTTGTCACGGGCTCCAGCGTCGTCTTGGTTCCGCTGCTTCTTGGGATCTTTTGGGGACGCCGCCTGACGCTCTGGGTTTATGGTGGAGTGTTCGCAGCCGTTTTCGGCCTCTATTTTCTCACCGTGCCTGCGGAGGGTCTCTCGCACCTCAACCGCGGCGACCTCCTCACATTCGTCGCTGCGGGGCTCTACGCCATGCATATCATTCTGGTAGGGGATTACACTCGGCGGCACTCGGTTGCCGCGCTCAGCGTGCTCCAGGTAGCTGCGTGCGCCGCTCTGGCGTGGCTCGCCACCGGCTTGGGCTCAGCGTCGGGTTGGCAGCCAGCGCGCTTCGGGTGGCAAGTCGAATCGCTTCTGGGGATCGCTATCTGCGCGGTGCTGGCCACGGCGCTGGCTTTCTCGATCCAGCTTTGGGCGCAGCAGTACACCACTTCGAGCCATGCAGCAATCTTGTTCACACTCGAGCCGGTGTTTGCTTCAGTCACTTCGTACATTTTGCTGCGGGAGAGGCTGGGGAGCAGGGCATTGCTCGGTGCGGGATTCGTTCTTGCAGGCATTTTGATTGCGGAGCTGCTTGGTCCGCCGGCCGCGCCGGAATCTCCGGAGCCGATGGGGGAGAATGCATAAAGGCCTCGGCGGAATCGTGTTCGGCGCCATGCCTGCAGTAAGGGCACGATATATCGAATTCGGCGTTAGCGGCCGTTGGCGTAATTCTTTACATCGACGGCTTCGTACATCGTGGCGGTTGCGGCGTGGGCTTTCTCGTAGGCGGTGATCTGCGCTTCGTGCTGCAGCGACGTGCCGATATCGTCGAGGCCCTTCAGCAGAACTTCCTTGCGCGACGGCGCCAAATCAAACCGGAACATCAAACCATGCCTATCCGCGATGGTTTGATTCGGCAGATTCACCGTCAGCATGTAGCCTTCTTCTTTTTCCGTGCGCTGGAAGAGTTCCTCGACCTGCTCCTCGCTTAGCGACACGGGCAAAATTCCGTTCTTGAGGCAATTGTTGTAGAAAATATCGGCGTAGCTCGGCGCGATGATCACGCGGAAGCCGTAGTCTTTCACGCCCCAGGGCGCGTGCTCGCGGCTCGAGCCGCAGCCGAAGTTATGCCGCGCCAGCAGAATCGACGCCCCTTCATAGCGCGGAAAATTCAGCACAAACTCTGGATTTGGTTTTTCGCCCGGCAAGTAGCGCCAATCGTAAAACAATATCCGGCCAAATCCTTGGCGCGTTAGCGCCTTTAAAAACTGCTTCGGCACCATCTGGTCGGTGTCGACGTTGACCCGGTCCAGCGGCATGACCATGCCGGTGTGCGTATTAAACGGTTCCATTCGTCGCGACTCCTAAGATTCCTTTTTGACGTCTCCGCGCCATTTTTCGCTGAATTACCTCACCAAGCGGCTTGTCTGGAAGCTTCTCAAAGCCGCGATTCTTGCTGTGAGTAATCGTCAATTTGACCCGCAGTTCGGTCTCCATGGCAGCATCGTCATCGACGTGTCCAGTCAGTCGGCCAAGTAATTGGGCAATCTCCCGACGTTCATTCATTTGTCGGCGCTGCTTTCCCTTCGCGATGTTCTTTCGACTCGCTTTGGAGTTTTCGCCGAAGATGTTGCGACGGTCGCGCTTCAGGCTCACGCTCTTCTTCTGTGTCGGACTTTTTATCTTGCTCACGGCCGTTGTTACTCGACACTCGCAACATCGAGCGAACGAACATCCACAAAATGGCCGGCGATTGCCGCTGCTGCGGCCATTACGGGGCTGACCAGGTGGGTGCGGCTGTCTTTGCCCTGGCGGCCCTCGAAATTGCGGTTGGA
>JBGPLB010000060.1:0-24601 GCA_041486245.1 Candidatus Acidiferrum sp.
CGACAAAGGCCATGTGACCCAGGACCACTCCGCCCAATCGATCCGCAAAGAATGCGAAGACAGCCTTCGCCGCTTGCAAGTCAAAGTCATCGACCTCTATCAAATGCACTGGCCGCCATCCGACAACGGGCCCGGCCTGGAAGAGGCCTGGCAAACCATGGCCGCCCTCCAAAAGGAAGGAAAGGTTCGCTGGATTGGCGTATCAAACTTCAATGTCGAGCAACTCAAGCGCGCCGAAAAAATTGCTGCGGTCACGTCTCTCCAGCCCCCTTATTCGCTGATTCGCCGTGCCATCGAGCCGGAGATTCTTCCTTACTGCCGGCAGCGCGGCATCGGCGTCATTTCCTACGCTCCAATGGCCTCTGGCCTGCTCACCGGTGCAATGACCCGCGAGCGCGCAGCAGCTCTCCCGCCCGACGATTTCCGCAGCAAGAGCCCTGAGTTTCGCGAGCCGCGTCTTTCCAAGAATATCGAGCTTGTCGAGCGCCTGCGCAAAGTCGGTGCACGGCACGGCCGCGAGCCCGGTGAAGTAGCGATAGCTTGGGTGCTCAGCAGTCCAGCTGTCGCGGGAGCGATTGTCGGCACCAGAAACGCCAAACAAGCCGAGGGCATTATGCGCGCGGGTGAGCTAAAGTTATCGCCGGAAGAAATCAAAGAGATCGAAGGCGCAGCGGCGGTTGCAGTGGCTCGTTGACTTGCGTTAAGTGAATTTGTGAAGTGGAGAATCAAGCGCGGGCGAGGTCTGGCCGCCACGTCTTGATCAGCTGTTTGATCGTCTTGCGATCGTTCAGTTTTTCATCCAGCACTTTTCGCGCTAGCTCCGGCAACTCCGCGTTGCTCGCAAAGCGCAGGCCTACAAGCTGTTCAATGGTAAATTCGCTGATGCGCGGCTGCAGATCCGAGGGAAGCACGCGCTCTAGACGCAGCCTTTCCTCGATACGGATCACCCGGTCTTGCACCTTCATCGCCATCACGCGCGACATCACCATTCCGACAAAGAGTGCCGCCGCAACAAGCACGGAAAGCAGACCGTTTAGCGGAAATCCCGCCTTCACCCACCAGTAAATCGAAAACCCGAAGTTGATCAGCAGCACCGGCAGCACAAAAAAATGAAAGGGTGGCAACCATCTCGCATGACTTTTGAAGCTCTGTTCGGCCATTGAATTCCTCCTACCTGCGTGCCGATTCTAGCAGAAGCGCCCCGTTAAGCGCCCTGCCGGGCAATATGCTTGCAACCCTGGCAACAAGTCTGCATTTCGAGTCCCCTTATTCAATGAACCGTTTCCGCTTCGCTCGCATCCAATGTTCATCTGAACCTATGTCCACGGCCCGCAAGAGCCGTCGTTGAGCAAGAGGAGCAAGTGTTATGGCTAAAGCCGTATGGGGTGGCAAGGTTATTGCTGAAAGCGACGACACAGTGATCCTCGAAGGCAATCAATACTTTTCTCCGGAAGCAGTTACCAAACAGTTTTTGAAGTCGAGCGCACACACCTCCATTTGTCCTTGGAAGGGCACTGCGCACTACTACCATGTCGAAGTGGATGGCATGAAAAACGAGAACGCCGCGTGGTACTACCCCGAACCGAAACCCGCCGCCGCTGAGATCAAAGGCAGAATCGCGTTCTGGAAAGGCGTCCGGGTCGAAACCGGAAAAGACTAAAAATCAACACTCGCCTCTGCGTGCACGGCCATCGCTACGCGTCTCTATTCACCACTCATTTTCTTCTATTTCGCTAGCTCGTTTTTGAATACCGACCCATTGTGCATCACAAAACGCACGTGCTCGAGTTCGCCCACGTCCTTTAGAGGGTCTCCGGAAACCGCTACAATATCCGCGTAGGCTCCTGCTGCCACGACACCAATCTCGCCCTTCATGTCCAGTAACTCGCTCGCGCGCAGCGTGGCCGACTGGATCGCATCCATCGGACTCATCCCCAGCGAGACCATCCGCTTGAATTCCTGCGCAAGCGGTTCCGTCCACGGAATTCCTCCCATGTCCGTCCCATAAGCAATCTTCAAATGCGCTTGCATCGCCTTGCGAAACGAAATTTCGTGTACTGCAGCCCGCGCCCGGTCCCGCTTTCCGCCTGGCGTATCCGCGGGCGCCCAGTCATCGTAGTACGGCGAGAGTGTCGGGCAATACCAGGTGCCTTGTCGCTTCATTTGCGCAATCTGTGCGTCCGAGATCTCCAGGCCATGTTCGATGGAATCGCAGCCGCCGTCCAGCGCTCTCTGCATACCAATCCCGTTGTACGCGTGACACGCCACCTTCTTGCCCCAGCCATGCGTTTCGTCAACGACCGCTTTCAATTCCTCGACGGTCAGTGTGGGCTGCGAAACAAGCTTCCCCTCCTTGTCTACCCACGACCGGTGCGTCATGTACACCTTGATCCAGTCGGCGCCATGTTCGAGCTGCTGCCGCGCAGCCTTGCGCGCTTCCACCGGTCCATCGACCAGTTGCGCTCCCTTCGGCATATCGAGTTCCGGCGCGTAATCTTCCAGGTTGTAGCCTCCCGTCGTTGAAATCGCGCGCGTCGCGCAGAATAGCCGCGGTCCGGGAATCGTACCCTCTTCGATTGCTTGCTTGATTTCGACGTCGCCGTATCCCGCGCCTTCAGTCTCCAGATCGCGCAGCGTCGTGAATCCCTGTTCGAGCGCCCGCCGCGTCGCAAACGTCGCGCGGGCCGCTCGCAGCGCGATCCCCGCTTTCAAAATGTTTACGTCATACCCGCCCTTGGCGGGCTCTTCGCCCCAGAGAAAAATGTGCGTATGCGAATCAATCAGGCCGGGCAGCACGGTCGCACCGGAAAGGTCGATGACCTTCACGTTCGGCGGAATCGAGACGGTCGCATCGGTGACTTTCTCGATGTGTTCGCCGCGCACAAAAATAAGCTGATTCTTGCGCGGCGTATCGTTCGCGCCGTCGATCAACGTTCCCGCGCGAATCACGATCAATGAACCCTCGGACGGCGCGGCAGTTTGCCCGCGCAAATCCCCCGTGCACAGCACCAGCGCACTGAAGACTATTAGCAATGCATTTTTCATCGAACACCCCCGTCAGCGGACCGTAGCTTGCCCCAAACTCGCACTCTCTGGCAAGCCGCCTCGCGCGTGCGAGGCTATGGAAGTCATTCGTGCCAAGTTCAGGTTAGCTGCCGAGAAGATTTGGCTGTGGCCGGCTGAATCCATTCTCCTCAATCCAGTCTATAAGAAGAGTCGCCTCAAGATCGGCAACGCTAAGGGCACGTCACGTCCGGTTGTAGTTATCAATGTTGTAGGTTCCCACAATTCTGAAAACAAATTTAAGCGGCGCATAGCTCAATTCATTGACGATCCTGGAGCAATGGATTATGACACCACCCGCAGGCCTTTTTTTGCATCGGGTTTGGGAAACGTCGCAGCATCTCGGTGCATGGTTCTATGGCAGGTGGTTGGGCGATGCGAGCCATCCTCGTGCGCCAACTGCCCGGACAAACAAGCCTCCTGGCTTGGGCACTGCTTCTCGCAATAAGTATGTGACGGAATTGGAACATCTTTGGGATGCACCCCGTTTCGCTGCTTGGAGTGCCACCGTAACCCTAGCCAGAGATACGTGGCGGCGTAGTCTTGTTACCAGGCAGAGCCTGTTCTTCTCATCCTTATTTCGTTGGGGCTGCGGGTACGACTGCTGTGGGAGGAGCTTCAAAGAGCTTCTGCGCATTCTTCCACAGTTGCGCAACTCCCCACGCCCACGGGAGCCCGACAAAGAGCCAGGCCAATAGGATCAGCGCCACAGGCGTCTTTTTCGTGTGGTCTTCCATCCTTTGCTCCTTTTTCCTGACTATCGCCTTATGTGATTGCGTTCAATCAAGCGGTTGCAAACTTTTTCTTGGTCTCCTCGCTCTTGTACCAGTATCTGGAATCCACCGGTCGTACTGCTAGGTTGGCGAGCAACCCGACAACGAGCAAGCCCACCATCACGTACAGAACGGTGGAGTAGGAATCTGCAAGTGGGACTCCGTGGTTCTTCTCGTACTCGCGGATATGATTGACAAGCACGGGGCCGCAAATACCGGCAACGGACCAGGCGGTGAGCAATCGCCCGTGAATGGCTCCCACTTCCATGGTCCCGAACAAATCGCGCAGGTACGCGGGCACAGTGGCGAAGCCGCCCCCATACATGCTGAGGATCACCGCGGAGATGCCAACGAAGACTGGAATGCTGTTGAGCCCGCTGACGCCAGTACGCGGAGCGAGGTAGTAAAGTATCGCGCCCAGAACAAAAAACACATAGTACGTGTTCTTCCGTCCGATGTAATCGGAGATACTGGACCAGATAAACCGCCCACCCATGTTGAACAAGCTAAGTAGTGCCACAAAACCGGCCGCTGCGCTGGCAGTAATTCTGCCCTTGAACAATTCCTGGATCATCGGCGACGCTTGCTCCAGAATCCCGATTCCGGCGGTGACATTCATGCACAAAACAATCCAGAGCAGCCAGAACTGCGGCGTGCTGAAGGCTGCATTCACGTCAACACTGTGGGCCGTTACCATGGCTTTGGGCTTGGCAGGAACAACCCACCCTTCGGGCTTCCACCCCCCTGGCGGAACTCGTACCGTAAAAACACCGAACATCATGGCGACGAAATAGATAGCGCCCATCACCAGGAAAGTTTTTTCGACACCCAGGTCGTGCTCCGTGCGAAAGAAAGCCATGAGATTGTTTGAGAGGGGAGCGCCGATGAGCGCGCCGCCGCCAAATCCCATTATGGCCATTCCCGTCGCCATGCCCGGGCGGTCTGGGAACCACCTGATTAGTGTGGAAACTGGCGAGATGTACCCGATGCCGAGACCGATTCCGCCAATTACGCCATAGCCGAAGTAAAGGAGCCAAAGTTGATGAAATTGAACACCAAGAGCGGAAATCAGGAAGCCGCTGCCGAAACAGACAGCAGAGGAGAACATGGCCTTGCGTGGCCCCACCCTCTCGAGCCATTTGCCAAAAACTGCGGCAGACAAGCCTAAGAAGACGATCGCTATGCTGAAAATCCAACCCAGGTCAGTGAACTTCCAGTCCACCGGATTCGGACTGTCTACTCCTGGGAGAGCTTTGAGTCCGTCTCCGAAAGCGGAAACTTGGACCAGATAATTCAACGGCTTCTTAAACACGCTGAAGGCATAGGCTTGGCCGATGGCCAAGTGGATCGCAAGTGCAGCGGGGGGAACAAGCCAACGGCTGAATCCCGGCTTGGCGATGGCGTGGTCGCAATCGAGGAAAGACAGAAGAGGCATTCCTAAGCTCCTGAAACAGAAACTTGCGCAATGACGCCACCACATGGTTCACATGTATATGGTGCTGAAGGGCGCTTGAGAAGCCCCGGGAGATCTCTAGTTATATCACAGCCCCACAAAATGCAATCCCGCAACGCAAGAGTAGCCTGATATGAACCTTGGGAATTGCATGGCGATTCTTCGGGGCGTCGGCCAACCCTTCCGTTTTTGCGACGCGAGCTTCCACACTTGCGCGAGCTCTAACCACCGCGGACAAAACCTCGACAAATCATGCTTGTAATCAATGGAATCTTCGAGTCTGGGTTATGTGACAATTTGTTGCCTGTTGATTCCCTCCATGCCGTACATCAGCCATAGTGCGCAGTTACCTTCCCTCAATTCCAAAATACTCTCAGAGAAACGGTGAGAGGCGCTGCCGTAGCCTGAGAGATGCGCATGACAACCGTGTTCTTTTGGCTGGCAGGCTACGCCGACACAGATTGCGTGGCGGGCGCGGCATCGGTGTCGGTGCCCGCTTGGGCGCTGGAAGATCGATAGCGGACGATGAGGAGGGTAAGGTCGTCGGCCTGGCTGGCACCACGGGCGAAATTCTCCACCGCTTCCAGAACACATTTTTGGAGCTGATCGAGGGGACATTCAGTCTGTCCTGTAAGGACTTCGCGCAGACGAGGTACCCCGAATAGCTGTTCATCGGGGTCCATAGCTTCTGTAACACCGTCGCTGAAGAGTACGAGAGTGTCGCCAGGCTCGAGTTTGAGGCGTGCCACGGCGTATTCCGCTTCCGGAACCAGCCCAACGGGGTAGGAGCCCTCGCTGAAGGGTTCCTCAGCCACTCCATGGCGAATCAGGAATGGCGAAGGATGACCGGCATTGATGAACTCCAGGTGGCCGTCATCATCCAAAATACCGAAGAACATGGTGGCATAGCGGCCGACTTCGGCATGATCGCATAGAAAGCGATTGACGTGACTGAATACCCGAGCGGGATCGGTGCCTAGGGTCATGGCGGAAAGCGCGCCCTGGAGCATAGTGGTTAAAAGAGCAGCACCGAGACCCTTGCCGGAAACGTCCGCAATGAGGAAAGCAGTGCGGTTGTTATCGAGCGGGAAAACGTCGAAGTAATCGCCCCCCACCGCAAGGCAGGGATAATTGCAGCCAGCCACGGCGAGGTGGGGATGATCAGGGAAATTGCGCGGGAGGAGGGCCTGCTGGATGCCGCGCGCAATGTCGATTTGTTCCTCCATACGCTGCCGCTCGCGTTCGCGGATGACGAGGCGGGCATTGTCCAAAATGCTTGCCGCGTCGGCGGCGAGAGCGTCAAGAATCTGACGGTCGAGTTTGGAGAAAGCGGCGGGCCGGCGGGAATCTAGATAGAGTACGCCGAGAGAATGTTCGAACGCAGGCGCGGAGCTGGAATCAGGCGAACTCGCCCGGTGCACCGCAAACAAAGGAATAACCACGACGGCACGCAATCGCTGCGCAATGATGCTTTGAGCCGACTGCAAATCCATATCGGCGCGCTCGATATCTTCTGTAACCACAGGCGATCGCTGCCGGAGTGCGAGCTGAATGGCGGTTTGGCTTGGACTAATGCTCTCCGGCGAAAGGCGCTGACCGCCTGTGCGGCGGGCCAGGCGAACTTTGAGGGTGCCGGTGGAATCAGCTTCAAGAAGCATGCCCCGGTCTGCGTCAGTGACAGAGACGGCATGATCGAGCATCGTGCCGAGTACGGAATCGAGTGGAAGCTGTGAGTGCAGAAGAGTGGTGGCTTCCAGGAGCAGGTTGAGCTTGCGAAGACCGCCGCCAACTGGTTCCGAACTAGTGATGTGCTCGATGCGGGTGAGGAGGTTGGGTATGGATTCCTCGCCGCTGGATGTGCCCGAGCGGAAAACGATTTCGTAGGAGTCCTCCAGACCGAAGGTGATGGAGTCGCCGTCGCTGAGGGCCCGGCTGTCGACTTTTTCTCCGTTAACGAAAAGGCCCCGGCGCTGGCCGCGATCTTCGATGTATAGACGGCCTCCTTCAAGAACGAGCGCGGCGCAATTGCGAGAGATCCGGCGATCCGAGAGCTGGAGATGGTTGCCCGTTTCTGCCCCTCGTCCGAGTAGGAACGGGGTCTGCGTGACGCGCACGTAGCGGCGAGCGCCGTCTGGAGAGACGACCTCGAGAACTGCTCCTCCCATCGTGATGGAAGCTGTGTCGGGCATGGGATACTCGCGACGGGATTGTAGCACGCAGCCATACTATTCGTGCCGCAGCGCTTCCAGAGGATCCAGCTTTGAGGCGCGTAGCGCCGGTAGGTAGCTCGCTGCCAGGGCGATCGCAGCGAGGCTGACCGTGGCAATCATAAGTGTGGTGGCATCGTGGGGTTTCAAGCCAAACAGCAGAGCGGAGGCGGCGCTCGATACGGCTAGAGCGAGAGCTACGCCGATGGTAAGTCCAATCGCAAGCAGAAGCACGGACTCGCGCAGAACCAGAGAAATGATGGAGCGTCGGTCCGCGCCGAGAGACATGCGAATGCCGATCTCGTTGCGGCGCCGCGCGACCATGTAGGAGATCACGCCATAGAGACCAACGACTGCGAGAAGAACGGCGAGGATCCCAAAAAATCCGGAAAGTCGCGCCATCAGGCGGTCGCGCAACAATCCGTCGTCGATCATCCTGTGCAAATTGTAAAAAGTGATGTCTGCGTCCGGATCGGCTTCGTTCGCGGTGCCCTTCACGGCCGACAGAATACCCGCGAGAGGAGCGCTCGAGCGCAGCAGAATCTGCGCGTCATTGCTGGCTTCCTCATTCTGCGCTTGTGGCGAATACACAATAGTCTCTCGGTTCTCACGAAGATCGGTGTACTTCGTGTCTCTGACCACTCCGATAATTTGATACGGCGCGGAGGTCTTCATCAATCGCCGCACCCGGAACTTGAAGTCCAGCGGATTCTTTCCTTGGGCAAATTTGTCCGCGAATGCCTGGTTGACGATGGCCACATTTGGCGAGCCCAGCCGGTCGTGCTCGTCGAAATCGTGGCCCACCAGGAACGGCGTCTGCAACGTCTCGAAGTACCCCGGGCTCACGTAATTGAATGCCGCTACGGGGACATCGTCCGGCGCATCGCCGCTCGCTCCTACAAGGATGTCGTGCCCGATGCCGTCTCCGCTTAGGGGCACGATCGCCGCGGTGGCGGCGGCGTTCACGCCAGCGATCCCGCGCACGCGGCGCAGAAGTTCATCGGAAAATGCCCGCCGTGCCTCGGTGGGAAGATGCCGGGCGGTAAAGTCTATGTCCACAACGAGTATGCCGTCGCGGCGGAAACCCGGATCAAGCGTCGCGAGATTCTTCAGACTGCGCGCAAAGAGCAGTGCTCCCACCAGCAACGTCAGAGAAAGCGCAATTTGCGATACCACGAGAATGCGGCGCAATCCGAACCGCCAGCGTCCCTGCGTTGCTCCTCGGCCGCCTTCCTTTAAGGCCAAGCCGGGGGAAACACTGGTGGCGCGGAGGGCTGGAGCAAGCCCGAAGAGCACGCACGTAAAGATAGCCAGCGCGGAAGTGAATCCCAGCACGCGCCAATCCGTACGCAGAGCCACGAACAGCGGAGCTTGTTCCGTGCTCATCGAGGCCACCAGCACTCGGCTTAGATCGCGCGCCAGCAATGCCCCGAGCGCAGCGCCGATCCCCGCGAGCAACAAGCTTTCTACAAGCAATTGCCGGATCAGCCTGCCTCGTCCCGCGCCCACCGCCATGCGCATCGCCATTTCCTTTTCGCGGGCGTTTGCCCGTGCGAGCAGCAGGTTCGCAAGATTCGCCGAAGCAATCAGCAACACCAGACCCGCAAGCGCCAGCAATAGCCAGAGCGGCTGTGCATAGCTTTCCCGCAGGTCTGAGACGCCCGAGCCGCCGGGTCTGGCCACGAGTTTGGCCGCCAGCAATGATTTTGCGTTGGATGCGTTGTACTGCGGAGGCATCGCCGCTTCGAATATGCTCTGTGAAACCGCGCGCAGTTGCGCCGAAGCACGTTCCACTCTCCAATCCGGCTTCAGCCTGCCCATGACCGACAGCCACCAGCCAATCCGGCTTTTCAGTTGGCTGTTCTCACCGTTGATGAGCGGTTCGGCGCAGATCGGTACCGCGACGTCGAAGTTCCGTCCAACTTCCACTCCGTAAAAATCGCGCGCCGCCACGCCAATAACCGGAATGGGATGCCTGTTGATCGTGACCTTTCCGTCGAGCACATCCCTGCGCCCGCCGTATTCCTGCTGCCAATAGGAATAGCTGAGGACCGCTCCAGCCGATGCGCACGCAGGCTGATCGTCAGCAGTGCTTAGCAGGCGGCCGAGCGCCGGCCCGACGCCCAGCGTTTCGAAAAATTCACCGCTGACCCAAAGCCCCTGCACGTTGTGCACTTCGCCGGCCGGCGACACGTTGAATTGCACCGGCGCCCAGGCATATACGCTCGAAAAACCCTCTTGCTTATCGCGAATCTGCTCCCAGATGGCGTAGGTGAAATCGGGATAACGCGTGCTGAAATTGCCGCTTCTCGAACCGCGACGGTCAAAGGCGACGCGCGCAATTTCCTGCGGATTCTTTACCGGCAAGGTTCGCAGACGCACCGCGTCGAGAAGTTGAAAGATGGCCGTGTTCGCGCCGATCCGATGTGCCATGGAAAGGATTGCCGCGCTTGCAAACACCGGATTGAATCGCAGCAGCCGGGCGCCGAATCGCAGATCGGTCCACAGAGTCTCGATGCGCGTCTCCCAGCTCGCTGCACGCACACTCTCTTTGACCGCCTCCACGCCGCCCATTTCCAGGCGCGCCCTGCGCAAGGCCTCTTCGCGAGTCAGTCCCGAACGCATTTTTTCGGCGGTGGACTTTTCCAGAAAATCGCGCAGCTCTTCGTCGAGTTCCTGCTCCTCTTTGCGTTTACGGAAAAGCCCGCGGAGCCCAGCGGAGAGATTCGTCCAGATTCCCATGGCGTCCTCCTACGAAGCGGTCTGCAGAATTCTTGCGATGGCCGCCACTTGGCGTTCCCACTCTTTGGTTTCACTGCGCAGCTTTTGCCGCCCGGCTTTTGTCAGCGAGTAGTATTTCGCCCTACGATTGTTCTCCGACGTCCGCCACTCGCATTCGAGCAACCCGGCGCGCTCAAGCCGGCGGAACGCAGGAAAAAGGGAGCCAGGGTTGACGTCGAATACCCCGCGGCTCAATTGTTGAATTCTCTGCGAGATGCCCCAGCCGTGGAGGGGCTCAAGAGCGAGCGTTTTCAGAATGAGCATGTCCAGCGTGCCCTGCACCAGCGTCGCGGATGTGTCGGTCATCGTGCCTCCTCCGAGTGCTTCTCTGGAGATTCTAGAGGAGTATACGGCGCTTCTCTCGATTGTCAAGAGAAGTCGCTCGATGCCGAATAGACGCTGGGAATCGAAAAGCGTTTCAGCTAATCCGGATTTTCGTAAAATACTTCCGATTAGTGGGAAGCGGCGGACAGGCGGCGCGTCACGTAGTCCGCGACATAGGCGTCGAAGAGCTCATTGAGCTGGTGCGTCACGGGGCCGGGAGCTGTCGCAATCTTGTGTCCGGCGACTTCACCGACTCCGATGAGATTGCGATTTGTCGACGAGATGAAGATTTCGTCGGCGGAGTAGATATCCTCGGGGCGAAGAGCTTGCTCGATGACTGCGACGCCCGCTTCGGGAGCGATCTCAAAGAGAATGCCCCGCGTAACGCCCTCGAGGCAACCGGAATTCAGTGGCGGCGTGAACACCTTGCCGTTTTTCACCGCAAAAATGTTTGCGGCAGTGCATTCGGCAATCTCACCCCGCTCGTTCAGCAGCACGACTTCGTCGAATCCCTCTTTTTGCGCTTCCGCCACCGCCCAGACATTTTGCAGCCAGGAAGTTGTCTTGACGCCGGCAAGGGGCGAAGCAGCGTGGCGGCCTTGTTCGCGAAGAGCCAGACGAACAGGTTCGTGATATTGCGGGAGCGGCGCGGTGTAAATAATGAGGTCGACTTCGGGATGCTTTTCGTCGCTCTGCCAAAACCCAACCTGGTTGTAAATCAGATAAATGCGCGCGCATCCCTCCGTCACTTGATTGGCACGGATCACTTCGTGGAGATTGACGCGAACTTTGGCCGCGGTGTAAGGCATCGGGAGATGAATGATGGCGGCGTCCTTTTCGAGACGGCGCCAGTGGCGCTCGTAAGCGAACGCCTCACCGTGAAAGATGCGCAGCGTGGTGAAGAGCCCCCACCCGCAGATGAGGCCGGCTTGACCGGGCGAAAGCCGAACATTCTCGATGGGCAGCAGGCTTTCGTTGTGGAAAATATTCTTGTGAATCACCTTACCCTCGGTGTCAGCGCTTCAGTCTATTTTGTATTGTATCTGAAAAATAGGAGCATGGCCGCGCAAGGGCGAATCCGTAACTTCGATTTTCCGGTGCTTCAGTCTGTGTCGTTCGGAGAGGAGCGGCAGCGCTGCATTGTCTAAACCGTGCAGACAAAAAACAGCGAGGGCGGGCCGAAGCCCGCCCTCGCCGGAAGGAAGAAGGATTGACAGAAGCTCAGAAGAGCAACTTCAGAGCAAATTGGATCTGCCTCGAAGAGCCGAAGTCCCCGGTTGGGAATCGAGTCGACTGAACCTTTCCAAAGGACGAGCTGGTGGTCGTCAAAACCGGATTCCCGAAATTGGGATGGTTGAACACATCGAACATCTCGCTCCGGAACTGGAGGGTGAATCTCTCGGTAATCTTTGTGTTCTTTGTGACCGAGAAATCCGTGTTCAGGAAGTTCGGGCCAGTGATGGCATTTCGGCCCAAGTCGCCCGGATGGAATACTGTGCCAACACCAGGCGAAACAAAAACGGCCTTGTTTGCGAACCACTGGGAAGGATCTCCAGTCGTTTGGATCGCTCCGGTTATATCCGGCCTCACTGTGAGAGAAATTCCTGGTCCTGGGCCGATGGCCAGTGTCGGATTAAGCGGATTTCCGGTTTGCGCCTGGGTGACGATGCCAAGCTGCCAGCCTGCCACTAGGCGGTTGGCCTTGAACGGAAGTTCGTAGAAGCCGCTGAGTACAAAACGGTGACGCGCGTCAAACTCCGAGCGGCCATAATCGCCGCGCGGATTGTAGGCATTCTGGATGACGTATGTCTCTCCGGTAGAAAGTGAGTTGTAATCGAGCGATTTCGAATACGTGTAGGAAGCGAGAAACTCGAAACCGCGGGAGAAGTGCTTGTTGACCGTGGCCCAGAGCGCGTTGTAGTTGGAGTTCCCCCCCGTGTTCACTTGATTGATGTTTCCAAAAGGGCAAGCTAGGTTCGGTGGAGCGCATTGAGCCGGGATCACCGCGCTAGTCAACGGGAGTGAAGGAAAAGGTCTCGTTGAGCCGTAGACATTGCCTGTGACAAAAGGCTGATTGATATTCTGCGTGAGCTGAAGGTGAGTGGCCTTCAACCCCACATAAGCGACTTCGATTCCCAGAGAAGAAGTAATCTGCCGCTGGACCGTAAGGTTCCAATCCTGTGCATACATGTCGTCATAGCCAGCGTTGATCGCGCTAGGCCCCAGACTGACCCCTGTGATGGCCGCAGAGGGATTCTCCAACGTGATGGTGCTCGTCCCCGAATTAACCGAAAGGGGCAAAGCAAAGGGAGGATTTGAGCTCAGTCCGGTAACGATGTTGGTAGTGGGATCCTGGGTCATGATGGCATAGGCTGCGCGAACAGAAGTCTTGCCGTCCTTGAATGGATCCCAAGCGAAACCGATACGTGGCTGGAAGTTTTTATTGTTTGTGTGATAAGGCTGCGGGGACGAAATAAGTGTGCCCGTCGTGGGGTCGAAATTCGTGAACCGGCCAGTGGCTTCCGAAGGAGTCGAGTTCCAGGCGTACCGCAGGCCGATATTAATCGTAAAGTTTGATTTCCACTTGAAGCTGTCCTGGGCAAATACGTCATAAGAGGGCTGCAGAATCTTGTCATTGCCCGAACCGATTAGATCGGTAAATGCGTTGGACTTGTCGGCCAGGAAGTTCGCGAAGGTAGTAAAGTTAAAACTTCCCACGTTCTCGGAAATGTTGTTGTTGTAGGCCCGGCGGATTTCCCCGCCGAATGCGAAAGAGTGCCGTCCCCTGAGCCAGCTCAGCGTGTCATTCAAGACTACGGTGGTGTCGCCGCGGCCTTGTGGCTCCCCGGTCGGGCCGCCAAAACCCAGAGTGCCTGCCACGTTGAAGAACGGAAGACCTGATCCGACTGGGGAGCCGGCCGGCATGGTGATGTTGAAATCTGCCGGATCGAGGAGGCCGTTGGGTAGGAACGTCAAGTGGATTCGGTTGAACCCTAGGCGCACGGTGTTCGCCAGTGCGGGACTAAAAGTATGATCTTCGCTTACAGTCATTAGCTGGCGGAATCCGGAGCGGGTGTCGCCGAATCCAGGAATGTTTGCACCGATGGCACCACCCGCCGTGGGCTCCTGTCGGAGGTCCTTTTGGACGACGTAGTACCCATGAAAGCGATCCTTCTGCGTTAGTTCAAAGTCGAAGTCAGCGGATCCTTGATTGAGTGCCACATTGGCGACTGCTCCGCCTGTGAAGCCGGTAAAATCCGCCGCGGCCGCCGAGGCGTCCGAAGCTTGATGAAAGTTGGCTGCCGGAATCAGCCCCAGCAAGCTGTTAACCGCAGGGGAAGTCACTGTCGCCCGCTGGTTCTGGCTGGGGACAGTACTGGTGACCGTCAAGCTCTGGTGTTGGCGTAGGCCCTCATAAGCGAGGAAGAAAAACGCCTTATTCTTCTTGATGGGTCCGCCGAAAGCGGCGCCGAATTCATTGCGCTTGAAGGAGGCTTGCGGGTTCGGGACAGTGTTGAAAAAGTTCCGCGCATCGAGCGCGTTGTTCCGAAAGAACTCAAATGCTTCACCGTGGTACACATTGGATCCGGATCGCGTGGCAAGGTTCACGATCGCGCCGGAATTTCGGCCGTACTCTGCAGGGAAAGCAGAGTTGTCGATCTTGGATTCCGCCAGAGTATCAATCGGCGGCTGAAACGTGATTTGGTTCTGGACGTTATCGTTCAGGTTGATCCCGTTGACCAGCCAGTTGGTCGTGTCTTCACGTTGTCCTGCGGTATTAATTCCGAATGAGCCTTGTCCGCGGAGCGGAGCTGACAGAAAACCGTTTGCCGGAGGCGTCATCGTGCCCGGCGTTAACAGACTAAGATCCGTAAAGTGCCGGCCATTCAATGGGATTTCCTGAACCGTCTTTTCATTGATGACCTGGCCCATGCTGTTCGTAGTGGTTTCGATGATCGCGGCATCGGCAACGATCTCGATTCTTTCCGTCGCTTCGCCAACTTTCAATTGCACGTTTTGAGTTACCGACGTCGCTACCTCGAGTTTGAGATTAGTGATCGCAGCCGTCTGGAAACTGGATACGGTAACCTCAAGGCGGTACGTGCCAATCTGCAAGGATGGGAAAAGATACGCGCCTGCTGCATCGGTTTGCGTAGCCGATCCGACCCCGGTAGCTTGGTTTGTCGCAACTACTCTGGCATTTGGAACTGCCGCCCCCGTTGGATCCGTGACTGTGCCGTTGAGCGATGCAGTAGATTGAGCGTGTGCGAGGCCGCCTAGCGCTAACGAAAACAAAAACAACGCCAGCCGCGCCCAAACCGTTCGAACTGGAAAAGTACCTCCACGTGCAACTTCCATTTGTATTAATCCTCCTCAGAAATTTTGTAACCGCTATTCGAATGCTTCTCTCCACGAACCTTCGAGGCCCATCCCACTCTTATGGCGACCCTCTAAAGCATTTCTCCTGTGGCATCGGCTTCATAGACTCCCAGCGCTGAAACTTTATGCCATGTCATAGATTGCATGGTGGTACTCCCGCTAACGCAATCGTGTGACCAGACACACGGGAATCACCTGTAGTTATAAAACATTTAAAATCAATAATTTAAGGGCAAATTGCGCTCCTCGTGAGGAGTGGGCGGTGGTCATTAATATGAAATTTGGAAGGCTACTATCGAATACAGTAGTTGACTTATAACCGATTTAGATGATTTAGCGGGCCGATGAGCGGAATGGCCCGCCACTAATAACTCGTGGAGGATCTGCGCGAATCGACTAGGGGCCGCAGCTAGCGGGGACGACCAGTCCCTGGTTTTCGTAAATGCGGTTGGGGTCGCTGACAGACGGATTGGCGGCGGCCAAGCAGTGCCAGGCGGAGGAGCGGCCGAGGTTGGTCTTGGCCAGGCTCCAGAGAGTGTCGCCTCTGTGGACTTTGAGCGTCAGTTTAGCAATGCTCTCGGCTACGCGTTTGGAGCGAGGCGTCGCCGTGGCGTCCGGAAGATTGAGCTGCGCGCCAACGCGAATTTGGTTGGGGTCGGCGATCCCTCGATTTGCGGCGAGGAGCTCCGGCCAGCGACTGCCCTGGCCCAAATTTTGTTTCGCCAATTTCCAGAGAGAATCGCCGCGCTGCACGCTCACGATTTTTCGCGCGGCGTTAGTAGCCGCCGGGAGTGAGTGCCGCGGCTGTACCGGGCGAACCGCCTCGCTCGGCGCGATCGGTTGTGCAGGCTGGACAAAAATGATTGGCGGCGCGGACCGGAAAAATATTCTTGGCTGGGCGGGAACAATTACCCGCGCGTGAAGACGAACATTTGGACGGACATCTTTGTGAAAGTCAGTGAGTACCTTGGCAAGAGGATCTGGACCAACGCGTTCAGATGTTTCTTTATGAACGTTGGGGCGAACACCGCGACGGAAATTCTCGCGAACGTTCGTGTGAACATTTGCACGGGGAGTTGCACGGAGAATTCCACGAGCGTCGGGAGGAAGTTCGGGACGCGGACTCGCCGGAATGTGCAGACGAAGAGGAACGGCTGAAAATGGATCGCGCCGGAAAAAATTCGAAGGCATTTTGGGATGCAAAACCGGTTGAGCCGGTGGACGAATCGTTGCACGCTCCGGCATAACCGGAGAAGCGAGCGCGGGCGTTCCGATGGAAAGATGGAACGGTTCCGATTGTTTCGGTTTTAATGCTTGCAATTCTTTTTGCTTGCGGAGCTGACGAGCGACTTCCCCGAGCGAAGGTTGCTGAGGTTGCGAGTTCGCGTCGAGAGCATCGGGAGAATTTTGCGGCGCGCCCGGCGAGCAATTGTCTTTCTGCGCGCATTCATTTCGTTTGGCTTCGACTTGCGCGCGGTCTTCCGGGGTCAAGATGTTGGGATGTTTGAGATCTTCTTCGGTGTAAACATGCTTGGCCCGCTTCTGCAGTTCTTGTTTGCGAGCGCGTTCCTGACGGGCGGCTTCGGCGACGCTCTGATCTTGCTGGTCTTGCGCGCAAGAAATGGTTGCGCCGAAAGTCGCGAAGCTCAAAAAAATAATCGCGGGTGCGGCCAAACGGGTGGGACGCGAGATTCTCCCCAAGCCTGGGCGACGCGGCTGGAGGGACATGGGGCCGTTTAGGTCAGTCAGCAACATGGCAAACCGACTACGGGGGGACTCCGCGTAAAAAGGATTGTAGCTCAAAAATGGCCATAGGGAAAATTCTTTCTCTTCCAGTTTCCTGTACGGAAACCGCTGGAGACACGGATTTCATGCGGCCGGAGAGCCGGGTTTGGCGTACTATCTGTGCGTTTTCTTTGCTGTGGAAAGGGTGAGGACCTAAAATGGAAAAATTCACTGAGAATGAGAGCAAGGGTGCAGAGATCTGCGCGGCTAAACGGGAAAGCGCGCGCGCTGAGCAAAAACGGCGCGAACCGGCGGCTGCAGGACGGAGAAGATTTTTGCAGGCCAGTTTGCTCGGAGGAGCGGCGGCTGCGGCCGGTCCTATTTTGCAGCCGGTGTTTGGAAGGCCACGCGGGAACGCGGCTGCGGCTGCAGAGGTTTCGGCGTTTGAGTTTGATGAGATCACGATCGGCGAGTTGCAAGATGGAATGAAGTCCGGGAAGTACACTGCGCGATCGATTGCGCAGAAATATCTGGAGCGTATCGCAGCGGTTGACAAAAGCGGCCCGAGGGTGAACAGCGTCATCGAAACAAATCCGGACGCGCTCGAAATTGCTGAAGCTCTGGACAAAGAGCGCAAAGAAAAAGGGCCGCGCGGGCCGCTGCACGGAATTCCCGTATTGATCAAGGACAACATCGCGACCGCGGACCGGATGCAGACGACAGCTGGATCGCTTGCCTTGGCCGGATCGAAGCCGCCGGCGGATGCGTTCATCGCGAAGAAGTTGCGTGACGCGGGCGCCGTGATTTTGGGAAAAACAAATTTGAGCGAGTGGGCGAATATTCGCTCGAACCATTCGATCAGCGGATGGAGCGGACGCGGCGGGCAGACGAAAAATCCGTACGCACTGGACAGAAATCCGTGCGGATCGAGTTCGGGAACGGGCGCGGGGATTTCGGCGAACCTGGCGGCGATCGGAATTGGGACGGAGACGGATGGATCGATCGTGTGCCCGTCGTCGGCAAATGGGCTGGCGGGGATCAAGCCCACAGTTGGCCTGGTGAGCCGGAGCCACATCATTCCGATTTCGCATACACAGGATACCGCGGGACCGATGTGCCGCACGGTGCGCGACGCAGCGATTTTGCTTGGAGCGCTCACAGGCGTTGACCCGAACGACAGCGCAACGGGGGCGAGCGCGGGAAAGTCGTTCACGGATTACACCAAGTTTCTCCAGGCCGACGGATTGCGCGGCGCGCGTATCGGTGTTTTGCGAAAAGCGTTTGGGTTCAGTCCTGCGGTGGACAAATTGATGGAGGCCGCGCTCGAGGTAATAAAGAAGCAGGGAGCGACGCTGATCGACCCGCTGGAAATTGAGACGTACGGCAAGTTCGGGGAGACGGAATTCCTCGGGTTCATGTATGAGCTGAAGGCGGACTTGAATGCGTATTTGGCGTGGCTTGGACCGAATGCGCCGGTCAAGACGCTGAAGGAGATTATCGAGTTCAACGAGAAGAATGCGGCGAAGGAGATGCCGTTTTTTGGGCAAGAGAATTTCCTGAAGGCCGAAGAAAAAGGACCGCTGACAACGCAGGAATACGTGGACGCGATCAAGAAGAACCATGAGCTGGCCGGCAAGGAAGGAATCGATGCGACGATGGACAAGCACAAACTGGATGCCATCGTTGCGCCGACCGGCGGGCCGGCGTGGCTGACGGACATCGTGAACGGCGACTCGTTCGGCGGAGGAAGCTCGGAATTTGCGGCAGTGACCGGGTATCCCAACGTGAATGTGGTCGCGGGATTCGTGCGCGGGTTGCCAGTAGGCATCTCGTTTTTCGGGCGGGCGTGGAGCGAGCCGGTTCTGATCAAGCTGGCATACGGGTTCGAGCAGGCAACGAAATTCCGCAAAGCGCCGCGATTCTTGTCGCACGCCGAAGGATAGGGCTTCGGGCAGCGGAAGCGTGATTCGTGGTCCGTGTTCCGTGACCCGTGCTCAGCGATGCGTGATTCGTGGTCAACAATAACAGGCCCCCCTCCCCCTGTTTTTTGTAAGTGTTGATTCTATGGGGCTTAGTATTTTTGTAAGTTGCTTAGAATCATCACTTGTGGGCGATTCTATAAGTGTTGATTCTAAGGGAGATAGGAATAGTGCAGGTGGCGCTGAGTAGAGGAGCGGGGAGAAGCGAATGGCGAATCGCGGGAAACGCTCAGGGACGGTAAGCGGGTGAGTCCGGGCGAGGAGGCGAGTGGGAATTGACACTCCAACCGGGTCGGAGCGGACGCCGGACAGTGCGGCAACGAAGAAAGAAAAAGAAGCTACTTCGCTAGGTGAATTCCCGTAAATGCAGCCGGGACACAAAAAACACGGATGGCAACGTGCGGGGCTCCACGCCGAGGAGGCTCGGGGTAAACGGGGATGGAAGGCAACGTTCACAGTAGATGGTACCGCAGTTTCAGATAACTTGTCAAGTTATTTGTTGTTCAGTACTCATTCGAATCGCGCGTACCGGGGACGTAAGTCAGTGAGGAGAATGGGGATGGGCGGGAATTCTGGGCGGGGAAATGGCTAGTTGTACGGGCGTGGGCGAGGGCTGGAAGTGTGCAATGAATGTGCATTCACTTCAAGCTGGCTCCAAACACCCACCGGCAAAGGCGGCGTGCGGGGCACCTGCTCCCTCGAACGCAAGTTTGAAGAAGCAATCATGGCCAAAGTTTTGATCGGAGAGATGTTTGGACCGGACTGAAACCGACCGCAGATTACGAGCGAGCCTTGGTCGTCGATGCCGAAAAGGAAGAAAGCGAAAGAAAACAAATGAGAAAAACTCTTTTAGGGGAAGAAAGAAGTGTGCTCAAAAAGAGTTCGACAAGGCCGACATTGTTAGAATTGTTAGTGATGTCCGGTAATGCGTGCGGGCTCTGAAAATCGCGACTGTTCTGCCTATTGGTCAGCAGCCCATGTCCGAGCGCTATTGAAAACCTCTTCGCTAGTCCAAATGTCAAGCTCCGGCGCTGTAATGGAAGCGAAGGCTTCACGGGCGGCGGATTTATCTTTCGCGACGCAGGCGAGGAATGCGAAGCGGTTGGTTTTCAAGTTCGACGTGCCGTAGAGGCGCTTCAAATTCGCGTAGCCTTGTTTCGTGCGCGGCCATGAAGTCTGGCTCAGAGCGTCCATACCCGTTCTGCAGTAGCAAGTCAGAGCGCCTACGATCTCGAAATAAAATATGGAGCTTTCAGGCTCCGTACGGTGCGCGGCAACCTCGTCGGCGAAAGCCTGTACGTCACCGGCTTGGCCATACCACTGAGGCAAAAGGTAGTTCGCATACCGGCGATAGAAGTGGTAGGAAGAAGGCTCGAACGCGATGGCTTGATCGAACAGTTCGCGTTCCTGGGTGCGATCCCAGCCTTCGCTATTGGAAACTTGCATCATCACGTCGAACCATTGCGCGTCTTTTTCTTTCAGTACCGCCGTTTCGAGGAGAACTTGCTTTGCTTGGGCCACGCGCGAATAAAAAAGCTTCCAGTTCGCGTCGGAAACGGAGTCGGCATGTCCCGAGCCGCGGGCGAAGTCGGCGTAGGCAGCGTAAATGTCGGCGAGCGCTATGCGTGCGGTAGCGGAACTAGGATATGCGGCAGCCCATTTCTTCGCGGTCGTAAAGCGAAAATCGTAGTCTGAATCCTTCATTTCCTCGCCAGGCGGAGCGGCGATCGCGCCAAAAAATGAGCTGCTCTTCCAAATACCACCTGCGACCCGCCCTTTTTCTATTCGGTTCTGCTGTTCAATCTTCTCCAATTCCGCAAAATTTTCATGGACAAAAAGGTTATTGATGGTGGCCGCATACTGTTCGTCAGTTTCTTCCGGCACCGACGCAGGCGCGAGGGAAATTGCGGATTGATGACCCCGGCCATAGTCGCGGACAGTCTTCATAACAGTTTCTGTGGGGACGGCAGGCGACGCGGCTTGCGTATGACCGCAAGAAGAGACCATTACGGCTACGAATACAATTGTGGCAGTGGCGGCGATTTTGGGGCTGCGATACTGGAGTTTGTAAATCATTCAAAAATGATAACGAGTGGAGCGAAACGAAGATACTGTACTGAAGGGCTAGTGATGCGAATGGGAAACACCGGCAGGCAGCGTCATTTCGCTGCTCGTCCACGTGGAATCCGCTGCGAAAGCTGACCGCGGACTTTTCCGGCTTCGCGACTTATCAAGAGTTGGCCCCCTGGACGCGAGCGTCGCTTGACTCTGGACTATACTCCAGGGTGTAGTTTGTTGAATGAGGGGTTAGGCGATGCAAATTGGCGTTGTAGCGAAAAAGGTCGGTCTCAGCGTTGACGCGATTCGCTTCTACGAGCGAAATTCACTGCTCCCTCGCGCCCCAAGAACAGAGGGTGGCTTTCGCCGATATGGTGATAGTGATGTGGACACGCTTAGTTTCGTCCGCCGCGTGCAGACTCTGGGTTTTACCCTCAGTGAGGTCCGCGAGCTACTTGGGCTGCGCCACAGCCGGATGCAACCATGCGCACCAGTGCGCCGCCGATTAGAACAAAAACTTACCAGTGTGCGTCTGAAGCTTGCCGACCTTGAGAAGCTGGAGCACGAGTTACGTCAGGCTCTGCAGAGTTGCAAGAAGGAAATGCGTAAGCGGTCAGCTCAATGCCCGCTTTTGAGAGGAACAAAGCCACGGAAAACGGAGAACACCAAGTGAGAGTGGAAGTGCTCTACGTACCGAACTGCCCTCATCATCCAACGGCAGTAAAACAGTTGAAAGCTGTGCTGGCCGCAGCAGGCATCCCGCTTGAGATTCATCAGGTGCCCGTCACTGACGCAAAGACTGCGCAAGAATTGAAATTTCGTGGTTCTCCGACGGTCAGAATCAACGGACGAGACATCGCGGGTGAATCGCAAGAGCCGGAATCCTTCGCGCTGGCTTGTCGCATTTACGAGGGAGCCAAAGAGGCTGGCATCCCACCCATTGAGATGATGCAAAACGCAGTGCGCAAAGCTCGTGAGGGAGAAATGGCGTGAAGCAGGGCTCAGGCATCTCCGCCTCACTGGCCGCAATGGCGAGCACCATCGCAACAATGGGGTGTTGTCTCCCCTTAGGCTTCGCTGCTGCGCTTGGGACGGCGGGGGCGAGTGCTTTTCTGCAGAGGTTTAGACCCTGGCTGCTAGGGCTTTCCATCGTGCTACTCGGCGTTGGATTTTGGCAGCAACATCGTGCAAAGCAGTGCGCAGTGAAGCGAAGATATCTAGGCGCCGTCCTACTGTGGTCCGCCGTGGTTGTCGTCGTTGGAATGATCCTGTTCCCCCAGGAGATCGCAGGATTCATTGCCGATCGGATGCCTGGAGCATGGAAGTGAGGAAGAGCCTTATCGCGGCCGGGGTCGTAGCTGCCATCTTGCTGCTTGGTGCGGCATACCTTTGGGTGGGCTCCTCGACTCCGCAGGGACAAGACCCGCTCGCTGCGCTCACACCCCCCAACATGACAGAGTTCGAGGAAAGTTTTGATAAGTCGATTGAAGGCCCCCGACTTGTACTCCTGCTTTCTCCAACTTGAGCGACCTGTCTGCGGGGGGCCTCCGCAATCGAAAAACTACTGAGTACCAATCCGGACCCCAAGCTCCGTGTGCTGGTGGTGTGGGAGCCAATCCTCACCACGGATTGGCGTTCTCCAGGTCGTAGCGCACTTGCAAGAATCTCTGACAAGCGTGCAAAGCAGTTCTGGGATCCCACGCATCTAATTGCGCAACAACTTGGTCGAAGAGCACGAGAGACGCGGGGGCAGCCTGCACCTGATTGTTGCGTGGAAAAAGGATACTTCTGGGATGTAGCAATCCTCTACCCGCCAAACTCGCAGTGGAAGCAGACGCCCACAGCGGTTTTCTGGAATGGGCCGGTTGTGCGCCAAATTTCCAATATCGAAAAGGCACTTCACAACCACTGAGGCTCCACAATCATTTAGCGCAGGCAGGCCGATTCCTTCTTGGAGCTAGCCAGCAAAACTCAATGCCTGATTAACGACTTATCAGGCACTGACACGAAGTGATGCTTTGTAGTCCCGCCATAGAAATGTTGTCGTAATCCTGGATAGACAAGCTCGAAACATACCTGCCCGACAACGCCGATTTTTCGTTTTGTCGACGAAAATCTCCGTACTTTCTGTCCGATTCCATCAGCAAGTCCCAGACCGCTTGCAGAATGGACGGAACATTCCCTGGAGGTTTACTTTGGCTCGAGCACCAGTGGCAAGCCATTCTTTGGATTGCCGATAATCACGACCTTGGCATTCGCGCTCGTCGCCAGTTTCTCCGTCGCTTCGATCCCTTTCCATTCGAGCAGTTGCGGACTGATGCCCGTCGCCACGATCTTCTGGAAGTCCGCGATACCTTGAGCCTCGATGCGCTTGCGCTCGGCTTCTTGCTTTTCCTTCTGTAGGATGAAACTCATGCGCAGGGCGTCTTGCTCGGCCTGCTGCTTGGCCTCGATGGAGCCTTTGAGCATGGCCGGTAATTGGACGTCGCGTAGCAGTACGTTTTCGACAATCACTCCGCGTGGCGCGAGTTGTGACTTTAGCTCATCCTGAATCTGCTGCTGCACCAGTTCACGCGCATTGGTATAGAGCGCGTTCGCCGAATGCGCTGACGTGGAGGCGCGAATCGCTGCCCGTAAGGTCGGCTCTACGATCTTCTCCGCGTAATTGTCGCCTACAGTCTGGTAAACGAACGCCGCCTTGTCTTTGTCCAACCGGAAAAGCAGCGACGTGTCCAGTGCCAGGATCAATCCCTCATTTGACGGCACATTGGCGCTCTCTTTCACCGATTGTGTCTGCACGGAAAGCTTTTGCACCGATTTCAGTGGATTGACGACGTGAATTCCTTCCGGAAGCGTTTCACCGGTCACGCGCCCAAACAGCGTCAGGACGCCCACGTTCCCGGTCGGAATGGAAGTTGTGCTCGCCAGCACCACAATAATCAGAACCACCAATATCGCGAGCTGCAATATTCTTTTCCCAGTCCCACGCAGGTTTGGCATCGACGGCAATCCGCCGCCGTCCAGCTCGAATCTTGTTGTCGTTGGCATTTTTTCTCCGTCTGCGGCTCATTTGCGAAGGAACCGAACCGCACAACCATCACTACCCCTAATACGTAGGAAGTGTACTCTGGATTTCCTTGCCGGCCTGGGCCTGCCGCCTGGTTCGATGGGTTGTTTTCCTCAATTCCCCAGTCGCGATTCACGGGTCGCCACTTCAGCGTCCGGCAATCCGACCAATGGGGACTTAGCCTAAGTCCGTGATATAAACTCTCGATTCGGTTCAGAGAATCCGCGATCTTGCGGACTACCATGTCTTCAGTCATTCAAGTTTCCGGAGTGCGCAAGACGTACGGCTCAACGGTAGCTGTCGACGATGTGTCGTTCGAGGTCAACGACGGCGAGATATTTGGTTTGATCGGGCCAAATGGCGCGGGAAAAACTACCACGATGGAGTGCATCGAAGGTCTGCGCACACCCGACCGGGGCAGCATCTCGGTTCTGGGTTTAGATCCCTTTCGTCAAGTTTACAAGCTGCAGGAACGTATCGGGGTTCAGCTCCAGCAGGCGCAGTTGCAGAAGCGGATCAAAGTGTGGGAGGCGGTGGACCTCTGGGCTTCGCTTTACCAGAAGAAAGCGATAGACGGCGAAAACCTACTCAAACAGCTCGGCCTGGCCGATAAGCGGGGCGCCTGGTTCATGAACCTCTCCGGAGGCCAGAAGCAGAGGCTGTTCATTGCCCTTGCGCTGATCAACGACCCGGAGGTGGTGTTTCTCGACGAGCTGACCACCGGGCTGGACCCGCAGTCGCGCCGGGCCATCTGGGATCTGGTGCGCGGCATCCGCGAGCGCGGCAAGACC
>JBGPLB010000061.1:0-24576 GCA_041486245.1 Candidatus Acidiferrum sp.
CGAGGTCGAGATGGCGGTCGCGCTCGGCCAGCAGAGCCTGCTCGATCAGCCGTTTGATTGCGGAACGCACGTGCTCGGCAAGGTCCTGTTCAAAGAATTCTTGGCAGTCGGCAAAGTCTAGCTTAAGATGGCCGTCCACGAGGACTTCTAGTTCTCGCATTAGGGTGTACCTCCTCTGTGAGTTCGCGCTCCAAAGGAAAGTACGCCCTTTTTTTCGCTTAAAACCGGAATTTACACAAAAGACGTTACGCTACCGCACTGCTGAACTCAACTCGCGGAGATTGATCATTGCGCTCGCTTGGCCATCATTTTCCAATAGGTGGCGGGGCGAAGCCGCTGCACGATGTCGATTTGGCGGGCATCCCGCCCGATTAAGATGCGCGGTTCGCGGCGCTCAACACCTTTCAGGATGCGGGCAGCGGCGGCTTCCGGGGAGGTAGGAGTCAACTGCTCAAACCGCGCGATTGCCTCTTCGTGCTTATTGCGAGGAGCATTTGCACCCAGACGTGCGCGCTTCGCGATTGGGGTATGAATTCCGCCTGGGTGAACGCAGGACACGGATACCGAAGTGCCTTCGAGCTCGTGCCGTATGACCTCGGTAAAACCGCGCACCGCGAATTTGCTGGCAGAATAAGCGCTCTGCCCCACGGGTGCGATGATCCCGAACACGCTCGACAAATTTACGATATGTGCGCGCGGCTGCTGCTTAAGCATCGGAAGGAAATATTTCACTCCGTAAACGACACCCCAGAAATTGATGCCCATCAGCCAGCGCAAATCATCGAGAGATATTTCTTCGAATGTGCCGATCAACGCGACGCCTGCGTTGTTGATAAGCAGCGTTACGCGGCCGTGCCGCGCAGCAGAATCCTCGGCAAAGCTTCTGACCGCTTCCTCATTGGAAACGTCCAGCACGTGGGTCGAAACTGCGGCTTTCTTGCTCTTCAGCGAGGCCGCCGTCTCGGTCAGCCCTTTCTCATCGAGGTCCGCAATTGCCAGCGCTGACCCGGCGGCGGACAATTGCTGCGCAAGCGCGCGGCCTATGCCGCTACCCGCGCCTGTGACGACGGCCACTCCGCTGTTCACAAATGCCATTATATGGGTCCAAAGGTGGAGTTCACGATCAGGCTGGCCTGCATCCTACGCGCCCTGCACTTTGGCCAACAGCTCAACGAATTTTTGCTTACGTTCTGACTGGTCCTGGCCGGATTCCGCTTCGGCAAGCTGCGTGATATTCATCGAGCAGAACTTCGGCCCGCACATCGAGCAAAACTTCGCTTCCTTGTAGAAATCGTCGGCCAAATTTTCATCGTGCATGGCCTTCGCCGTCAGCGGATCGAGTGATAATTCAAACTGTTTATTCCAATCAAACAAAAAGCGCGCATAGCTCAAGGCATCGTCGCGGTCGCGCGCTCCCGGCCGGTGACGCGCCACGTCCGCCGCGTGCGCCGCAATCTTGTACGCGATCACGCCCTGTTTCACGTCCTCCGGATTCGGCAGTCCGAGGTGCTCCTTGGGTGTGACGTAGCACAACATAGACGCGCCGTGCCAGCCAATCATCGCCGCGCCAATCGCGCTAGTGATGTGGTCGTATCCCGGAGCAATGTCGATCACCAGCGGGCCGAGCGTGTAAAAGGGCGCCTCGTGGCACCATTCCATCTCTTTGTCCACCTGCTCTTTAATCTTGTCCATCGGCACGTGGCCGGGGCCTTCGATCATCACCTGCACATCGTGCTCCCAGGCCTTCTTGGTCAGCTCGCCAAGCACTTTCAGCTCCGCGAACTGCGCTTCGTCGCTGGCGTCCGCAATGCAACCCGGCCGTAGTCCATCGCCGAAAGAAAAACTCACGTCATGCTGCTTGAATATTTTGCAAATCCTTTCGATGTTCTCGTAAAGAAAATTCTGCTTCTTGTGGTGCTCCATCCAGTGGGCCATCAGAGAACCGCCGCGGCTGACAATGCCCGTAATCCTCTTGCGCACAAGCGGCACATGCTCGCGCAGGACGCCGGCGTGGATGGTCATGTAATCCACGCCCTGCTCGGCTTGCTCCTCGATCACTTCCAACATCAAGTCAATCGTCAAATCCTCCGGTCGCCGCACCCGCGAGATCGCCTCGTACACGGGAACTGTTCCAACCGGCACCGGCGACGCCTCGATGATCGCTTTACGGATTTCCGGAATGTTTCCTCCCGTGGATAGATCCATCACAGTGTCCGCACCGTAGTGGACAGCATGGTGCAGTTTTTTCAGTTCTTCGTCGATATTAGAACTCGTCGCGGAGTTGCCGATATTCGCGTTGATCTTGCATTTGCTCGCGATGCCGATTCCCATTGGCTCGAGGTTGCGGTGATTGACGTTCGCCGGAATAATCATCCGTCCGCGCTCAATTTCGCTGCGGACCAGCTCCGGATCGATCTTTTCGCGGCCCGCCACGAAGCGCATCTCTTCCGTAGTCACCCCCTGCCGCGCAAAATGCATCTGTGACATGTTCCGGTTGCCGTTCGCAGCTGCAGCGTCTTTTTCTCTCTTTTCCAGCCAGTTATCGCGCATTGCCATAGAGCCCCCTTCAGAAACCGCACAGAATGACTCGGGACGCGAGACGCGCTCTCTGGTCCCCTCCACTCTGCGCTGCAAGTTTGGATTATGGCACTGGGGGAGGGGTGCCGCAACTTAACAGCCTGCCAGACTTCCGCAAACGGTGCTTCAAACACGAAGGAAACGCTCGCGCGGGAGGCCGGGCTACAAATCTAGTTCAGTTTAAAGCATGATGAGGCGATGACTCGATACAACGACAAGGAAAAAATACGCGATCACTATGACCGAGTGAGCCCTTACTACCACGAGTTGTGGGGAGAGCACTTGCACCACGGCTATTGGATAGGCGGCGACGAGACAAAAGAAAAAGCACAGCTTCAGTTGATTGAACACCTGGCGCAGGCGGCAAACCTGCCTTCGGGTTGCACAGTACTTGACGTCGGCTGCGGCTTTGGAGCAAGCAGTATCTATCTGGCCAAGAAGTACAAAGCGCAAGCGACGGGAATCACGATTTCTCCTGTGCAAGTGGAAATGGCCAATCAAGCGGCAGAACGGGCCAATGCCAGCGCAAAATTCTTGCTTATGGATGCAGAAACAATAAATTTCAAGAAACCATTCGACGTGATTTGGTCGGTGGAATCTATTTCGCACTATCCGAACCAGGAAAAGTTCTTTGCATCCGCAGCTAGACTACTGCATCCCAAAGGAACGATGGCCATCACGGACTGGTTCAAGAAAGATGGCTTGACGCCCCGCGAACACAAGAAATTCCTGCAACCCATCGAAAAAGGCATGCTCGTCGAGCTGCATACGATGGAAGAGTACGAAACTTTGATGCAAGCAAATGGCCTGCAAGTCGTAAAAACCGAAATTCTCAACAAGCATTGCGCCAAAACATGGGATCTCTGCCTGGATATCATCAAAAACAAAGCGTTCTGGGCTATGGCCGCGCGAAATGGCGTGGCCTTCGTTCACTACCTCAAGGCGTTCAAGGCCATGAGAGAAGGTTTTGCCTCAGGCAATTTCATCTACGGACTCATTGTCGCCAAAAGGCCCTGACAAATGGTCGAGCTACTCCACATTGCATAATGCCGAGGGATCCAGGGATCGGCAGGAAGTGCAGCCACTAAGGGCCAGCGTAAGGTCAAAATCGGCCAGAAGATTCAATACAACGTCGCGCACGCCTTGTTCGCCGGCAACCGCAAGTCCCCAAGTATAGAGACGCCCAAGCAGAACGGCGCGAGCACCAAGCGCGAGTGCCTTGAAAACGTCAGCGCCTCGGCGAATGCCTCCATCGAATAGCACGGGAATCCGTCCGTTCACTTCACGCACTATGGCGGGGAGCGCGTCGAGAGTAGCGATGGCGCCGTCCACCTGACGGCCGCCATGATTCGAGACAATCAGGCCGTCAACTCCGGCGTCGACAGCATGCGCCGCGTCCCGCGGATGCAAGATCCCTTTCAAAATAATGGGAACAGAGGTGTGCTTGCGAAGGAATGGAATGTCTTTCCAGGTGAGAGCGGTGTTGGAAAAGAGGCTGCTCCACAGTTGAATCGCCGCAGTCGGATTCTGCTCCGGCGGCTGCGTAAGCAGCGCGCGAAAAACGGGATCGCTGAAATAGTTGGCGAGTCCCTGGCCTAGGATGAAGGGCAAATAGGCGTGCTGAAGGTCGCGCTCACGCCAAGCAAGCATGCTTGTGTCGAGCGTGACAACCAGCGCCTGGTATCCCGCGCGCTCGGCACGTTGCAGCATGCTGGCGGTAAGGTCGGGATTCTTCCCCCAATAAAGTTGGAACCAGCGGAGGCTGTTCCCCGCGCGATCGGCTGCTTGCGCTACTTCTTCAATCGTTCGGCTTGAGGCAGTGCTGAGCGCAAATGGCAAGCCGAGTGAAGCGGCGGCGCGCGCCGACGCGGCTTCCCCTTTCGCATGCAGAATACCCTGAACTCCCACGGGACCTAGAATCACGGGTGCGGGCAGTCGCGAACCAAATAGCTCAACGCTCAAATCGCGTCGAGCAACGTCGCGCAGCATGCGGGGCACGATTCTCCAGCGGTAAAACGCCTCGCGATTGGCGCGCACCGTGTCCTCTCCGCTCGCGCCGCCAGCGACATAGTCGTAAGCAGGTGGCGGGAGAATTTCCCTTGCTTTTTGTTCCAGAAGAGAAAGAGAAATCGGAATTGAGAGCGATCCGCCTTGCAAACCGAATGTGTAAATCTGCTGCTGGCGCTGCATGCCGGAGGGAATCGGCGAAACCGGAGTTTGGTCGCTCATGGCGGAGCAGAATTATACACGCGGGATGAGCGAAGGCGGATGCGAGGAAATCAGGGCATCCACGGCTGAGATGGAGACGCCGCACCGGGAGCCAGCTTGGGCAGACACCACTTTCCGATAATCGGGTATCCGGCCCACTCCCCGCGATTGGCTTTGATGCCATACATGATGCCGAGGATGACGTTTGCCACCCACCCAAGGATCCAGAAGAGCCAGAAGAATGGAATGAAGAAGACAAACATCGGCGGGGGCCCGTTCGGAGTGTGTCCTCCCGCAGCGCCGCTGAAGGCTGTTGCAAAGATGGAAAAGAAGAAAATAATCATCCCGCCGATGAAAAGAGCCATGTAGCAGAGTTGCCAGATGAGAGATTGCAGGGCGTGGAATTTTACGAAGCGGGAATCCTGTTTAACGCAATAAATGACAAGCGGCGCAATGAAGCCAGTGAAAACCTGAAGCAGGTGCGCGAGAAATGCCATCGTGCGTTCATCCTGCGTAGGCACAGGCAAGGAAGTAAGCATCGGCTGATCCGCCACGGCGTCACCCTCCAGCATCTAAGTGCAAGATAGCTTGAAATCGCCGCGAACGGCGATGAAAGAGACACGATTGTGCGTAATTAGAGAGCAACGTCTGGCAACGCTTCTAAGGATGATCGAAAGTCACACCAAACTGAAGAGCGAAAGTGGAGACGGAGGTCTTGACAGCACGAGGGCTGCTGCTCAAGATTGGCGCATCGTGCAAAATTACCTAAGCCATAGGCTCGCAGAGATCTCTCTTCCCGATTCCGATGGGCGGGAGATGCTGCTTGGGTCTTTGTGGGCCAAGCAGCCCGCTGTCCTGGTATTCCTCCGGCACTACGGTTGAATCTTTTGCCGCGAGCACGTCGCGCAGTTGCGCGAGCACGAGCAAGCGTTCCGAGATAAAGGAGCTGCACTGGCCGCGGTTGGATTAGGCGATCGCAATTATGCACGGATGTTTCGGGACGAAACGGGCCTCACCTTCCCTCTTCTGATCGACGAATCGCGGCGGGCCTACGGGGCCGTGGAACTGAAGTCGGCAAACCTTTTGCATCTCCTTCGCAAGGATAACGCAGCAGCAAGAAAACGAGCGCGAGCCGGCGGACATCATCAACATAAATTAGGGGAAAACCCGTTTCAGCTGGGCGGCAGCTTCGTGTTCGGCCCGGGAAATGTAGATCGATTCGCGCACATCAGCCAAACGTTCGGCGATAATGCTACTGTTGCGGCGTTGTTGGGAGCGTTGCCGTAGACAGGGAGGTTGATTTTCGAGTGAGGCTGCCGAGATGCGGGCAAAGCTAGAGCAAACTGCGGGTAAAATGAAAAAATGAGGAGTCCTTTACGAACAAAGACCTGGTTGACTGCGCTCTGTGCTTGCGTTGTGGCGGTATGTTGCATTGCCCAGAGCAAACCAGCGAGCGGTAATTCGCGACAGGATTTTCTGGACAAGCTGGTGGCTGCCGCTATTGAGCGCACAAATCATTCCGTGAAATACGTTTCCTCCTATGTCCCTCTTCACTATCCCGGCGGGGACGTGCCCGCGAATACTGGGGTCTGCTCCGACGAAATTATTCGCGCGTACAGGGCCGTGAGCGTAGACCTTCAAAAAGAAGTGCACGAGGACATGGTGAAAAACTGGACGGACTATCCGCCGAAAACAAAGTGGCGGCAAACCCGCCCGGATCCGAGCATCGATCACCGCCGGGTGCCGAATTTGATGGTGTTTTTCAGACGCAAGGGAGAATCGTTGCCGATTAGTGAGCGGGGCGAAGACTTTTCACCGGGCGACATCGTGACGTGGGACTTGGGCGGCGGCGTGCCGCATATCGGAATCGTGGTGAATGTGAAGTCCGTACAGAGTGAGCGTTTCCTGGTCGTTCATAACATCGGGCAAGGGCCGAAGATGGAAGATGTGTTGTTTGCGTGGAAAATTACCGGGCATTACCGGTACTTTGGACCGCATGCGCGGGAAAGGCGCTGAATGCGCGGCCATTGTGGATCCCAAGTTCAGATTATGTAAGTTGTTTGGACATGATGATGTAGTGGCCCGGCACTTTTGATCGCAGCGACGGCGAAAAAGCGGCAGTGGCAATTTCGGCGTAGCCTAAGTGGCGGTAAAAGGGAAGAAGTGGCGTCCGCGGGCTGATAATGCGCAGATCGACCGCGCAACAACCTTCTGCGCGAAAATAATCCTCTGCGGCAGCAACAAGCGTGCGGCCCAGACCTTCCCCCTGACGTCCCGGGGCGACCGCGAGCAAGCCCAAATAGCCGCGGCCGTCGTGAACCTCCACGTACACGCACCCGGCGAAGCCAGCTGAATCTTCAGCCACCAAGAACTTTCCGGTTTCCATGAAGGCTTGCGTCTCTTCCCGGTTGATTCGATCGCCATCAAAGACAAATTGTTCCACGATGAATGCCGCGTTGATCAGCCGGACGAGCGCGGGAACGTCGCCGCTCTGCGCTGTGCGGATCGAAATACATTCGTCATGCGGGGAAGATTTTGGGGAGTGGCACATGAGAACATCCGGCTAAAAATTCGGGAGCGATCGCTTCTGGTGTGCTTCCCCGTCTTTTCGCAATGACGCCTCTCCAGTTTCGCCCGTTACCCGAGGTTTTCCGTCCGCGGATGGCTTTGGCGACCAAAAATCAGGATCGCTGTCGACAAATTCCTTGGACACGTGGGACGTCTCCGGGCTAATTGCGTAGAGGTTGCTCTCTGTGCTGGCGTAAGCATCGCGTGCAATTTGTTGCATGCGATCGAAGCCCACATCGCCTTCGGCTTCACGGAGCTTCGGTGCGCGGGCGAGATAGACGTCGTTTTCTTTCAGCGCGCGCATCGGAACGAAAACAAGGAAGGCAGGCGAAGGCATCCCCACGTTTGCCTGATAGACCACCCATGGCATGTCCGCGTCGATTTTTTCGTAGGCCGCGCTGAGGAGCTTAAAGGACTCGACGAAATCGCTTTCATGGCCGGGCCGAACACGCACTTCGAGGACGCGCATGAAGCGAGCCTTTGACAGATCGATGCGGTTCACGCGGTAGCCCAGATCATCGCGGCGAACGGCGATGATCGTACTCTCGCTCGATTCAAGCTCCCGGATTTGCTCCTGCAGATGAGCAAGTTGAGGGTGGGATGCAAACAGCTGTCCCCAGACAACCGAGGCGTTGTCCACCTGCTCGAAGGAATCAAATGGATCGAAAGAGAGCGCCTCCGTCGGGCCGGTGATGGATTGAAGATCGATCCAGGAGTTGGGGACGTCCAAGCGGTTGCAAGCATGCACTACGGAAGCTTCAAGCTTTTGCCGAGCGTTTTCGCTGCCAAATTTGAATTGCTGGTGCACGAGAAGAAGAAGTCTTGGAGGGGCGGTGGCCGTGGTCGCCGGTTTTTGGGCCTGTGCCGACCCGATCGCGACGTGCGCCAGGAGTAGCAGAATCATTCCCAGAAAGGGCCGTGTGCTTTTCATGTGGGAAACCTCCAGAGGGCGAAAAGCGCGGCGGTGCTACGCCGCGTGGTGAACCGGACATTCGCCTAACCGAGCGCAGCTTTTCCGTTGAATCGCGCCGCCGAGCCCAGCTCTTCTTCGATGCGGAGAAGTTGGTTGTACTTGGCGATTCGGTCGGTGCGGGAGGCAGAGCCAGTCTTAATCTGGCCGGCACCCGTGGCAACGGCTAGATCGGCGATAAATGTGTCCTCGGTCTCGCCCGAACGATGGGAAATGATGGAGTTGTAACCGGCTTTGCGCGCCATCTCTATGGCGTCGATGGTTTCGGTGACCGTCCCGATCTGATTCAGCTTGATTAAAATGGCGTTGGCGATTCCTTCTTTAATGCCACGAGCAAAAATCTCCGTATTGGTCACGAAAATGTCGTCGCCAACCAGCTGAATCCGCTTGGCAGAGGATTGCAAGCCAACCTTATGCGTTAGCTGTTTCCATCCGGGCCAATCCTCTTCCCCCATGCCGTCCTCGAGCGAAACGATGGGATACTTCTCGATCCAGTTGGCCCAGTATTCGACCATCTCATCTGGCGAGTGCGCGGATTTATCCGACTTCTTGAACACATATTTCCCGGTGGCCTTGTCGTAGAATTCGCTAGCTGCAGGATCAAGTGCGATGCTGATCTGCTCGCCGGGTTTATATCCCGCCGAGGTGATTGCTTCGAGAACGATCTGAATCGCTTCCTCGTTAGATTTGCAACTCGGCGCGAAACCGCCTTCGTCACCCACCGCCGTCGAATACCCGTGTCTTCTTAGCGCCGCTTTCAGCGAATGAAATACTTCGACGCCCCACCGTAATGCCTCCGAAAAGCTTGGTGCACCGATGGGCATGACCATAAATTCCTGAAAATCGACGGAGCTATCCGCATGTGCGCCGCCGTTCAAAATGTTCATCATCGGAACAGGGAGGAGATTCGCGTTCTTATCCGTAGAATAGTGCGCGAGATATTTGTAAAGGTGGAGATTCTGCGCAGCCGCGGCGCCGCGGGCTGCCGCCATGGATACAGCGAGGATGGCATTGGCGCCCAGGCGGGACTTGGTGCGCGTGCCGTCCAGTTCGATCATGCGCTTATCGAGAGCGCGCTGATCTCCGGCGTCAAGTCCCACGACGGCCCGGGCTATTTCGCCGTTGACGTTCGCTACGGCCTTCAGGACGCCCTTACCGAGAAACCGCGATTTGTCACCGTCGCGCAGCTCCAAGGCCTCGTGTTCTCCGGTTGACGCACCGGAAGGCACCGCGGCACGGCCTCTCGCGCCTGTGCCGACATACACGTCGGCTTCCACCGTGGGATTCCCGCGCGAGTCGATCACCTGGCGGGCGTTGACGCGAGTGATATTCGTGGACATGTCTGTTGGTTCTCCTGAGTAAATGCGAATTAATGATTTTACAGAAATTCCCGTCCAAGGCACAGAGGCGCGGAAAACCGGTGATGGACGGGTTGAATTGGCCGCTGGCTCGGATTCTATGCGGTTTCCGGTTCTTCGATGAGCGATTCCTGCCGAACGACGACCACGATTCCCGAATCTGTGACGTGGAATCGGCGCCGGTCGGCTTCCATATCAAAGCCGATCTCCGTGCGTTCCGGAAGGCTGACGTGCCGATCGATGATGGCGCGGCGAATGCGAGAGTGGCGGCCAATATTCACATGGTTGTACATGATCGAGTCCGTGACCTCACAGTAGCTGTTGACGCGGACATTATTTCCGATGACGCAGCGCTGCACTCGTCCGCCGGAGATCACCGAACCGCCCGCCACGATGGAATCAAGCGCCACGCCCATCCGTTCCGGATCAGCAAACACGAATTTTGCCGGGGGATACTGGTGCTGCCAGGTGCGCAGTGGCCAATGGCTGTCATACAAATTGAAAACGGGCGACACGCTGACCAGGTCCATGTTGGCTTCGTAATAGGCGTCGAGCGTGCCGACGTCTCGCCAGTACAGTGCGTCCTTCTGGTTCTCATCTACGAAGTTGTAAGCAAAGACGCGATGCTTCGAAATAATACGCGGGAGTATGTCCTTGCCGAAGTCGTGGCTCGATTTCGGATCCTCGGAATCGGCGAGAAGGATGGGGATCATCAGTTGCGTGTTGAAAATGTAGATACCCATCGAGGCGTTGCAATTCCCCGGGTGATGGGGGGACTGCTTGGGCTCGGCTGGCTTTTCTTCAAAGCCCATAATGCGCCAGTCTCTATCCACTTCGATAACGCCGAATTGCCGGGCCGCCAGCATCACGGGAAATTGGATAGTGGCAACCGTCACATCCGCGCTTGAATCGACGTGCTGCTGCAGCATCTTGGCGTAATTCATTTTGTAAATGTGGTCGCCGGAAAGGATGAACACATATTTCGAACGCTCGCTGCCGATCGAGTAGATGTTCTGATAGACCGCATCAGCCGTGCCCTGGTACCACTCTTTCGAAACGCGCATCTGCGGCGTAAGCAATTCGATGTAATCACCGAGCCCCGCCAGCGGCGACCAGCCCGCCCGGATATGCCGGTTGAGGCTCAGCGCTTTGTACTGCGTGAGAACGAAGACACGTCGCAAATCGGAATTGATGCAGTTAGACAGCGTAATGTCGATAATGCGGTATAACCCGCCGAACGGGACGGCAGGCTTGGCGCGATCGCGCGTCAGGGGCCACAGCCGTTCGCCCTGTCCTCCAGCGAGGAGTACTCCGATGGCATCGCTCATCGCAGACATTGCTGGCCTCCGGACACGCTTCTGAGAAGCGGCCCATTCTAACAGCACAGGTAAGGCCGAGTGCAAGAGAAGCGGGCATAGTGGGCGAGCTTATGATTAGTGCGCATACCAGGACGTAGCCCGCCGGCTGTTTCTCCTCCGCATCGGAGTTGCTATGGGGATCTCCAGCAAGCGCGTCCTCGGACAGGGTTGTTTGCGCCTTGGCAAGCACTTTTTGAGTGTATAATCCGGGGCATTCGCTCCTGGATAGGTGGCTCTTGACTCCTGCGCAAACTCCGAACCTTTGGGTTCCCGTCTGTTGCGAGCGGGTAATGCGTTACAACATGTTCATCCAACAGGGCGGCGCTGCCTACGGTGCACTGGTCTGCTCAGTCTGCAGCAAGCACGTCACGTTCGAACTCGAACAGCAAGCCGACTTGTCCGCCTACGGAGAAGGCTCCCGCGTCCTCAGCATGCTCGGTGCTCCGAAGCCACCAAATGTGGCGCGCCCAAAGCCGGCGGGGGATTCCGATTTGAGCGACCAAACCCTTTGATCTGGATCGTCGCTTTCTGAAGCGCGGACCAATCCATGATTGACCAGAGCATCTCTCACTTCCGTATCGTGGAGAAACTCGGTGCCGGCGGAATGGGTGTGGTCTACAAGGCCCTTGACACCCGCCTCGACCGCCCCGTCGCCCTGAAATTTCTGCCTGAAAATATGGTGCAGGACGCGCAGGCTCTCGAACGTTTTCGCCGCGAAGCCCACGCCGCTTCTGCTTTGAACCATCCCGGCATCTGCACCATCTACGACATTGGCGAACAGGATCATCGGCCTTTCATCGCCATGGAATTCATCGACGGCGAAACCCTCCGCCAACACATCCACGGCCAGCCTCTTCCGATTGAGCAGATCCTCGAACTTGGAATTCAAATTGCCGATGCTCTCGACGCTGCTCACACCGAAGGCATCATCCATCGGGACATCAAGCCCTCCAACGTCTTCGTCACCAAACGCGGAAAAGCCAAGGTCCTCGATTTCGGTTTGGCCAAGCTCGTTGCCAAAGATTTGTTGTCTCTGAATCCCGAGGATTCCTCATCAACGGCACCTCAAGAGTCGTTGTCCATCGTCGGCATTATCAGCGGCACGCCCGCCTATATGTCCCCTGAGCAAGTTCGCGGCGATGAGCTCGACAGCCGCACCGATATCTTCGCTCTTGGTCTACTGCTATATGAAATGGCAACTGGCCGCCAGGCATTCAGCGGCAGAACCGGTGGCGCAATCATCGAATCCATTCTCACGCGCACTCCCACGTCCGTTCGAACGTTGAATCCTCAGATTCCCCTGCAGCTCGAGGAAATCATCATCAAGTGCCTCAATAAGGACAGAAATCTTCGCTACCCCACCGCCGCGGCTATCCGTTCCGATTTGCAGCAGCTAAAGCGCGTTTCGGAATCCGGCCAAATCACTTCATCTCCCGCGTTAGCCTCAACCGCCAGACTCGCAAGACCCGCTTCCGTGCGTATCTTCGGTTGGAAAGTAGCAGCCGGAGTCGCACTCCTTGTCGCCCTCCTTGCTTCCGCTGGCCGGTTCTACAACACGCGCCGCGCCCAAGCCTTGAACCAAATGGACACCATCGTTCTCGCGGACTTCATCAACAAGACCGGCGACCCCATCTTTGAAGACACTCTCCGCCAGGGTCTCGCCGCGCAGCTCCAGCAATCCCCCTTCTTGAGCCTTGTTTCCGAGCAGCGCATCCAACAAACTCTGCGGCTCATGGGCCTGCCGCCTGACGGCAAGCTTTCGCCCGCGATTGCAGGGGATCTCTGCCAGCGTGCCGGAAGCAAGGCGTACTTGAGCGGTTCCATTTCCACCATGGGCAGCCAATACGTCATCGGTATCAATGCCGTGAACTGTCAGACCGGCGATTACCTCGCGGAGGAACAAGTAACAGCCAATGGCAAAGAAAACGTTTTGAAGGCGCTGGGTGAAGCATCCACCAAGATGCGCAAACAACTCGGAGAGTCTCTCAAGACGGTTCAGAAACTTGATACTCCCATCGAGCAGGCCACCACGCCCTCACTTGAAGCGCTCCAGGCCTACAGCCTCGGGCGTAAAACCATGCAGGGCAAATCCGACTACACCGCCGCCGTGCCCCTCTTCAAGCGCGCCATTCAGCGCGATCAAAATTTCGCCATGGCCTACGCCATCCTCGGCACCGACTATCACAACATGGGCGAGAAAATTCTTTCCGCCGAAGTCACAAGGAAAGCCTACGAACTCCGCTCCCGCGTCAGCGAATGGGAGCGCTTCTACATCGAATCCCACTACCATCACTTCGTCACCGGCGACCTCGAAAAAGCCCGCGAGGACTACGAACTTTGGTCGCAAATCTACCCTCGCGAACCAGTGCCAGCCATCAATCTCGGTGTCGTCTACCAAACCCTCGGCCTCTACGAAAGATCTCTCACGGAATTCCGCGAAGCCCACCGCCTCGCTCCCACGGAAAGCCTCAATTTCGATAATCTAGTTCTCGGTTACATTCATTTGAACCGTCTAGCCGAAGCCCGTTCAGCTGCGGACCAAGCCCTGTCAAAAAATCTCGATTCGTCGGATCTGCACCTCTACCTCTATGAGCTCGCCTTCTTGAAGAAGGACGCTCCGGCCATGGCACAGCAGGTCTCCTGGACACACGACAGGCCCGGAAAAGCAAACGCCCTGCTGTCGATGGAAGCCAGCACGGCCGCCTATTTCGGCAGACTCTCCGCCGCTCGCGATCTCTCCCGCCAGGCCGCAACCTCCACGAGTCAAGCCGGCGCCAAAGAATTAGCAACAGGATGCGAAGCGGCCGCCGCGTTGTGGGAAGCTCTATACGGAAACACCGCAGCCGCGCGTCAGCATTCCTCGGCTGCGCTCGCGATGTCCAACGGCCGCGACGCGCAGTTCGCCGCCGCCCTTGCGCTCGCTTTCGTTGGCGATTCCGCGCGTGCTCGCGTGCTTTCGGACGATTTGGCCGAGCGCTTTCCCGAGGACACCATCGTCCGCCTCAACTACGTCCCCACGGTTCGCGCCCAGCTTGCTCTCGGAGCCCCCGATGGCCCGCCAAAAGCTCTCGATACACTCTCTGTCGCCTCGCCCTACGAACGAGGCATCTCCGGCAGTAGCACCTTCTGGGCCAACCTCTATCCCATCTATGTTCGCGGCGAAGCTTACCTCGCATCTCATCAAGGCGCTGAAGCCGCAGCCGAGTTTCAGAAAATCCTCGATTGGCCGGGCGTCGCCCTCAACGAACCCATTGCGGCACTCGCCCCTCTTGGACTCGCCCGGGCTTACGCCCTCGCGGGAGACGCGCTCAAGTCCCGAGCCGCATATCAGGAGTTCCTAACCCTCTGGAAAGACGCCGACGCTGACATTCCCGTTCTCGTAACGGCCAAATCTGAGTACGCAAAGCTGAAATAGCCGTTTGAATTTCTTGAGCAGGTTGGCAGAGATGGTTAGCTTCCGAGACGTTACTTTACGCACCACTGGGTGATGAAGGCGCCGAGAAATGTCCGTGTGCGAATCTTCGCAAATTCTGATATATACTTGAAAAATAGCTCAGTAACTACAGGGATACTAAGCCGTCCCGTTTTCCAGTGTTCTGCAAAGAGTCCTTGACTTCGACACCCGCAATTGATTAGAAGATGCCAGCTACCTCATCAGGGTGAGTCCACAACGGACAATGGTGCGCAAGTCAGAATGTGGTCCATGGAGCGCCTATTTCTATAGCGCTTTGTGGGAATTTGAATCTAGACGACGTCACCGGTGTGCGTGACGCGCAGTGATTGGCATGCGATAATGACCTGGGGCGGTGTTCGAACGAAGCAGTGACACCGCGTGTTTCCAATCCGAACCGGATTGGGGGTGAATGTAAAAGTGGCTGAAGTCATTATCCAGGAAAGTGAGTCTCTGGAAAATGCCCTGCGCCGTTTCAAGCGCAAGGTGCAACAGGAAGATATCATCAAGGAAATCAAGAAGCACAGCTTCTATATGAAGCCCGGCGAGAAGCGCCGAGCCAAGGAAGCCCTTTCGCGGAAACGACTGCGCAAGAAGCAGCGGCGAGAAGCGGACTAACCTCCGCCTCGCTGCATCTCAGCGCCGCACTTCCGTGATTTAGACCCCGGTTAGGCAGAGACGTTGGGTTTCTGTTGCAGCTTCGCATACTCAGGCCCAAGGGACCCCAGCCCGGTACCCCCGGACTACAGGTTTCGCCACAATACTTGGCCCACAGCGCGAACTGTGCCCATCCCCCTACCTGACTCGGGCAAGGGGAGAGCGGCTCATGGAATACCACGACAGAGTCCTGAAGTGTGCGGAGTGCGGCGCTGAATTTGTTTTTACTGCCGGCGAACAGATGTTTTTCGCCGACAAAGGCTTCAAGAACGAACCGAAAAGATGCAAAGGCTGCAAGGCCAAGCGCGCCGAAGGCGGCGGAGGCGGTAACTCCTCGCAGATGCGCTCGGAAACGAAGACGACGTGCTCGCAGTGTGGAAAGGACACTACAGTTCCCTTCCGCCCAACGCAAGGACGTCCCGTCTTTTGCCGCGAATGCTTCCAGCAGCGTCGTGCTCTGGGCGCGGCGTGACGCGCCGGATCGAAGTCGGAGGGTAGCAGTCCGAGTAGTAGCGCCAATTGAATAGTGCACCCGGTGGGACAGTCATTCGTGTCTGTCCCATTTTGTTTTGCCGGTTGCTGTCACTTTATCCTTGACAAATGTTATCCTTCATATATACTGAGTACTAGGTAAGATTGTCATCAGATCCAGCGGCGCCAGCATCCCCGGCTGGCGTTTTTTGCTTTTCGGGGGCTGCTTTCCGGCGTAAGTCTTTTATTCTCAACATTTACGAAACACAACCGACGGTTTGCACAGTTTTGGTGCAACATTCGCACGCACAAGCTATTTAGAATCAACACTTACAAAAGTGTATCAAAACAAATGGCTTTAACTCCCTCTAGAATGAACACTTATGCAAAACCCACGGGGGGGGGTAGCCCGCCGTTAACGCGAGAAAGCCTCCAGCGTCCGAACTCGACAATGGGTGTATTTTTCCAGCCTGCGGGGTATGATACCGCCTGAGAAGTCCCCAGTAAGACTATGTCCATCCGGAGGGCCACCCCATGGCTCACCGCTTCACCATCGGTGTCGAAGAAGAATTCCAGATCATTGACCCCGCAACCTGCGCGCTTCGCTCACATGTCATGCAGCTTGTTTCCGCCGCTTCTCCTGACATCGTTGACCAAGTTAAACACGAGATGCACCAATCCATCGTGGAGACCGGCACAAAAATCTGCGAAAACGTCGGCGAGTTGCGCATCGAAATGCACCGTACGCGGGGCGAGCTTGTGGCTGCCGCAGAACGCGTTGGTTTGCAGGTTGCCGCCGCCGGCACCCACCCATTTTCCAGCTGGATTGACCAGGTCATCTCACCCGGCGAACGCTACGAACACATCGTTGAAGAACTCCAGCAACTCGCCCGCTCTCTCTTGATTTTCGGCATGCACGTTCACGTTGCGATGCCCGACAAGCAGACCACCATCGACATGATGAACATGGTCCGCTATTTTTTGCCCCATCTGCTCGCGCTATCGACGAGCTCCCCTTTCTGGATGGGGCGTAACACCGGATTGAAATCCTTCCGCACCACTGTCTTCCGCCGCTTCCCGCGCACGGGCATCCCCGAACAGTTTGAATCGTGGAGCGCTTACGAAGACTTCGTGAATCTCCTGGTAAAACTTAACTGCATCGACAACGGAAAAAAAATCTGGTGGGATGTGCGGCCTCACCCGATGTTCGGTACTCTCGAGTTTCGCATGTTCGACGTAACGACGAAGGTCGAGGAAGCCGTCTCCATCGCGGCTCTCACACAAGCCATCATCGTCAAGCTACACCGCCTTTACGAGCGCAATCAGAGCTACCGTCTTTACCGGCGCGCCTTGATCGAAGAAAACAAGTGGCGCGCCGCTCGCTACGGCATCGAAGGCAAATTGATTGATTTCGGCAAAGAAGCAGAAGTCCCCATGCGCGAGCTTGCGCATGAGCTACTTGAGTTCGTGGATGACGTCCTCGACGATCTCGGAAGCCGCAGCGCCGTCGAATACATTCATACAATTCTCAAGGATGGCACCAGCGCGGAGCGTCAGATACGCGTCTATCAGCAAACAGGCGATCTGAAGGCGGTGGTAAGACATCTGGTATCGGAAACGCGCGGCGTCACCGAACCACGGGCTTCATCGGCTCACGCGATTAATTAGAATCGTCAGCAAAGCATCAAGTCTCCAGTTCACCTGTCAGGAGCGACGGCATGAAGAAAGTTGGCCTTCTCTGTGGGCGTGAATACAGTTTTCCTCCGGCCTTTATCGTGCGCGTCAATGAGCTCGGAAAGAAAGACGGCGTAGCCGCGGAATTCGTGAAACTGGGCGGAACACGGATGGGTGAACTCTCCGGATACCGCGTGATTGTGGACCGCATTTCGCATGAAGTCGAATATTACCGCGGCTACCTCAAGCATGCCGTCCTCCAGGGAACTTACGTCATCAATAATCCGTTCTGGTGGACGGCCGACGACAAATTTTTCAATTATGCCATGGCTTCGAAACTCGGCCTGGCCATCCCGAAAACAGTTCTCTTGCCCCAAAAGGGGTATCCCAGCGACGTGGACATCACTTCAGAATCACTCCACAACCTGGAATATCCGGTCGACTGGGATGGCCTTCTTGATTACGTCGGTCGCCCCGCCATTCTCAAACCCTTTTCGGGGGGCGGCTGGAAGCACGTCTACAAAGTCCACAATAAAGAAGAACTTCTCGCCGCTTATGACAAAACCTCGCCCTATTGCATGACTCTCCAGGAGTTCATCGACTTCACGCAATACGTCCGCTGCTTCACCTTTGGGAAATCCGATATTCTGCCAGTCCACTACGATCCCAAGGAACGGAAGTACCTCGTCGATCACAACTATTTAACTTCTGAGCTCGGCGCCCGTGTAGTTAGAGACGCCCAGACCATCAATCAAGCTCTCGGGTACGAGATGAATACCATTGAGTTCGCGGTCAAGGACGGAATTCCTTACGCAATCGATTTCCTGAATCCTGCTCCCGACTTCGAACGCGACCGCATCACCGAATTTTATTTCGAGCACGTTGTCGACAAGATGGCCCGTCTGGTCATCGACCGCGCTCTGCATGGCGATGCTTCGAATCCGTGGCCACGATGGGAAGGGATGCTAGGCCTTGGCGCGGCCAGCGGATTCACCGGCGCTCCCAAGAGCATAGCCGCGGGCCAATCATTGGCGCCTGGTATCTCTGCTGGAACTCCAGGACTCAAAACAAAATGACCGGCGCCGCCACACCATCGGTAGCCCCTCGCGATCCTGCCGCGGAGTGGAACGACATTCTGAAAGCTACGCTCCTGCGGGTTCCCGCTCTCCCGGAAGATTTGGTTAAAAGACTGCGCCACGCAAACCTCACTTTCGGCGACCGTGTCCACTGCCCTTTCCTGCGTCCGTTTTTTCTCTCGCCGGAAGAGGAAGAGCGTGTGCGCACGGTGGCGGAAACCATCGCCGATCTCGGCGAGCGCATCGTGACCGCCGCGCTTGAAGACAAGCATCTTTTTGCGCAATTTCATTTGCGCCCCGAGGAAGAACGCTTGGCCCGCCTCCCGGTCGCCTACGGTCGCGCCAGCACCGCGTCTCGTCTTGATGCTTTCCTCCTTCCCGATTCGCTCAAGTTCGCCGAATACAACGGAGAATCCCCCGCTGGCGCCGGGTACGCGGAAACTCTTGCCGAAATCTTTCGCGAGCTTCCCGTCATGGCGAAATTCGCGCAGCATTATTCAATTCATAGTTATCCACTGAGCGCCAAGCTCCTCGATGCCCTGGTCATGAGCTATGTGGACTGGGGAGGCTCGGCCAGTCCTCCGCAAATTGCCATTGTGGATTGGGAGGAAGTTCCCACGTGGAGTGAATTCGAGATTCTGAAAGCTCGTTTTGAAAAACTGGGTGTCCCTACGGTCATCGCAGATCCGCGCGAACTCCGCTTCGATGGCCAACGGCTTTTCACCCACGGCAAAAAGATCGATCTTGTTTACCGCCGCGTCCTGATCAATGACATCGTGGCCAAACCTGCGGAGTGTGCGGCACTCGTGAAAGCCTACACGGCCAATGCCGTCTGCGTGGCCAACACGTTTCGTTGCAAAATTCCGCACGTGAAGGCATTTTTCGCCGTCCTCACCGACGAACAAAACGGCGCGCTATTTTCTCACGGCGAACGCGAACTCATTCGGCGCCATATCCCCTGGACGCGCGTGGTGGCCGACGTAAAAACCGCGCATTATGGCCAAACAACAGAGCTACTCGCCTTCATCGCCAAAGAGCGCGAAAACCTCGTCCTCAAACCCAGCGACGAATACGGGGGCTCCGGCGTGACTCTGGGCTGGGAAACCAACGAAGCCGAGTGGGATGCCGCGATTGGCCGCGCGCTCTCTGCAAAAAACGGCGCCTGGATCGTCCAGGAACGCATCCCCATTCGCCGCGAAATATTTCCCTATATCGCCGATGTTGGCAGAGTGGATTACCGCGACATGCTCGTCGATTTCGCGCCCTATCTCTTCCAAGGCAAAGTCTGCGGCTTCTTGACCCGCCTCAGCGCCACCGGCCTCGCCAACGTCACTAGCGGCGGCGGCCAAGTCCCTGCCTTCCGCGTGAGCCCGCGAGCGGCTTAGTGGCTATCGCCGGAGTCTTTGGCCCGTATTGGCCTATTTGTAAGACAGCGCCCATGGTCAGTAGTGCCTCTTCAAATTTCCGCCCATTCTTGTAAGATTGAAAGATGTACTTTGGCCTCCCAGACCCGGAGTTGATGCCCGGTGCTAGAAACGCCGTGGAAACTTGCCTCAGTGTCCGCCCTGGGGAGCACGTCGCTCTCATCGCCGATGAAGCCAGCCGCTCTGTCGCCGCTAGCATTGCCGCCGCCATCGAAGACCGCCAAGCGGAATACACAGGATTGCTTCTGGAAGATTTTGGTCCTCGTCCCATGAGAGCGGCCCCACCTGCCGTCCTCGAAGCGCTCGAAACCGCCGATGCTGGCGTCATGTGCATGACGCCGCAACCCGGTGAACTCGGCGCGCGCATGGCCATCGTCCGCGTCGTCGAGCGCCGACAAATCCGTTACGCCCACATGGTCGGCGTCACTCCAGAAATCATGCGGCAAGGTATGCGCGCCGATTACCGCATGGTGGACCGCCTCAGCGAGAAGCTCCGCGAACGTATGCTTCGCGCGGAAACGCTCACCGTGAAGACCGAAGCGGGCACATCGTTCGCCGCCCACTTCGATCGCGGCCTGGACTGGGTAAAAACAAGTGGCCTCATCAGCCCGCGATACTGGTCCAATCTTCCGGCCGGAGAAGTTTTCACGACTCCTGCCACGGTAGACGGCACGTTTGTCTGTGATGCCACGGCCGGCGACCATTTCAACGGCAAGTACGGCGATCTGCAAACCACGCCCCTCGTCCTGAAAATCGAAGGCGCCCGGCTCACCGGCGTCGATTGCGCGCGCAAAGATCTCGAAGAGGAATTTTGGCAGTACTGCCACACGGACGAAAACAGCGACCGCGTCGGCGAACTCGCCTTCGGAACCAACCTCGGCTTATCCTCGATGATTGGCGTCCTTTTGCAGGACGAAAAATTTCCCGGCGTCCACATCGCCTTTGGCGACCCCTACGGCAGCCAGACCCACGCCGACTGGAAATCGAAAACGCACGTAGACGTCCTCACTCGTAACTGCGACGTCTGGATCGACGACGATCAAGTAATCTCCAAAGGCCACTATCAGCTCGCCCACCTCGGCCTGGCCTAGACTCGCAATCTCTTGCACCCCCGCCAATCGGCGTTCCGCAGCTTTGAATCCTCCCGCCCCGCAGGCGCCATTCCTATTTCGTTCCCGGATACGCACTCTCGAAAACATATTTTCCTGATCCCACTTCCAGCATCACGGCGTCTTGCATTTGTCGCGTTCGTGAAATATCCGATCGCCCTTCCAGCGGTTTTCCTCCTTCGCTCACTCCGGCCAACTTTGCATTTGGCACTCGCACTGTCGCCGTCGTATTCGCCGGAACTTCAATCTTCAACGTCATCTTCCCGTCCGCAATCTCCCAACCCGACGCCACCAGCCCATACATGCTCACCACCGACGTGCCAGCCTTCGTCAATCCCCCGCCAGGCCGCGGCTCTATCAAAATATGTTTGTACCCCGGCGATGCCTCATCCAACTCGAGCCCCGCCACCACGCGATACATCCAGTCTCCAATCGCCCCATATGCATAGTGATTAAACGAATTCATCCCCACATCCTGAAAACTCCCATCCGGCTTCTGCCCGTCCCATCTCTCCCAAATCGTTGTCGCGCCCTGCGTCACCGGATACAACCACGACGGGTACTCCGTCCGGTTCAGCAGCATGTACGCCTCATCCAAATATCCATAATCGCTCAGCGCTTTGCACAGGACTGGCGTCCCCAAAAATCCCGTCGTCAAATGTTTAAACGCCCTTACATCTTCCGCCAGCCGCGCCGCCGGCCCCGCCCGCATCGCCGGGGGCAACAAATCAAACTCCAGCGCCAGCGCATACGCCGTCTGCGTATCCGACGACAACCTCCCATTTGGAGTCACGAATTCTTTCACAAACGCCGCCCGAATTTTCTCTTCCAGTGCCGCATACGCGGCCGCATCCTCGTTCTTCCCCAACACCTTCGCCGTCCTCGCCAGCAACTCCGTTGACCGCGCAAAATACGCGGTCTGCAAGAAATCCTTTGCCGTAGTCGCCCCCGGATAATCCGACCTCGTCGTCGCAAACGCCAGCCAATCTCCAAAACTGAATCCGTTGCTCCAGATATATTTCTCCCCAGCCTGCCGCCGCATGTACTCTACCCACGCCTTCATGCTCGGGTACTGCTCCTCCAAAATCCGCTTATCCCCAAACGCCTGGTACATCGTCCACGGCAACACCACCGCCACGTCCGCCCATCCCGCCGACGCCGCCGCCCCCTTCCGCGTGTCATGCGTCAACGCGTTCGGAATCACGAATGGCACCGCGCCGTCATCTTCCTGGTCCAGCGCCACGTCTTTTAGCCACTTCGTGTAAAACCCCGCCGTATCAAAATTGAACGAGGCCGTCGGCGCGAAAGCCTGCGCATCTCCGGTCCAGCCCAGCCGTTCGTCGCGCTGCGGACAATCCGTCGGCACATCCACAAAATTCCCCTTCTGCCCCCAAATAATGTTGTGTTCCAACTGGTTCAGCAGGGCGCTCGAGCTTTCAAACGTCCCCGTCCTTTCCATGGCCGAATGCAGCACGATGCCGGTAAAATCTTCCGGCTTCACTTCACTCGGCCATCCGCTCACCGCGACATACCGGAATCCTTGAAACGTGAAATGCGGCTCAAACGTTTCCGTCCCAGCGCCTTTGCTGGTGTACCGAATCGCTTCTTTCGCGGAACGTAGATTGGCGGTATAGAAATTTCCCGCTTTGTCCAGCACCTCCGCGTGCCGTAACGTAACCGTCGTTCCCGCCGGCGCGGTCAGGCGAAACTTCATCCAGCCCACCATGTTCTGTCCCATATCGAGGACCGTGTCTCCCGCTGGCGTTCGGAACACTTTCACCGGTTTGATCTCTTCGACCTCTTTCACGGCGGGTCCCGCAGGCGCCACGAGCTTCGCCTTCGGCGCATCCACAACCGTCACACCTTTCCACTCGCTGTCTTTGTATCCTGCCTCATTCCAGCCGGCACGCTCCAGCCGCGCGTCGTAGATCTCCCCGTTATAAATGTCCGACTCCAACACCGCGCCCGTCGCCGCTTTCCATTTGTCGTCGCTGCCCACAATCTCCTGCTTCCCGTCCGTGTACGTAATCACGAATTGTGCAAGCAGCCCTAATTTCTTTCCGTAGCTGTTTCGTTTGTTATCCCACGCTAATCTTCCGCGAAACCATCCATCGCCCAGCATCGCGCCGATGCAGTTGTCTCCGCTTTTCAGCAGGCTAGTCACATCGTATGTCTGATACTGATAGCGAAAATCGTAAGCGGTCCATCCCGGCGTGAAGTACTGGTCGCCCACGCGCTTCCCGTTCAAGGACATCTCGTAGAGCCCCATCGCCGTCGCATAAAGGCGCGCACGTTCGACCTTCTTTTTCACCGAAAACTCACTTCGCAAGATTGGCGCCGGATTCGATTTCGTCTCGTCTTCCAAAAGATCCGGCCTAATCCATTTGGCCTTCCAATCCGCGGCTTCAAGGAGCCCCATCTCCCACCGTGCCGTTTTGCTCCACTCCGACAAATGCCCATGATTATCCGCCACGCGCACCTGCCAGTAATAAATCCGCGCACTCTCGACCGCCGGCCCGCCATACTCCACCTGAATCGATGCATCCGACGCCTGCTTCCCGCTCTCCCAAATCACTTTCCCTTTCGCCAACTCCGCTTCCGCTGCCGCGACCCGCACCTCGTAGCTCGTCTGCATCACTCCTTTTTCCGAACTCACCAATTCCCAGCTCAGTCGCGGCTTCCTCACATCAATCCCCAAAGGATCGACCTTGTATTCGCAGCGCAGATTCGTTACCGCCAGCGCAGTTTCCTTTTGCGCGGCGAGCACAAGCGGGGAAAGAACAGCCCCCAAGCACGCCAGCACCGCTGCCATCTCACAACTCATCACCGCCATCTTCCGTTTCACTCGCTTCCTCCTCGACTGCATCATCTCGCTAGCTCCTCCCGCTACCATACATACGTTCCTACGGCTCCCTGGTTCAGCGTTGTCTTGAAGGACTTGTCGTGGTATCGAACATCGAAGTCTTGCGATGCCTTCCCATCATTCACAACGATCAATACGACCTTCCCGCCTGGCGCCTTAAACGCCACATTCGGAAGCGTCGGCGCAGGACTGGAACCGATCCGCACCGATCCCGGCCGCACAAATTTTGAGAAGTGCGCCATCGCATAGTACGCCAGGTTCCGCGTGATTTCATTTCCATCGATGGTCACCGCCCCCTGGCAGATCGGGCATCCACCATTATCAGTATGCGGTTCAAATATGGAGTTGGCGGCGAGATTCCATAGCAGCACGTTGCGGCTCCAGTTCTGAAGCGCGCCGATAAATATTCCTTTAACAGGTTTCGCGATCGAGATTCTTGCGCTCACTGTCGGCTCAACCGCCATATACTCGGTGAAGTACAGATTCTTGCGTGGAAATGCGTCGTGCACTCGAGACATCGCCTCAATCTGTCCCTCATACAGATGAAAGCCAGATCCGGCCACGTACCGATATGCGAGTGGGTCTTTGAGAATCGAGATCGCATAATCGGGGACATTGCAATTGTGGTCGTAGAGAATAATCTTGGTGAGTAACCTCGCTTCCCTGAACGCCGGTCCCAAGTAATCCTTGATGAATCGCGCCTCTTCTTCCGCTGGCATCAGCATGCTCGGGGTATTCTTGTCGTTCAACGGTTCATTCTGGATGGTGATCGCCGCGATCTTGATGCCTTCTGCCTCCATCTCCTGGATGTA
>JBGPLB010000062.1:0-24295 GCA_041486245.1 Candidatus Acidiferrum sp.
CCGCTCTCCACGCAAGATGAAGTGGCCGCTTCGCTGAACCGCGACTACAACATCCCGACGTACGCGATCAAGGGCGAGGACAACGAGACGTATTACTCGCACTTGCGCGCGGCGCTCGAGCACAAGCCGCAATTCACGATGGACGATGGCGCCGACCTGGTCACCATGCTGCTCTCGAAGCGCACCGATTTAGTGGCTAACGTGATTGCCGGCACCGAAGAGACCACCACCGGCGTCATTCGCCTGCGCGCGATGGCCAAGGACGGCACACTGAAGTACCCGATCATCGCCGTCAACGACGCCCAGACCAAGCATTTTTTCGACAACCGCTACGGCACCGGGCAGTCCACTCTGGATGGCGTGATTCGTGCGACCAATCTGCTTATCGCCGGGCTCAAAGTCGTCATCGCCGGCTACGGCTGGTGCGGACGCGGCATCGCGATGCGCGCCAAGGGCCACGGCGCGGATGTAATTATCACGGAAATCGACCCGACCAAGGGTATCGAAGCGGTGATGGATGGATTCCGCGTCATGCCCATGGCGGAAGCTGCCAAGCAGGGCGACGTATTTATCACCGTCACGGGCAACAAAAACGTCATCCGCGGAGAGCATTTCGAAGCGATGAAGAGCGGGGCCGTGGTTTGCAACTCCGGCCACTTCAACGTGGAAATCGATATTCCATCGCTTGAGCGCCTGTCTTCCGGCAAGCGCGAAGTGCGCCCGCTTGTGGAGGAATATCTGCTCAAGGATGGCCGCAAGGTTTATCTTCTCGGGGAAGGCCGCCTCGTCAATCTTGCTACCGCGGAAGGGCATCCGGCTGCGGTAATGGACATGAGCTTTGCCAATCAGGCCCTCTCCGCCGAATACCTGAAGCAGCACTACAAAGACTTAAAGCCGCAGGTGTACGTCGTGCCCGAAAATCTCGACAAGGAAATCGCACGCCTCAAGCTCGATAGCATGGGCCACAAACTGGACAAGCTGACGGCCGAGCAGGAGCACTATCTGGCTTCCTGGCAAGAAGGCACCTAGCCCAAAGCATCACACTTGGTTTTCTCCGGGCGCTATCCCTTCGATAGCGCCTTTTTTTTGGGTTAGCGGATTCGGCAAGTAAAGACGATTAGCAAACAGCGCGCCACCAAGATACCGCTATTCTGCTTGTGCCAAGGAAGGCGGAATAGGACACGTGCATGTGATACCTGCTCGCTCGGCCGCTATGGTGAGTTTGCTTGCTTGCGCTTTGCCGTGGACGGCTTGCAACAAGTCCCAGACTTCAGCCCGCCCGTCCGCGCCAACCGCAGCGCCTGCAGCGTCACCTGCGGCGCCTCCCGCAACGCCGGCTCCGAACCCGCAAATGCCGGAGAGCGCTCAAGGGATCCGTGGCGCTAATCTAAAAGACTTTCTTGAAAAACATCTTGCTGAGCTGAATCCTGATCTTGCGGACCTTGCAACGGATTGCGGAGAAGGACAAGCGCCGATTCAGAGCCTGGCGCCCGTGCACTACGGTGACTTGGATGGCGACGGGCAAGAAGAAGCCGCGCTCGAAGGATGGAGCTGCCTTTCGGGAAACGGCGGCGCGGACTTTTTTGGCGTCTTGAAATTCATGCCGGACGGCAAGCTCGCTGTGCTGCCGATTGAGCCGATGCCCAAGCTATTCAAGGGACGAAACCCGTACGAAGGGCTGCGCGGCCACATTCGCCTGGAAATCAGTGGCGGAAAGCTGGCGGAAGTGTATCCCGTGTATCCGGATGAGAAGTCTTGCAACAGTTGCTCCGAGGGCGAGCGGCGCTTCCGATTTCGCTGGAATGGACAGCAATTCGTCCTTGATGACATCATAGATGTCCCGCCAGAAAAGAGCGGATCCTAAACTGTCGGAGTGATTCCCACTCGAAATGTATGACTTGGCTAGCCTGGCGTTGGAAACCGCGAAATTGCAAGGCGCGACCTACGCCGATGTTCGCGTGATGCACTTGCGCCAGCGCGACCTGACCACAAAAAACGGGCAGGTCGGAACTCTTGCGCAATCCGAATCTATCGGGATCGGCGTTCGTGCCTTGGCAAATGGCGCGTGGGGATTCGCGTCCACTGACCGACTTACACGAGAAGGCGTTTCCGCCTGCGCCGCGCAGGCTGTCTCCATTGCCAAAGCCTCCGCCCTCGCGAAGCGCGGAGATGTGGAGATGGTCGAGGAAGTCGCCTTCGTGGATAGCTGGCAGAGCCCGTTTCGCAAGGATCCTTTCGAAATTCCACTGGAAACCCAGCTAGCTCTCCTGCTCGCTGCGGATGCGGAAATGCGTCGCGTCAAGGGTGTGACGCTCACCGAAACCGGCATGCAGTTTCGCAAAATAGATTCCTGGTTCGCTTCCAGCATCGGCTCTCGCATTCACCAGCGCAAAATGATCACAGGCTGCGGCATCGCTGCGACTTCCTTCAAGGGCGATGAGATTCAGAAGCGATCCTATCCAAACAGCTTTGGCGGACAGCATTCATTGGAGGGTTACGAGCTTGTCGAGTCGCTCGAATTGTTGAAGCATGCGGGCCGCGTGGGCGAGGAAGCTGCCGCGCTGCATTCCGCCGCGCAATGCCCGGAGAAAACGGGGACGCTGATTCTTGGCGGTAGCCAGCTCGGTCTGCAGATTCACGAGTCCGTCGGCCATCCTATCGAGCTTGACCGCGTGCTCGGCCAGGAAGCGAATTTTGCGGGCACAAGTTTTCTCACTCTCGACCAACTCAATAAATTGCGCTACGGCTCGGAGATTGTGAACGTCGTCGCCGATGCGCGGCTTGAACATGGGCCGGGCCTCGGAACGTTTGCCTATGACGATGAAGGCGTGCCCGCGCAGTGCACGGATATCATCAAGGATGGGCAGTTCCGCGGCTACCTGTCCAATCGCGAAACCGCTCATTTAATCGGCTTGAAGCGTTCCTCCGGCACCATGCGCACGGAAAGCTGGAATCGTCTTCCGATCATTCGCATGACGAACATCAGCCTTAATCCTGGCTCGTGGGGCTTTGACAATTTGCTCGCCGATACGGACGAAGGCATCCTCATGGAGACAAATCGCTCCTGGTCCATCGACGACCGCCGCTATCAATTTCAGTTTTCGACGGAGATCGGCTGGGAAATTAAGGGCGGCAAAAAAAGCCGCATGCTGAAAAATCCCAGCTATAGCGGGATCACGACGGAATTCTGGAATTCGTGCGATGCAATTTGCTCGCGCGCTCATTGGACTCTTTGGGGCACGCCGAATTGCGGCAAGGGACAGCCCATGCAGACCATGGGTACCGGGCACGGGGCGGCGCCGGCGCGATTCCGCAACGTGCGGATTGGCTCGGCGTTTTCAGATCAATGAGTCCCTCGCGCAAAACTAAGAAATCTCCGGCAGGGAGAAGGGCCGCGCCTTCCGATCAGTTGCTTCCCGAGCGAGAACTGCGCCGAATCATCGAAACGGTTCTGCGCCTCGCGAAATCCACGGGCGCGGACGAAACGGAAGTTCATGTCGACGAGACCGCCGACAGTCTCACGCGCTTTGCCAACAACGCCATCCACCAAAACGTCGCCGAACGCGGGCTGAATGTTTCGATTCGAACCGTTGTCGACAGTCGTACCGCGCGCGCCACCACGAATCGTGTCGACGAAGATTCCCTCCGCGCCGCGATTGAAGCGTCTCTTTCTCTTGCCCACAGCCAGCCGAAGGACCCGCAACTTCTTCCCTTGCCCGGCAAACAGCGCTATCGCAAGGTGAATCGATTCAGGAAAGATACCGCTGCGCTCACGCCCGAAGATCGTGCTCGCGCCGTCCGCCGCTCTTGCGATCTCGCCATTCAGAACGGCCAGGTTGCCGCCGGCATCTTCGCCAGCGGCTTGCAACAATCCGCCCTGGGCAATTCACGCGGACTGTTCGCGGCGTATCGCGAAACACATGCGGAGTTCTCGATAACCATGCAGGAAAATCCTGCCGCGAGTTGGGCGAAAGCAAATGCGGCAAGCGTTAGTGACTTTGATCCGCAAAAACTAGCTCAGCGTGCCAGCGAAAAGGCGCACTTGGCGGTGGACGCGCGCGAACTCCCCCCTGGCCGCTACACCGTCATTCTCGAACCCGCCGCCGTGCTTGATCTCGTCGGCTTCCTCTTTTACGACTTCGCGGCCACGGCGCTCGAAGACAAACGTTCCTGCCTCAATGAACGCATGGGCACACAGCTCTTCGGCAGGAATATCACCATTACCGACGACGCTTATCATTCCTTGCAGCTCGGCGCGCCCTTCGATGGCGAAGGCATGCCGCGCCAGCGCGTGCTGCTGGTGGATCGTGGCGTGCCAAAGAATCTCGTCTATGCGCGCAACAGTGCCAAAGCCGCCGGCAAAAAACCAACAGGGCATGGATTTGCGCTTCCGAATGAATATGGCGAAGCTCCGATGAACCTGGTTTTCGCGGGCGGAGATTCCTCGCTCGAAAAGATGGTGTCCTCGACCGATCGCGGGCTCCTTGTAACCCGGCTCTGGTACATTCGCGAAGTTGATCCCTACGAAAAGGTCATGACGGGGATGACCCGTGACGGCCTGTTCCTTGTGGAAAAAGGCAAGGCAACGACGGCGGTGCGTAATTTCCGGTTTAATCAGTCCATCCTCGAAATGCTTCGCACCGTGGAGTTGCTGGGCCCCGCTGTCCGAGCCACGGGTGAAGAGGCATTCGAAATGGTGGTTCCCGCCATGAAGGTCCGCGATTTTCATTTTTCAGAAGTTACAAAGTTTTAATAATCTACGGCTTAGAATCTCCTGCCCCACAAAATCGATTTGATAAATGCAAATTCTGCGTTGTACATCTAGAGGCCGCTGGCTTGATAAATAAGCATGTACCGACGGTGCGTCCCTCCCCAAGTCGCGCGGCACCCGAACTGGGGCCATCCCGATCACGATGCCTGCGGCACGGGCTTTGTGGCGCGCCTCGGCGGCCCAGCCAGCCACGAGATTGTCAACATTTCGCTCACAGCCCTCGAGCGTTTGACCCATCGAGGTGGCGTCGATGCCGACGGGGCCAGCGGCGACGGCGCGGGTCTGCTGACCTCCCTCCCTCACGAGTTTTTCCGTGCCCGCGCGAAAGAGCAGGGAATTGAGCTGCCCGAAGTATTTGGTTTGGGGTTTGCGTTTTTTCCAGTCTCTTCCGCGGCCGCCGCCCGAGCCTCAGTGGAAGCCGCGGCCGACATCGAGCGCCTGCGCATTCTTGGCTGGCGCCGCGTCCCGACCAACACCAACTCTCTCGGGAGCCGCGCTCTCGAAACCATGCCGGAGATTTGGCAGTTCTTCGTCGCCCCTTTTCACAAGTCGCGCGCTGTTGCCCACTTTGAATGGCGGCTCGCGCTTCTTCGCAAGCGTGCGGAATCCCTTCTTCCGGAACGTTGTTATCTCTGCTCGGTTTCCTCGCAAACGGTCGTTTACAAGGGTCTGCTCACACCCTGGCAATTCCCTCAGTTTTACGAAGATTTGCGCGATGCAACATTCGCCACGACGTTTGCCATTTTCCACCAGCGCTATTCAACAAACACGCAGCCTTCCTGGCATTTGGCGCAACCGTTTCGCCACGTCGCGCACAATGGCGAAATCAACACCATCGTCTCGAACCGCCGCTGGCTCCGCGCCAAAGGGCGTGAACTGCGCGGACGCTTGGCCGTCGGCTCCTGGTTCACTCCTCTGGAAGACAACGTTAGCGATTCCGCGAGCTTCGATAACGCCTTCGAGTTGAAATTGCTCCATGGTTGTCCTCCGGAGGAAGCAATGCTCGCGATGGTTCCTCCCGCGTTTGAAAACGATCCGCTTCTTTCCCGGGACATCCGCGCGGCGCTGACTTCGCTTTCGCAGCAAAGCGAACCATGGGACGGCCCCGCGGCGCTGATTTTCTCCGATGGCCAGTTCGTCGGCGCAAAGTTGGACCGTAATGGACTTCGTCCGCTGCGCTACACGCTTACGCACGACGGCTTATTGATTGCTGGTTCTGAAACCGGGCTGATCGATTTCGAAGAATCACGAATCGCGGAACGGCAGCGGCTTGGCCCGGGAGAAATGATTCTCGCAAACCCCGCAACCGGACTCTTCCTGCGTTGGCGCGAAATCTTGAAGCGTTTGGCCATGCATCAAGCGCGTCACGGGAAACCGACCGTGCGGCATCTTGCGTTTTCCGCCTCCACGAACCCTTCGGTCGCCGCCGAGCCAAAGCGCCTCGCGGCCGCCTCCGGTTGGACTGAAGACCAATTCAAAACTCTTTTCTCAGCCCTGACGCAGGGAAAAGAGGCGGACTGGAGCATGGGCGATGACGCGCCGCCCGCTTTTCTCTCCGCGCTTCCGCGAACTCTCTGGGACTACTGTAAACAGCGCTTCGCCCAGGTCACGAACCCTCCCATCGATCCCCTCCGCGAGACTCACGTCATGTCTCTCGACGTGCATCTCAAGGATGGCGTCACCCTGCCCGGCCCTTTGCTCAGCGCCGGACAGCTCGCCGAGCTCTCTGAATTCTTCGGCCCGGTTCTTCGCCTCGAGATGACTTTCTCTTCCGCCCTGGGAGTCCCGGGCGCACGCTGCAGTTTTACTCAGCTATCTTCTACCCCTCTGAGTAGCGGCGGACGCCCGGGCCTCCTCCTCCTTTCCGATCGTGGCATCAATCCGGAAAATGGCGCGCTTCCCGCGCTTCTCGCCACTGCCGCCGTTTGGAAAGCGATGGTTCGTGAGGGCTTGTGGGACTTGCCACTCATAGTCGAGTCCGCGCAGGTGTTTGACACGCATCACGTCGCCCTTCTCGTCGCTGCTGGCGCCAGCGCTGTCGTGCCCTATCTGGCCGACAACTTTGCCGAGTCCATCGAGGCCGGCGGCGCAGACCGCATGCGTACCGCAATCACGGCCGGGCTTCGAAAGGTTCTCGCTCGTATGGGCGTTTCCACGCTCGCAAGCTATCGCAATAGCCATCTCTTTGAAATCGTCGGCCTTTCCGAGGATCTCTGCGCCGAGTTTTTTGAAGATGCTGCCGACTACCCTGGCTCGAAAACTCTCGATGATCTCTTCGCGGATTATGTGCGCATGCACACTGCAGCATTTTCACCGGGATTTGCTGAGCTCGGCGACGCAGGTTTGTACCGCTTCCGCAAGGGTGCGGAACTCCACGCGACTTCGCCCGAAGTGGTTCGCCGCATGCACGCCCATGTGCGCGCGCCCGAATCCGGCAAGTATTCTGCCTTTGAAGAATTAGCCGAACTCCAAGGCGCCGTCTTTCTTCGCGATTTGCTCGAAACCGTTCCCGGCACGCCCGTTTCCATCGAAGAGGTGGAATCCGTAAACACGATTGTTCGCCGCTTTAGCACGCAGGCGATGTCTCTCGGTTCGCTCGGCCCCGAAGCTCATCGCACTCTCGCTCTGGGCATGAACCTGATCGGCGGCCGCAGCAACACTGGCGAAGGCGGTGAGGATCCCAACACCTATCGCTTCGAGCCTGCTGCCGCCAACAAAATCAAGCAAGTCGCCTCCGGCCGTTTCGGCGTCACCGCGGATTACCTCGTCCACGCGGAAGAACTCGAAATCAAGATGGCCCAAGGCTCCAAGCCCGGTGAAGGCGGCCAGCTCCCCGCCCGCAAAGTCACCGAATATATCGCGCGCATTCGCCATGCGACTCCCGGCACGCCGCTCATTTCGCCGCCGCCGCATCACGACATTTACAGCATCGAGGACCTCGCCCAGCTCATCCACGACCTGCGCGCCGTCAATCCCAGCGCCCGCATCGGCGTCAAGCTCGTCTCCGGTGCTGGCGTTGGAATCATCGCGGCAGGTGTGGCAAAGGCTGGTGCGGACGTCATCACGATCAGCGGTCACAATGGCGGCACGGGCTCTTCGCCGCTCACTTCCATCAAAAACACTGGCTTGCCTTGGGAAATCGGCTTGCGCGAAACTCACGATACGCTCGTTCGCGCTGGGCTGCGTTCCCGCGTCACGCTTCGCGTTGACGGTGGCTTGAAATTTTCACGTGACATCATTGTCGCAGCTCTTTTTGGTGCCGATGAGTTCGGCTTCGGCACCGCCGCGCTCCTCGCGATTGGCTGCGTCATGGCGCGCCAATGCCATCTCAACACCTGTCCCGTCGGCATCGCCACGCAGGACGAAAAACTGCGCACACGCTTCCCGGGAAAGCCGGAGATGGTCGCCGCCTACTTCCGTTCCCTCGCTGAAGAAGTTCGCACTCGCCTCGCGCAACTTGGCGCTCGCTCCCTCAGCGATCTCACCGGCTGGTACGACCGGCTCAGTGCGCGCTCCGGTATGGATCCCATGTTAATCGTTCCGATTTCCGAGTCCGGCCGCGTTGCTCCTCAGCAATCTCCCGCGCTGCACGCCGCCGCACACGAGGACGCGCTTCACTTTAACGCCTCCTTCGAGCTTCAAACCGAATCGCAGCTCATCCAAAATTCCGACCGCAGCGTTGGCGCTGGCTTGAGCGGAGAACTGATGCGCAGGCGCCGCCCCGGCAGCCAGGTCCGTCCCCTCGCTCAGAATTTGACTAAGGAGTTCCACGGCTGCGCAGGACAAAGCTTTGGGGCCTTCCTCGCCGATGGAATCACCCTAACTCTTTCGGGGGAAGCAAATGATTACGTCGGCAAGGGGCTCTCAGGCGGAACGATCACGATAACTGCCAGTTCCGCCGCCTCTCGCCGCGGCGACGTGCTCGCCGGAAACACGGTTCTTTATGGCGCCACTTCGGGCCGGCTCTTCGTGGCCGGCCGCGCTGGCGAGCGTTTTGCCGTTCGCAATAGCGGCGCGCTCGCCGTCGTCGAAGGAGTCGGCCAGCACGGCTGCGAATACATGACCGGCGGTGTCGTGCTCGTCCTTGGTCCTCTCGGTCTGAATTTCGGGTCGGGCATGACTGGCGGCCTTTCCTACGTGCTGCGCGGCGAAGCCGACGAGGTAATTCATCGCGATTTCGTTACGCTCGCGGAAATCGAACAGCGCGAAGAGGTCTGGCTGCGCAGCGTGCTGGAAGAACACCTCCAATTTACCGCCAGCCCGCGCGCCTCTCGTTTACTTTCGCGCCGCGGAGCAGTTCCGATGTTGCGGATACAGCCGCTGCATTTCCAGGGCACTCTCGAAGCCACCTGGGAGCCGGTGCTTGCCCGTTTGAAGCACCGCGAATTAATTTTCAGTCCGCCGCGGGACGCTGCGCTTTCTCGAGCGTCTCTGCCCGTTTGAAAGGAGCAGCTTTCCGCGCATACTGGGCGGAGACATTCCGCTATAATCTTTGCCGAGCAACCTGTCTATGGACTTCGATCAACTCGCCACTTTCGTCTACGTAGCCAAGCTAAAAAGTTTCTCGCGCGCCGGGCAAAAAGTTTTTCGTTCGCAATCCGCTGTCAGCGCACAGATTCGCCAGCTCGAACAGGCCTATCGCGCCCGGCTCCTGGACCGGTCCGCCAAATCCGTCGAGCTGACTCCTGCCGGCGAGGTTCTCTTCGACTACGCCGAGCGCCTTCTTCGCCTTCGCGACGAATCCATTCAAGTCGTCGCCGACCGTGGCGACGTCGTTCAGGGGCCGCTCGTTTTCGGCGCCAACGAAGCCACGTGTCTCTATCTGCTCCCGGACATTTTCGCGGAGTTTCAGCGCCGTTATCCCCAGGTGCACATCAGCATTTATCGCAATTTCAGCCACAAGATTTTGCAGCGCGTGGAAGACGGCTCGGTCGACGTTGGCATCGTGACGCTCCCCATCAAATCGCCCACTCTAAAGGTTCACCACATCTCTCGCGACCGCCTGCGTTTCATGGTCAGCAGCCGCAATCCGCTGGCTCACCGCTCCAAGATCACTCTTGAGGAAGTCGCCGGGCAGCCTCTGATTTTTCCTCGCACAGGCTTCACACGGCAGGTTCTCGACAAGTTGTTCCGCCCCTATCGTGCCCGCCTGCGCGTCGTGATGGAGCTTCCCAGCATCGGCATGATCAAGCGATTCGTCGGCGCTGACGCCGGCGTTTCCTTCATCAGCGAAAGTTTTGCGCGCGATCAGGTGAAGGCTGGCGAAGTGAAGCTGCTCAACGTCGAAGGCGTCGATCTCTGGCGCGAACTCGGCCTCGTCTATCGCCGCGACCGCAGCCTGCCTCGCGCCGCCCAGGCATTGATCGCCGTCATTCGCGAACACAAAAAATTCCCCGATCTCGCCGCCGCCGCTTCTGACTAGGACCCTAGTGGTGCGGTTTGCAACTTCCCATTACACGGTGCGGCCTCTTTAACTTTTTCGTTCCAGACGTCCAAATTGGGCGAGCCGATCCGCGGCCAGGATGAATCCTTGTTTTGCATCCAATTTGTCTCTTGAACAATCCCTCGTCAGAGCTTATCCTTTTCGATAGGAAGAACTCTAAAAAGCGGCAGCCTCGGCTGCCGCTTTTGTTTTTCGTGGTCCTTCGGCGCGTTCAGAAGTGGGCTTCTGTCCAATCTAAAGAGGCAACAACCGCCCGATTCTTCATTACTTTCGTTCAGTTCCAAGTTGTTTAGAATCAACACTTCTGGCCCTGCCCGCAAGTGTTCAATCTAAAGAACTTACAAAAACCCTAAGTCTTTTAGAAGCAACACTTATGAAAAAACCGGGGGGGTGGGTGCGTTATGCTTAACTAGCCCTGCATCCCAGCGCCGCTCAGCCGAACGCCCCATGCCGGCCGACTGGCTCTGCCACCACTCTGTATTCACTTTTCACTACCCACTATTCACTTCACAGCTTGTCAGCGCACGTTGAAGTCAAGACTGGCAATCGATCTTGCGATCACATTTTCCTGGATCTGAATGAGGTCATTATCCGCGTACGTCATGCCGAGCACTGTCAAAACATCCGCCCCTCGCACGATCACCACCAGCGTTCCGGACCAATCATGGTCGTCCGCCATTCCGCGGTAGTGATATTCCATCGCTGGCAATCCGCTAACCACTGTCTTGCGATGCGAGATACTCCGGTAATTGTCGTAGATCTCGCGTAGCCGTTTTTCGACCGCCGCCGCTGCGGGCTCCAGAGGAAGTTTTGTTTGTTCCTGGCCGATCACCATCAGAGTCGACTGGTTGGATGTGCCCAGGGCCACAATCGCGTTTGGCAGCGCTTTGCGCGCATCTTCGATCAATGCCCAGCTCGGTGCCTTGTACATTTTGAAGCTGTGCGTGTAGTTCGTGTAGAGATTGCCTTGAATTTCTTCGCGCATCGCCGGGGGTTCCGGTTCTTTCGGCGCCGCGGGCTGGGCGGAGGATGCCGTCAGCCCTGAACCCGGCGCTGCTGCGGGTGCCGTGATGGCCGGCGCCACCGCATTCATCGTCGTCTTCGCCGGAGCGGAAGGCTTCATTTCGGCGTCTGTGATTTTTGGAGTTTTCATTTCACGCTTGCCGGCGGCCGGGTCCACGGACTTGGCGCTGGCATTCGTCGTCGTCGGAGCTCCGCCTTCTGACGACGCTACGGCTTGCTCTGCTTTCGGGCCCGCATCGGTGCCTGGTTCCTTCTTTGCCGCCGGCGCTTTGTCGGTCTTCGGCGCCGCGGTCGCGGGTGTGGACGGAACAATCGACGCGATCTTATCTTTCTCGACGAGAACATACCCAAATTCCGTTTTGACTTTGAACATGTTGTCTTCGTAGGCCACGATCACGCCGTAAAGCTTCTTGCCGTCTTTCAGGCGAATTTCATCGGCGCGCGCAGAAATGGCCACGAGGCACAAGACCGCAGCCAACGCCGCAACGTAGAGGGAGCCGCGCACTTTGGGGACAGCCATATTTTCAGTATGCGGTCACCGCTACGGCCCCGCAACTCTTACGCGCCTGGTGGTGTCCGCCGTGTTACCTCGGCCAGCAGCGTTCCGATCCGCCGCGCCAGGCGCTCCACTTGTTCGATGGACTCGCTCAACCGCGCGCGCAGCGGTTCCGGCAGGTTCGCGTGTGTTTGCTGCATGGCCAGCGCCTCTGCGATCATCCGCAGCTCTTTCCTATGCCGCGGATTCAGCCGCTCCCAAAGCCTCCGCTTCGCGCTCCGGTTCCGGCCCAGCCACTCCTCGCCCGTCCCCGCAGGCCGCCCCGTTTCCGGCTCCGCCGAGGTAGTCGCTGTTGTATTTGGTTTTCTTGTCCGAAATAGCATTCTTTGCCGCTCCACACTCTTGTCTTTGAAGTTTTCGCTTGATTCATGGAGCATCAAATGCTTCGCAAATCACCAAGCGTTTCTCGAATTACTGACTGTTTCTCGCCTCATCGGCTGTTTCACGAATCGATGCGCGACTTCTCCCTGAAAAATGCAGCGCGGGGCGCAGTCCCGCGGTTTTTCCCACCAGTCACCAGTCACCAGTCACCAGTCACCAGCCACGCTTTTCCCATCACCTTTTCAACGCTTCCATCCGCTCCCCATTAATCTGCCCGCCTTCCTCGACGCGCCCCGTCACGCGCATCGCGCGTGTTTCAAACACCAGCCCGCCATAGCGGTCATAGGCATCGGGGAAAAGCACCACCTCATACAGCCCGCGCTGATCCTCCAGCGTCACGAACATCATATTCCGGTAATTCTTCGTCCCCACGTGCCGGTAGGTCACCACCCATCCGCACAGCGTCACGCGCTTCCCGCGCAATCTATCGAGTTCGTCGCTCCACATCTCGCCATTTCGCGGCAGAAAATCCAGCGGGTGCCCGCTCACGCATACCTCCAGAATCTCCCGCTCGTATCGCAGCCGCTGTTCCTGCGTGTACTCCGCCGCCGGCATCCCCGCCAGAGTCGCGCGGATCGCATCACCCGCGCTCGCATCAGCAAACAATGTATCCGGCCCTCCGAGTGGCACAGCCAATCCTGGCTGTGCTCCTTTACTTCTTGCCTGCAGAAAATTCCACCGCCACAACATCTCCGGCCGCGTCATCTCGCGCGCTTCAACACTCACTCGAGCGCCCATTTCGCCGCCTACTTCATCAAACGCCCCGCATTTGATCAGCGCCTCGATCTCATCCCGCTCTACCGGTACGCGCTGCAGAAAATCCTCGAGCGACCGAAACGCGCCACCTTCATCCCGCGCTCGCACAATCGCCGTCATCGTTTCCACGCGCAGCCCTTTCACCTGCATCAGCCCGACGCGCAGCGCGCGCTTTCCATCCGCAAGCAAAAGCGGGACAGACATTCCTGTCTGGCGTCTTTCCGCATTCAAAAGTGGCATCGCTCTTCCTGTCTGTTGCCTCTTCGCCTCCGCCGTGTACTGCATGCGCGAATGATTCACCGACGGCAGCCGCACCTCGATCCCCCACCGCTTCGCCTCTTCCACATACGCCGACACGTGATAAAACCCCGCGCCCGCGCTGCACATCGCGGCCAGAAACTCCGCCGGGTGATGTGTCTTCAAATACGCCATGCGGTACGAAATATCCGCGTACGTCGCCGCGTGCGCCTTGCAAAATCCGAATCCTGCGAATTTCTCCACCATCATCCAGGTTTCTTCGCGTTCGGGACCGGAGAGTCCCATCAATTCCGCCGCTTTCAAGAATTTTCCGCGCAGCCGCTCGCGATCCCGCTGTCCCGAATATTTCGCTGCCGACCGGCGCACAATATCCGCCTCCGACAGCGGCATGTTTCCCACCGCTTGCGCGATTTGCATCACCTGTTCCTGAAAAATGCATACGCCCAGCGTATCGCCCAGAATTTTCTCGAGCGCCGGATGCGCGTACGCCACCGGTTCCTGCCCGCGCAGCCGTTTCAAATACAATTCTTTCGAGCCGTACTCCGCCGCACCCGGGCGGATCAGCGCCAGCGCCGCCGCCATCTCTTCCAGCGTTCGCGCTTTTTGCGCGTGCAACAATCCGCGCATGGCTGGCGACTCGATCTGAAATATGCCCATCGTTCTGCCCGCGGCAATTACGTCGCACGTCGCCGGGTCATTTTCCGGTATCGCGTCAAAATCAATCTCGCGCGGCTTTGGGCATGGCGTAACTCCATCCGGAGCGACATTGTTCTTCTCCTTTACTTCCTTTACTTCCTTTGCCTCCTCTACCTCCTTTTCGATGTTATCGAGCGCCAGCGACATCGTCGTGAATCCGCGTTGCCCCAGCAGGTCCATCTTGATCAACCCGAGCGCTTCGATGGCATTCATGTCGTACTGCGTCACGACAATTCCCTTCGTTGCGCGTTCCAGCGGCGTCAGCCGTGTAAGCGGCTGCGCGGAAATCACCGTCCCGCACGGATGAATTCCCATGTGCCGCGGCGCGTCATCGAGCCGCAAGGCAACCTGCAGAATCGTTTTCCACGGCTCGTCATCCACCGGCAGATTGCGGCACTCCGGCAGGTTGCCGATGGCCTGCAAAATCTCGCGCACCGGCCGGTGCGGCAGCCGCTTCGTGAAATAGTTCACTTCGCCAGGCGGCACGCCAAACACTTTTGCTATTTCGCGGATGGCCAGCCGCGCGTGCATGGTCACAAAGCTTCCGATCATCGCCACGTGCTCTTGGCCCCAGCGCTCGTACACGTAGTCGAGCAACTCATCCCGCCGCGCGCCGCAGATGTCGATGTCGATATCCGGGCAATCGCCGCGCTGCTCGTTCAGAAATCTTTCAAAATACAATCCCCAGCGCAGCGGGCACACGCAGGAAATTCCCAGGCAATACGTCACCATCGAACTCGCCGCCGAGCCGCGCGCCACCGCCGGAATTCCGCGCCGCTTGGCCTCTTCCACGATCTCCCACACCAGCAAAAAATACGGTGCGAGGTGCAGCTTTTCGATCACTCCCAATTCGTGCGTCAGCCGCGAGAGCACTTCGGGACGCAGCGGGCGGTAGCGCCGCTGGGCGCCCGCAAAGCACAGCTTCCACAAATACGAAAACGCGGACTCGCCTTCCGGCACGGGAAATTCCGGAAAAATCGTTTTGTTCAGCGTGAGCTCCAGATTGCAGCGATCCGCGATGTCCAGCGTCGCGCGCAGCCATTCCGGATGATCAGGGAAGAGTTTTTGCATTTCCACCGCCGGCTTGAACCATGCTTCGCCGGTTGTGATGTCCGGGGCCGTCACCGTCGTCAGCAGCCCGCCGGTACGCACCGCATTCACCGCGCGATGATGCAAATGCTCCTCCGGCCGCAAAAAATAAACATTGTTCGTCGTCGCCAACGGCACACCCAGCTCGCGCCCGATCCGCTCCGCTTCGCGCAGCACGCGCCCGTCTCCCGGAGACAAATGCTGCACCTCGATCCACAGTCGGTCGGCGAAGATGTCTTTCAGTTGCGCCGTAGGGGCACGGCACGCCGTGCCCGTCTTGTGCGCCGCGTCCATCCTGCATGCCATGCCCGTCTCGCTCGGCGCGTCAATTTCCGGACGGGCACGGCGTGCCGTGCCCCTACGATCGTCTGCGTCGTGTGTTCGCGCTGGCAATGGACACAGCGCAATCACGCCCTTCGAATGTTCCGCCAACTCCTCCAGCGTCACTGGCCGCCCGTCATCCTCGCTGGAACCTTTGCTCTTTATCAATTCCGTCGTCCCCAAATGCCGCAGCGTCACCAACTGGCACAAATTGCTGTACCCCTCCATATCCGCCGCCAGCAGCACCATCGCTGCACTCTGCGAATTTCGATCTTCGTTTGTCGGTTTTCGATCGGCGAAATGCGAATCGCGAAACTCGACGTCAATCACCACTCCCACAATGGGCTTCACGCCTGCCGCTTTTGCTGCCTGATAAAACGGCACCGCCGCATACAACCCATTCGTATCCGTCAGCGCCACGGCGGGCATCTTCTGCGCGGCCGCCGCCGCAATCATCTCTTCCGGCGGCGCCACGCCCCGCAAAAACGAATAGTGGCTGTGACAATGCAAATGTACGAACACGAGTGCCCTCGAACGGCTGTGTACTTCAGTGGTAGGGAGGCGGGAAGGGGTGAATCTGCTGCTGTTACGCTAAAACAGGCAAAGGCTTGCCTATGCCTATGACGTGCCCAATTCCCTGGGCATGTGCCATTTCGATATTTCGTTTTTTGACGATGGCATCGTTGCGTCCCAGCAAACAATGACATCCATCAAATTTCATCCCCAGTGCTTTCCAAAGCGCGCGGTCTTCTTTGCAAAGTGCTGGTTTGATGTTGCTTTTTAGTCGGTCTACAGCAAACCGGAACATTTCCACCTGTGTATCAAAAGGAATCCGGTATTTGAACCCAGATGGATCTTTTGTTTCCGTCAGATAATCGAAAATCGTTTCGTCGCGCCCATTCGCTTTTGCAGCATTCCGCAAGCCGTTATAAGAAGTGGCGCGCAGCGCGCCGAGCGTGACCATTTCCGGTGAGAGCGCATTGATTTTCTTGATGGTTTCAGCGTAGCCGCGTTTCCAGTCAGGGTAGGGAATCATCGGGTCCAAACGGAAACGAATAGGCCAGCCGGCCTTTTTCATTTTTTCTGCCGCAGCAAAACGCTCCGAGGGCAGCGGCGTGCCATGCTCCCATTTCGCGCCAATTTCTTCCGCATTGACCGACCAGGAAAAAACAACCTGCGGCGTGGGTGCAAGCTCCAAAGCGTGCTGAATCTGGGTGGACTTGGTTAGGAAAATGAGGCGGTGCCTTTTTTGCGCCGCGAAAAGAGGAATAACGCGATGCGTCAGAGGCTCTCCGCTCGTTTTTTTGTAAGCAGAATCAAAAACAAGCCCGTCCTGCAGCTCTCCCACGATCATCATCTTGGGAATGGGATCGTCAAGCCATTCTTTGATTTCTGCAACCATTTCCTCCACGTTCGTGTAGACCAGCCCATAAAGCTCATCTGGGCGAAACCGGAACCACGGCACCGTCTGCAGAAAACAATACGCACACCGGTATGGGCATCCGCCCGCCACCACAAGCTGCCAAAAGTTAAAGCACACAATCTGCGAGTCCTCGCCGGGACCCCCAAATTGGCGAATAAAGTTCGATCCTCTGGTTTTAGTGAGCATTAGAATCTCGGAAATCTACGCTGCCCATGGGGATCAATCAACCCAATCTTACGCCACAAATCATTTCCTCTAGGGTGTTTGCTGGCAAAGAGTAGATAGTAAAGCAGGGTATTCTGATTAGTGATGACGGGAACCATTTCGTCACCAAAAGCCAAGTAACCGAGGTCCCTTAGGTTTTCCATGTATTCGTTCACAATTTCGCGGCAAATATCTTCAAAAGACATCATCTGTTGCTTGAATCTCTGCTGCCATCGGTTGCTGCCCACAAATATCTCAAGTGCGGTGTCGGTGCTCTTTGTATACTGATGAAGATTCATTCTTATCCCCATGCTATCGTGAAAATTTATGATGAGATCGATTTTCCGATTTGCAGCTAATTTGCGGATAGTCTCAAAAGCGAGGGGCGAAAGTCCGGTTGGATCGATAAACGCGACGCCTAATCCATTCGCAGGTGTGCTTAGCTTATTGATTGCTGTGTTGCAGTCGCCGAAAAGTAGTTGTGTTTTGTTGGCTTTTTCGGGGGCACTTTTCTTTACTCTTTCAGATAACGCCTGATAGCAATCGGGATCTGCCTCAACAAAGTAGTATTGGTCAAAATCATTCTCCAGCAAGGCAATCAAGGGGGAACCGTCAATTTCTTCCTGTGTTTCTCTAATCTTGCATCGTCCGGGTCCTGCGAACAAATCTACATAATAAATATTCCACTTGTTCTTCATTGCCACAGAAAATGTTTTTAGGTACCGGCCCAGATAATGGAACTTGGATTTGATCCAATCTCCACTCGGGCGCACTGCTAAGCCATCTTTCCCGAGAAATGTTTCCGCCATGGAGACGATTGATATCACATTTCTTCTATATTGTAGAGTGATTATCTGGAGAGGCAGGGCGTGGAGAGGACGAGGCCGCCGGGCTTTGTGGCGTAGTGCTCGCGGAGTTCGAGGCCGTTGCCGTAGAAGACGGCGTTCCAGCCGTAGCGGCCGCGGACCGAATCGAGGCCGCGGTTCAAGTACCAGCGGCGGTTGGCGTCGGTGTCGAAGAGTTCATGTTGGCGGCGGTCGGCTTCGAGATTTGTCACGTTTACGCCGACCAGGCGCACGGCCACGCGCCGCGTAAATAGTTTCGCAAAAAGTTCTTTGGCTTCCGCAAGCAGCTCGCGTTCGTCATTGGATGGGCGCGTCAATCGCACCGTCTGGTGCGCCGAAAAATGGTCCACATACCGGATCCGCAAGCCAATCGTTCGTGCTTGCCGTCCATATTCGCGCAGCGTCGAGCCGATTCGCTCGCTCAAATATTCGATGAGACCGCCGAGAAACTCCGTGTCGATTGTGCCGCCCTCAATCGTCGTTTCGCGCGACACCGACTTCGGCGTCGAGGGCATCATCACTTCGCGCCCGTCGAGTCCGCGCGCGCGCTCCCAGATTTGCCCTCCAATCACTTCGCCAAACGCCGCTTCCAGAGCGGCTCGCGGCACTTGCCGTAATTCTCCGATCGTTGCAATCCCGCGCTCCGCCAGCATTCCCGTGTGGACATGCCCAATCCCGTGCAGCTTCTCGACCGGCAGCGGCGTCAAAAAGTCTTCTTCCGTTCCCGGCGCAATCATGCGGAAGCCGCGTGGCCGCTCCAGCCGCGAGGCAATCGAGGCCACTACTTTCGTCCGCGCCGCGCCTACGCTTACGCTTAATCCGGTTTGTTCCAGCACTTCCGACTGCACCCGCCGCAGCGCCGCCTCGTAATTCGGGTACAGGCGCTCCGTCCCCGCGAAATCCAGATAAAAATCATCGAGCGCCGCCGTCTCCACCGCGGGCGTGAACGTCTCCAGAATCCGCCGTACGCGCTCCGCATAATCCGCGTAGTACTCATATTGCCCCGGCACCACCACGGCCTTCGGGCAAATGCGCAGCGCCTCGCGGAACGTCATCGCCGTTTTTACGCCGCACGCCTTCGCTTCGTAGCTTGCCGACGCGACCACGCCGCGCCCTACCAGCACCGGCTTTCCGCGCAGCTTGGGGTTGAGCACCTGCTCGACCGAAGCAAAAAACGCGTCCACATCCACATGCACAATGTTCGGAATCGCCCCGTTACACGAGTTGCAGTGCGGCGCGTCCGTCCCGCGGCCTTTCTCTTCGCGCGCGTCTTCGTGAAAAGGATTGAACGGCATCGCCACTGCGGGGAATACGTTTTCAATACAGACGTCCATAACGGCTCCTATGAATGGTGGCCGCGAAGCGGCCAACGTAACTGTGACCGCAAAGCGGTCAACACAGGAAAGCGGACCGAGTACAATCTCTTCCGGAGTCGAGGGATCACTTTTTCAAGCTGACCCCTCACCCCGCTTAGGGCTCGGAATTTTCAACGGGCGGCGCCCAGTTCGTGAGAGCCAAAAATGGCAATGGAGCCGAACGCCACCCGTTTCCCGTTTCCTCTACCGCCCCGCACTATAGGCGAACAAAAAGCGAAAGTCAAGAGCTTTTCAGATAGAAGCAGAAGCAATGGGTCAGTTTCCGGTAACACAACTAACCAGGCACTTGACACGAATCGTGATAAATTTGGTTGGCGATGCGTTCCTTTATACATTCGATGTTGGTTGTAATGACCGCTTTAGGCCTTCTTGGTCCTGCGGATAATTTAGCGCAGTCCCCTAGCCATACCCCGAGTGCAGACATACTTCTAGAAGTCATCGCAACCCACACCACTATGGCGAGCGAAAACACCTATGTGTATCTGCGTGTTTTTTCCGACAGGACCGCAGAATTTCAGCCTTCAAGGCACGGCAATTCCGAGAAGAAGGAACTTCCTGCCATCAAAAAGACGTTGACTCAAGATGAATTCATTCGGATTACATCGGTCCTGAGCGAGCCGAAGTTGGCTACTGTAGGACCGAAGTATGAAACGCGGTACGCCATCGTTGATACTTCGACAGAATGGACAATTAAGATTCAGCGTCCGGGACAAGCACAAACCATTCAGGTCCTAGAGTTTTCTCCGGGCTTGGCGAGAACAATGAAGCACCCATACCCCGATGCATTGGTCAAACTGGGATGCAACATCGGAAAACTAAGAGCTGCGCTATCCGGCGAATCCAACTTCCCTGACAGTGAATGCAAGAGGGTTCTTCGAGCGACAAGTCAGCCTAAGTCCTGATTAACGCGGTGGTCTCAATGGGTCGACGCAACACTCAGGTAGAACCCGATTTGCATTGAAAACAAAGGCCAAATCGCTCGCTAGGGTTAGATCAGCCGGAACACTACCCTGGCTAGGGTTTGATTGAGTGGAGCCCAGCAGATCGGTTATCTATGGGGAAGGCTCGTCTGATCAACTGATTAGGAGGTGTTGCGTCGACCAGTTGAGCTGGCAGCCGTTACCGGAAACTGACCCACTACCTCAGAAAGCGCTGGTGCCTCGGTTTGAAAAAATAGGCCGTTTCCCGAAACCTGCCCTCTCAAGAATCTGGTTGACGCGTTTACTGGGTATCCGCCCGCACAGGATTGCCTTAGCCGTTGCCTCTCCGTGACAAACGACTCCCTGAAACGTCAGTAAAGCAGCACCAGCGGGATTGCGCCCGCTGCCCGCTGAGGGCGTCATTTAGATAGAAATTCGCTGAAATTGGGAACCCGCAGCGGCTGACCTACGTAACCACTAAAGAGGTGTTGCATGCCAAACCTTCCCGGCAATTTCAGATACGCCCTGCGACAGTTCCGCTTGTCACCTGTTTTTACCGCTGCGGCAATACTGACGTTGGCTTTGGGAATCGGCGGGACCACGGCAATATTTACGTTGATCCATGCCGTTATGCTCCGCTCGTTGCCGGTGACTGATCCCGGCAGACTGTACCGGGTCGGGGACGGCGACGATTGCTGCGTGGAAGGGGGTCCTCAGGACCAGTGGGGAATGTTTTCATTCTCTTTGTACGAGCGGCTGAAGACAGAAACGCCGGAATTTGAAGACGTTGCGGCTTTCCAGGCTGGTCGCTGGCGAATGAGCGTGCGGCGTCAAGGGATCGAGTCGGCTTCCAGGTCTTTGCGGTCGGAATATGTCAGCGGCAGCTATTTCGCCACGCTTGGAGTGGGGGCCTTCGGCGGCCGAGTTTTTACTCCGGAGGATGACACTCCCGCCGCCCCTCCCGTCATCGTATTGAGCCACCGCGTCTGGCAGACTACGTATGGGGCCGATCCGTCGATGGTGGGTTCGACACTCGTGGTGGAAGGCCATCCGTTTACAGTTATCGGAGTTGCGCCTCCGGGATTTTTCGGCGAGACGCTGCAGAGCGACCCTCCCGACATTTGGCTCCCGCTGCAACAGGAACCCATGATGGATGGTGAAGGCGGACTATTGCGTCAGCCTGTCTCTGCGTGGCTGCGCATGATCGGGCGATTGCGGCCGGGAGCTTCGACGGCGGCAATGGCTCCGCGCCTCACCGGAGTGTTGCGGCAGTGGATGCAGAACGATTCCGGATATCCCGCCAACTGGATGCCTGACGTGATCCGGATGCTTCCCAAACAGGTGGTCAACGTCGTACCCGCCGGAGCAGGGGTGGCAGTGATGAAGGAGGAGTACGGGCGCAGCCTGCAGATTCTGCTGTCGGTGTGCGGGTTGGTGCTGCTGATCGCATGCGCCAATGTGGCGAACCTGCTGCTGGCGCGAGGAGTAGCGCGTCGCGGGCAAACGGCCATTCGACTGGCCGTGGGTGCGACGCCGCGGCAGATCGTTGGCCAGGCGCTCACGGAAAGCGTCCTGCTGGCCATTGGCGGCGCCTTGGCTGGACTTCTGGTGGCAACGGCAGCTGCGCGGCTGCTGCTGGCGCTGGCGTTCCACAGCTCTCATTTTCTTCCCATCAGCACGACGCCGTCGCTCATCGTGTTGGGGTTCGCTTTCGGGTTGGCGCTGGTGACGGGAATCATTTTCGGGGCGGCTCCTGCGTGGATTGCGACGCGCACCGATCCGGCGGAAGCCTTGCGAGGTTCGGGCCGCGGGACCCGGGATCGTTCTTCCTTCGCTCGTAAAGCGCTGCTGGTTGTGCAGGCCACCTTGTCCGTTGTGTTGGTCGCCGGTGCGACCATGCTGGCGCGAAGCCTAAATAAGCTCGAACATCAGGATTTCGGGTATCAGCTGCAAGGGCGCGTGGAGGTCGATATCAACAAACTGCCAGCGAGTTATACGCAGCCCAGGTTACAAGCACTGTATCGCCAGCTTGAAGAACAACTGAATCGCCTCCCGGGAGTGCAGGGATCCGGGATGGCGCTGTATAACCCGCTCACCGACAACTGGGGCGAATTGATTCTGGTAGCCGGCCATCCCGCGGGAAAGTTTGACGGTGAATCGGGCGCTTCGTGGGATCGCGTGAGCGTCAACTATCTGCAGAACTGGGGCATGGCGATTCTGCGCGGACGAGCGTTCACCGCGGCGGACAACGAAACCACGGCGCCAATGGCGATCGTGAACGAGGCTTTCGTGAAGCGCTTCTTCAAAAGTGACGAAGACCCACTGGCGCAGCACTTCGGGCTGGACATGCCCGAATATGCCGGCACGTTCAGTATCGTCGGCGTGGTGCGGGATGCGAAGTTTGCGGGCTGGGGGCTGAGCAGGCCTGCGCGTCCGATGTTCTACGTGCCGCTGGCTCAGACTGTGGATTATCACGACGCTCTCATGAAGAAACTCGAGCTGCGCTCGCACTTCATCGGCGGAATCATGCTGGTGACAAATATGTCTCCCGGCGCACTGGAGCCGCTGCTCACCAGGACGCTGGCGGAGCTCGATCCCAACCTGACGATCAACAGCATCAGGACGATGCAACAGCAAGTTGAGCTATCCTTCGATCAGGAGCGCGCCGTTGCCAGCCTGGCCGGCTTGTTTGGGATTGTGGCTTTGGTACTGGCTGCCGTTGGACTTTACGGCGTCACGGCCTATACGGTTGCGCAGAGAACCAACGAAATCGGCATTCGCATGACGCTGGGAGCTGACCGTGCGAAAGTGATGCAACTCGTGCTGGCCGGGGCATTCAAGCGAGTGTTGATTGGACTGCTCCTGGGATTGCCCCTGGCAGTGGGCGCTGGGAGATTGATTTCCGCCCAGCTGTACGGCGTTTCCTCGTGGGACCCGCTGGCGCTGAGCGTGGCCACGGGGGCGCTTGCAATCTGCTCATTTTTCGCGGCCATGATTCCTGCAAACCGCGCCGCGTCTATTTCGCCCATGAACGCACTGAGAATTGAATAGCGCTGCGATGTTCAGAAAAGTTTCCGTGAGTACCGGTCAATCAGATCGCTTACTTATTTAAGGATTTGAGGAGACGGAAAGGTGCGAGAAATAAAGCAAATCCTTTGCGTCGGAGAGGCTGAGATCGTTGGAAACCGGGCGGAAATCGGAGCGCCGCTCATATTGCTCTTTGCTGACGGTCTTGAAAATCACTGCTCGTCCTGAAAAGTGAATGTTGATGAGGGCGGTCTTCCACTGCTGGGGGCCGACCTCCACTCGCTCAAATTCCACCGAGCCGCTGTCGATTCGCCCCAACAGCCCGTAACCGAACTCCACTCGATTCATCAGCTGCCCGGCCACTCTTGCCAGCCGCTTGTGGTCCGCATCGATCAGAACCGTTCCCGCGAGGCTGTGTATTACCCGAGCTTCGTACGTTGGCGGATTGTAGTCAGGATTGGGGCGGAACTTGACGCGCAGAAGATTTTCTTCGACTCCATCCATTTCGTAAGCGAAGGCCTGCGGCATCAAGCTCAAGAGCCTCTGGAGCTTGAGCTCATCTTCGTCCTCCGCTTGCTTCAGCTTCAACACTGGCCTAGGATCTTTCATCAGCCGGCCAATGCGTGCGTCATCCTGCTGCCGCTGGCCGGGGTTAAGCGCCGCGCCATCGATCGCGAGCAGACGGAATAAGGGGCCGTCCTTGCTCTCTACTTGCAGTTCGGTGAGGGTTTGTTTCCCTGTCCGTTTCTCGATCGTACAGATCCACTTGCGCAGCTTCTCACGGTCCGAAAGTTCGTTTGCGATGACCGCGTTCATAAGTTCGCCCGCAGTCGGCGTGGAGCCAATGTCTGGACTTTGGCCAGCGACCGAAGCTGCCGCTCCAGAACCGGGGCCGGCCCTAACCAACAAGAGGCTGCCGACGGCCAGTACGCACAAGAAAAGAAGCATTCGAGACTTCTTGATGGCAACAAAAGCCGGATTTTCTGAACGCCGATTCTTCATAGTCGCCAGGCTTGCCGTCCCGTCTGCTGATTGGAGAGAAAAATAATCATGAAGCCGCGAATACGACGCGGACAGTTCTATCCTGCGATTTAGCCACGATTCCCGATCTCGACTTGCGCGCGGCAGATGGGGGAATGCTGGCCGATCAGTATTCCTAGACAGGCTAATGCATTGTGGGCGGGGCATCTGTATAAATAAGAACAC
>JBGPLB010000063.1:0-24146 GCA_041486245.1 Candidatus Acidiferrum sp.
AACGCTCCTTGTGGCTGGCGCGGCCGGTGGGATGTCCGCCACGTTTGCTTCTCCGGTCGCCGCCGTGTTGCTTGCCGTCGAGCTCCTGCTCTTCGAGTGGAAGCCGCGAAGCCTTATACCCGTGGCGCTGGCCAGTGCGGTCGCCGCGGTTGCTCGGCGATACCTTTTGGGATTCGGGCCGCTCTTTCCCGTACCCGAGCACCCGCTCTTCATTGGCCCCAAAGCATTGCTGGGATGCGCGCTTGTTGGGCTTCTGGCCGGAATCCTATCTGCGCTGCTGACGGTGTCCGTATATGCGGCCGAGGATGCGTTTCAACATCTCAAAATTCATTGGATGTGGTGGCCCGCGATTGGCGGCCTTGCCATCGGGCTTGGAGGTTTGATATTTCCACAGGCTCTTGGCGTCGGCTATGACACCATCGGTGCATTGCTTCAGGGCAGTGTGACCACGAAAGTGATCTTGGGCGTCCTTCTCGTCAAGTGGTTTATCTGGGCTGTTTCGCTCGGTTCGGGAACCTCGGGTGGTGTTTTGGCCCCGCTCCTGATGATGGGTGGTGCGCTCGGGGGATTGGAAGCCATGGTCCTCCCCAACGAAGGCGCTGGCTTCTGGCCGCTGATCAGCATGGGTGCGATTCTTGGCGGCACGATGCGCTCTCCGTTTACGAGCATCGTCTTTGCCTTTGAACTGACGCGCGATGCAAATGTTTTTCTGCCGCTACTCGTCGGCAGCGTGATCGCTCACGCCTTCACGGTCTTGACGCTGCGCAGGTCCATCCTGACCGAGAAAGTCGCCAGACGCGGTTTTCACTTGAGCCGCGAATACGCCGTAGATCCCCTGGAAATTCTTTTTGTCCGCGAAGTGATGCGATCGAATGTTGTCGTGCTGCCGGCCGAGGCGAAGGTTGGCGAGATACTGAATTCACTTCACGTGAATCACCCGCATAAGCAGCGGTTGCTGCCGGTGGTGGATTCCGAAGGCAAGCTCGTGGGCGTGCTGACCCGGAGAGATATCCGCGAACGGATAGAACAAGAAGGTGATCCCGTCCTGCAACGACCGCTCGGAGACCTGGTGCGAACAAGCACAGTGGAAACAAATCCGGACGAAATTCTGCGTGTCGTCGTATATCGCATGGCGGAAAAGGCTGTAACCAGGCTGCCGGTGGTCGAGCTCTCCACTGGAAAATTTCTGGGGCTCGTTTCTCTGGATGATTTATTGAAGGCTCGCTCCAGGCATTTGGAAGAAGAGCGCCGCCGTGAGAAAACCTTAAAATTAAGATTTTTCCTGCCAGGAAGGCGGGTGAAAACCGAGGCGGAGACGCTTCCTGCTCCTTGAAAAATGGCTCACCTGGCCATATCCACCGGCCCAATTGGCATGCACAAAGTCTGAAGCGGGCCACCCAAGAAAGCGAGATCTGAGGTCTAACCGGCCGGCGCACGAATCGATTGGCCCGAGTCAGTCTTCATGCCCCACTAGTCCCGATAATTCGGATATTTTTGCCGGAGCTCCTCAAAGGTCCGCGAGGATGTCCCACGCCGCAAATGATAGTGAAGTATCCGCCGCTCCGCTCCAGACGGCTGTGGGTTCTCTTTCACGATCGATTCCACATCGCTGCGGTTTTGGATCCTTTCAAGTTTGAAAGAAACTCTCTTGCCAGTTGGAGCAAGTCGCGCCACTACGAACTCGCCTTGCTGGTAGGCCGTCCCAGGGTCTGCCGAATAAATAATTTCGTCCCCCCGAAAATTGTTATAACGGATCTCCATCGTATAGTCGTTCGGATCAGCCTTGCCTTTTAGATGCGTGAAAACTTCGCTAGCGGCCTTGCCCATGACACGGCTTTGCCGGAAAGCCTGGGCATATTCCGAGTCGTATTTCTCGCAAGATGGGTTCGTACACTTTACCTTCCACAGCAATTTCTTCGCGCCCCATGTCCCGCACTTTGGACACTGGACGGCCTCATCGAACTGGCCCATGCTCGCCCTCCTGCTAAACAGTTTCCAGGGAAACAGCTAAGGAAACGTAGGTAAATCTTCAGATTTACCTACTTCAATAAGGCCCCTCGACAGGTGACTCCTCTCTCCCACGAGTTCCTCTTGCGAGGATTGTATCGCCACTGCTTCAGGGCTTGGAGAGAAAGCTGCCTTTCCCGCGGTTTGCGGGCGCAGCCTGGCAGCCGTCTCCCTGGAACTTTTCTGCGTCTGGTAACTCTTCCAGACGAAAAATGGCGCGGCGATCTGGCCGTGTTGGATTTGGCGCCGCCGGTGCACCAGCGAAGGCAGTCCCATTGCGCGCAGACTGCGGAACGGCATCAGCCGGAAATGCGACTTCCTGTGCCCGTCCTGGAACGCCAGCAAAAGAATTTCCTCTGCCAACCAACGGTCGAGCAGCCGCAGCTGCGCTTCGTCGCTCACGTGTTTCAGATAGTAATCAACGATAGCCACATTTCGCACGCTTTGTTCCAACGTCTGCCTCGCTACTCCAATGGCGAACTCCGCGCGCTTGCGCGGATCGTGAATGCGAGCGAGCTTGGCTCGCTTGCGCCGGAAAGCAAAACGGAAAACATTGCGAATCTTTCGGCATTTGTCGCGCGAAAGACGGACGGCGCCATCCGCGCAGAATTCCAGTCCAAGATGCCGGATGCGCGAAGCGGCAGGGAAGTTAGCCGCCGAAGTTTCATGCCGCGAAAGCAGCAGGTTTTCTTCGTGGCTGGCCTTGCTTCGCAGCTTCTGTTCGCCCAACGCCTCACTGAAATGGTCCAACGCGGTTTCTATCGTTTCACGATTGCCGGAAAGCAAAAGCAAGTCGTCTGCATAACGGAAGTAGCGCAGCCCCGGGAGTGCATCGAGCCGGCGATCGAGCGGCGTGAGATACACATTGGCAAAAAAGCAGGCCACCGGCGTCCCAAAAGCTATACCCTGCTCGGCGTGAACTGTCCGTCCCTCTTCCTCATAGGGAAAACGCACACGCTCTTCGAGCAAGCGAAACAAGTAATCTTCTGGCTCGATGACCCCCGCCAATTGCGCCAGCAACAGCCCGTGATCGACGGACGGAAAATAATTTGCAATATCCCGCTTCACCACATAAAGAGGCGTGTCCGTCGTTGCCAGCAGCTTGGCAATTCTTCTCTGGCAGCGGTCCAAACCGAATCCTCGCAATCGATACGCATAACAGTTCGGAGAAAACCAGTTATGCAGCTGCGCGCTCAAGAGGCGATAGAGCAGCAGATCGACGAGACGCTCTTCCCACGGATAGATGTAAAGCGTTCGGCGCTTTCCGCGAAAATTGCGGTGCAACGCGACGCACGGCCGAAACGAGAACGACTCGCGTGTCAGCGCACGGTGAATGTCCGCGAGGTTGTGCAGTCCGGAGCGTGCAAAGTCGTAAAGATCCTTTTTATCCGTCGAGGCGAAGAGTGCCTTTCGCCAGGAAAATAGCGGTTTCGTATAGATGCGCACAGCCGCTTTGTAGAGCTCGGCCTCGCGATAGACGTCGCGCCACCGCAACTTCGCCCGCGCGCCAAGCTTGGCAGTGAGCAACACGCAGTTAGATTTGTTCGTGTACAAAGTGGCCGGATTCTAGTGCGCCCCAAAGAGGGGCGTCAATCGCGCTCCTGTGGATAACCTGGGCCCCCTTTAGCCTGCCGCGAATTGGTGAATCCCGTCGGGGGCCCTCGCCCCTGGGTCTTCACGGCGATGGCCCCCAGCCATCTAGGATTATCTCTGGTCTATATTAGCTGATTGATTTATGCTGCCTCCGCGGAAGGTAGCTTCCCTCTGCCATGCTCTTCAAAACGCAAAGCGCTTCGGTCTACGGCATCGACGCCTACCTTGTCGAGGTCGAAGTCGACGTGGGTTCGGCCCGCATGCAAGATTTCAACGTCGTGGGCCTGCCGGACAATGCCGTCAAGGAAAGCCGCGAGCGCATCAAGTCCGCCCTTCGCAACTGCGGCTTCGAATTCCCTCACGGGCAAGGCGTCACCATCAATCTGGCTCCCGCCGACGTTCGCAAGGAAGGCTCGGCGTTCGATCTCCCGATGGCTCTTGGACTCGTCGGGTGCATGGGCCATTTTTTCGGCAAACAGCTTAACCAGTGCATGTTCCTCGGTGAGTTGTCGCTTGATGGAAGCATTCGGTCTGTCCGCGGCGCGCTCTCGGCGGCGCTCGCGGCCCGCGAATTTGGCTTGAAGTCTCTTGCTGTCCCGGAAGCTAATGCGCGCGAAGCAGCAGTGGTCGAGGGCGTCAGCGTATTTGCTCTTAAGACGTTGCCGCAAGCCGTTGATCTGGTAAACGCGCCGGAATCCTTTCAACCCGTTGTGGTTGATGCCAAGCAGATGCTTTCGGAAGCTGCGCAGTATTCCGTCGACTTGCGCGACGTTCACGGCCAGCAGGCGGCAAAGCGCGCGCTCGAGGTCGCCTGCGCCGGCGGCCACAACATTCTATTCATCGGCCCTCCCGGCGCAGGCAAGACCATGCTCGCTAAGCGCATTCCCACGATACTCCCGCCGATGTCTCTCGACGAAGCCATCGAAACAACTCGCATTCACAGCGTAGCGGGCGTTCTAGAGGATAGCCGCGGTCTCGTCGGCACGCGTCCCTTCCGCTCGCCGCACCACACCATCAGCGACGCCGGTCTGATCGGCGGTGGCGCGGTCCCGCGCCCCGGCGAAGTTTCGCTCGGCCACAATGGAGTTCTCTTTCTCGATGAACTGCCGGAATTTCAGCGCAATGTGCTCGAGGTCATGCGCCAGCCGCTCGAAGACGGCGCGGTCACCATCTCCCGCGCAGCCGTGTCGGTGACTTTCCCTTCGCGCTTCATGCTGGCGGCTGCCATGAATCCGTGCCCTTGCGGCTATTTTGGCGATCCGATGCGGGAGTGTCACTGCACGCCGCCGATGATCCAGCGCTATGTCTCCAAGATCTCGGGGCCGCTTCTCGACCGCATCGATATCCACATTGAAGTGCCGGCCGTGAAGTACAAGGAGCTGCGCGCTCCATCCTCCTCCGAGGACTCAGCGGTCGTCCGTCAGCGCGTGATCGCCGCGCGCGAGAGGCAACTCGAGCGCTTCCACTCTGAAAAGAAGACTTATGCGAATGCCCAGATGATGCCCAAGATGATTCGCATGCATTGCGCGATCTCTGCGGATGGCGAGAAGCTGCTTGAGAACGCCATTACCCGGCTAGGCCTCTCCGCACGCGCACACGACCGCATCCTAAAGGTCGCAAGAACGATCGCCGACCTGGATGCCTCCGAAAATATAGACCCGCGCCACCTCAGCGAAGCCATTCAGTACCGCACCCTGGACCGCTCTTACTGGGCGTAGACTCACTCACGCACCATCCTCGTCCCCCAATCCTCGCCGGTCCGCCCCCGGATGAACACCTCCTCCAAAACATCAAGCGCTCCATTGACTTAGCTTTAGCCCCTGTGTTACCGATAGGTGCGCTCCCTTAGGTGTAATTTGCCTTTGGCGGCGGACCACGGATGGGCACTGACCCCAAGCACCTTGAAATTACGCTGGAGACGCAGGTCGAAAGCGTCAATCTCGCCGAGGAGATGTGTCTCCGCGTGGCCGAAGCTGCAGGTTTCGGCGAAGAGGATTGCTACAAAATCGGGATGAGCGTGCGCGAAGGCGTCATCAACGCGTTTCACTATGGCAATCAGGAGCGTCCCGAAAAGAAGATTCATCTGGCCGTGGATCTGACCGGCGACAAAATGATTATCCACGTCCTGGATGAAGGCCAGGGCTTTACACTCTCCGAAGTGCCCGATCCGCTGGCCGAAGAAAATCTTCTAAGCACCTCCGGGCGAGGAATCTTTCTGATGCGCGCATTTATGGACGAATTTGACGTCGTGCCAGGACGAACGGGTGGTGCGGAAATCGTCATGGCAAAAAAACTGCCGTTGCAAGAAAAACCGGGGAATAATGGCACAGGCAGCCAAGGCGCCTCCCCGCATCAAGGAACGTAAACGAAATCATGCCGTTGCGCGCAACACACCGAGATGCCGGTCAGGCCACAGTGGTGGACCTCAGCGGAAAGATTACCTTGGGCGAAGGCAGCGCCCTGCTGCGCAAGACGGTCCGCAGCTTGCTTGACGACAAACGAACCAAAATCGTGCTCAATCTTGCGGACGTCGATTACATTGACAGCTCCGGCATCGGCGAGCTCGTCAGCGCTTTCACGACCTCCAAAGGCCGCGGCGGCGAGTTGAAACTTCTCCACTTGACCAAGAAGGTGCACGATTTGCTTCAGCTCACCAAACTCTACACCGTCTTTGACGTTTACACCGACGAGGGCAGCGCCCTGCGCAGTTTCCAGTAGTCTTCCCTGCACCCAAGAGTCAAGCCGTTTCTCCTCTTGCATCCGTCGCTCGCTTCGGGCGCCTTCCTGCGGCACAATTCCTTCATGGCCACTCATACGCCTCGTCGATGAACAACAGCCCCGAAACCGCGTGGATCGTCGAGCGTGCAAGCGCCCTCGGATTTGATCTCTGTGGAGTCGTGCGTGCGGAAAAGTTTCCCGAGTTGGGCATGACGGAAGAATGGCTCGCGCGTGGCTACGCCGGGGAGATGGAGTATCTGACCGACCAACGCCGTAGCAATCCGCAGAGTGTGATGCCCGGGCTTCGAAGCGTCATCGTTTGCGCTCTGAACTACAACTCCCCCGCACCGCGATCGGTGGATGCGCCCGGGCTCGAGGGAGCTGACCCGCGGGGCTGGATATCCCGCTATGCCTGGGGGCGGGATTACCACGAGATTCTTCAGCATAAGCTGCAGAGTTTGACCATGATCCTTCGCGAACGATTCACCGAGCCCTTTGAAACACGCATTTACGCGGACACCGGGCCATTGCATGAGCGGGTCTTTGCCAAGCGCGCCGGACTCGGATGGCTTGGAAAAAACACACTACTACTGAACTCCAGACTCGGCTCCTGGTTTTTTCTCGGTGTGATTCTTACGACTCTCGATATTCCACCCACACTCGGTCTTGCCGAGTTGCCCCCTCCCGACCTCTGCGGCTCTTGCACCAAATGCCTCGATGCCTGCCCCACCGGGGCGCTCGTCGAGCCATATGTGTTGGACTCTCGTCTCTGCATCTCCTACTTGACCATCGAACTTCGTGGAAGCATTCCGGAAGCTTTGCGCGAACCTATGGGCCGTCACGTCTTCGGTTGCGATATTTGCCAGGACGTTTGCCCTTGGAATCGGCGCGCCCCCGTCACGCCATCCGCAGATTTTCAGCCACGTACTTTCCCACTGGCCACACACACACCTCCGTCAGAGCAGGCTCCGTCCGTCTCAGGAGAATCGCCAAACGGTGAATCTTTCCTTTTGCCGCGGCTCGAATGGCTGGCCGCAATGAACGAAGAGCAGTTTCGCTCCATCTTTCGCGGAAGCCCTGTCAAGCGCACGAAGTGGCGTGGCCTAGTGCGAAACGCTTGCGTCGCCCTCGGCAATTCCGCCCACGTGCGCGGTTCGACCCAGCACGTAAGGATTTGCACACTCCTAAAGAAACTTTCCGCCTCCACCGAGCCATTCGTCGCCGAATCTGCCCAATGGGCTCTTTCGCGCATCCAATCGGTGTAGCGGGTTGTCGGTGTTCAGCATTGCTTTCTACGTGCCGCCCCAAGAGCCACACTGACACCCGGGCATTGAGGCGTCTCCGAGATGTGCAGTATGATACATTCGGCTGATTGAGCAGTATGAAACACTCAGCTGGTTGGTCAGCATCCTCACCGCAGGAGATCCTCATGAATCGCCGGAATTTCCTGGTCAATACCGGGATTGTTGGTGCGGGATTGCTTGAAGCGCGCAGCGGGGTTTCTGCGGCTTTGCGCTCCGGCACCGCGTTCGATTTTGCATCAAATCTCAATCTGGAGGAAACAACCGTGGCATTTACAGTCCCACCATTGCCTTACTCGTTCGACGCACTCGAACCCTACATTGATGCCAAGACCATGGAGATCCACCACGACAAGCACCATGGCGCCTACGTAACCAACCTGAACAAAGCGCTCGAGGGCCACGCCGATCTCCAAGCCAAGTCGCTTGAAGACCTTCTCAAGGGTCTCGACTCCATCCCGGAGAACATTCGCATGCCAGTGCGCAACAATGCCGGCGGCCATTGGAACCACACACTATTTTGGGCCCAGATGAAGAAGGGTGGCGGCGAGGAACCCCACGGTGATCTTGCCGTAGCCATTAAATCGACTTTTGGATCCTTCGCGGAATTTCAGGCCAAATTTGCCGCTGCTGGGCTTGGCCGCTTTGGTTCCGGCTGGGCTTGGCTCCTCGTCAAGGACGGCAAACTGGCCATCGATTCAACTCCGAATCAGGACACGCCGTTCTCGCTCGGCGCTAAGGCCGTCCTCGGCCTTGACGTTTGGGAGCACGCCTATTACCTGAAATATCAGAATGTTCGCGGTGATTACATCAAGGCTTGGTGGAACGTCGTCAATTGGGACTCCGCCAGTCAGCTCTTCGCCGCAGCAAAGAAATAACCGGCGTTGCAACGCTTCGCACAAAACTCAAAGGCCCGGCTCGACGAAATCGAACCGGGCCTTCCTTTATCTCTAACTTCCTGTCTCTGAGTTCGGATTAAGCCATCATTGACCGCTTCGCCAGCGGAACGACTGTGCCGCTGCGCGAGACGTTGCCGAAGCTCTGTGTCATCGGGCCAAACGCCCGCGGTTCCATCGTCGCGGCGGACATTGGCATTGGCATCGCCCCCATCGTATTGCGGGATGCTTCGCGCACCAATTCCATCCGCCCTCGAACGCGGAACTTGGAAAGCAGCGACGACACGTGAAACTTCACTGTCCGCTCGGAAAGATTCAATGTTGCGGCAATCTCCTTGTTGGCCATGCTTTTCATCACGCCGCCTAGCACTTCTTCCTCGCGGCGCGTCAGTTTTACGGCGCTTCCGACAGAGTGGCCTGCTTGCAGTAACTTTTCTGCTTTTTCGGTAAGGCCTTCCAGGAGATCATTCTCCGCCCTTACCATCACCATGTAGTCGTTTGGGGACTGCCCTCTTACCATGCAGTGCATCGCCAAGAGACCGGCGGCTTGGTCCACGGGAAAGCCTCCATCGGGGCCTGCCTCCACGTGAAAATGTGTGGCTCCCGTGCTTTTTTCGTAAAAATAGTAATGATCGCGAGGTATTGCTGGACGGAGATTGTTCAAAGGACGATGCTGTTCACTTCTGCGGATAAGCTTCACATGCACCCCTCAATTTGCAGCTTCGTGGAAAAACCGAAGCTATTTTTTATATTAAACCCCCGAGAGGAGGCAAACTGCGCTGCATAGGCAAGCGGCAAAGTGTGAAGCCAGAGCTGAAGGCCTTTGACTCGGTGCCTGGACCTCACAAAAGCTACACCGAGCCGCGAGAAGGAGTTCCCTGCCAGTTCGCCTGCTTCAAAACACCGAACGCCTCCATGTCTGCACTTTTTCTTCCGAACAGCCAAGATTACAACTCATTCAGAAATGGAGTACTTAAGTGAGCGCTACGATCCACTACATGCTTTTCACCCGGTAGGATTTGCATGGTAGACGAAATTTTTCCATTAGTCGACATCTGCCTGTGGAAAACTCACCCTCATTTCGCGGCAACGAATCTCCCAATTTCAGTGTTGAACGATTAGACACAAATTAAGTCATCTGCTTGGGCTTTCTCCAGCCTGTGGAGAATCGCTTGTGGAAATCTCTTGGTAATTGGCAGTCGAGTTGCCTCGAACTTCAGTACGCGAGGATGCGCGTCTGCTGCGGAGAGATTAGCTCATAGGTAACTCCACGCCAATAGATCTTTCGTGTGAATACCGAGCTGACGAAATTCATTAAGTAAAGAAATGGAATGAGGGCGGGGATCAACACATAAATCCACCCTTGGCTGGCGATTTGCGAGCGGTATGCTGGCAGAACTTCCGAGACCCCCGCAGCTCGCAGCGCCCCTCGAATCATCGCGAGCAAGATCGGCAAGAAAGTAAGCGCCGCCAAATGAAACGCCGGTCGTGTCGCCAGAAGGTTACCAAGAGTCAGATACGTTCCAAGGACGAGCGATAGGCAGTAGAGCAGGTGAGTGCCGGCGGCAATCCCCCACATCTTTTCCGCGTACACACGGGTGATCAGCACTTGCCGGTTCGTAAACTCCATCAAGGTGGCCGGGTCTGCTTCTACAAAGGAAGGCACGATGCATTCCGGCAAAAAGACGATCGAAAGTCCGGCTCTCTCCAACGCGCGCGTCATCGAGTAATCATCACTCACCGAATGCTTCCATTCTTCTGCAATCCCAGCCTGCTCGAAGACGCTTCGGCGTATTGCCGTGCCTCCGCCCCAGCAGAAATTTTTCCCCTTTTCGCTGAGCATCGTGACAATGGGAGCATTCCACGCCGCAAGCAGCGCCGTCGCGAAGTTGTTTCGGTTCGGAATCAACCATCGCATTGTGGTCGTGGCTCCAATGCGAGAGTCTGTCAAAGGAGCAACCATGCGGTGCAGCCACTGTTTTCCGGGGCGTCCATCAGAATCAACAAAGGTGAGTACCTCAAATTCCGGTGGCAGCTGCAGTACTCCTAACCGCAGATTGTTCACTTTCTCGCCGCACCCATCGGGCTTCTCCGTAAGCACCACATGGGCTTTCGGGCGGGACTGCAAAGCAACGCGCTTCACAATGCTGTAGGCCGGATCGTTGGCCGAGGCGATTAGAAAGAAAATCTCGTAGTTTTGGTAAGTGAATTCGGTGAGCGAAACGAGGTTGCGCTCAAGGGCTGGCTCGATCCCTCTGCACGGGCATAGCACCGCAACTTTCGGCGAATAGAATCCCGGATCCGTGTGTAAGCGCCGCCGCGTGTAGCCCAGCCACTGAAGTCCCTGTCCGAGCAGATACAGACCCAAAAGGATCTGCGAGATCGCCAGTATATAGAATAAGATTTCCACGCCATTCGAGAATAGCAGACATGCTGCGCTCGCACATGGCCGTGTGTGCGCGTAGAATCGCACCGGTAAACGTCTCTTTCGAGGAGAAAAAAGATGGTCAATCGCGTGGACTCGGCAATGGTTACAACAGGAATCGATCTCCCCGGCTACCGCATCGTGCGGAATTTTGGAATCGTGCGCGGCATCATCGTCAGATCGCGAAGCGTCATCGGGAATCTCGGCGCCGCGTTGCAAACCATTGTTGGCGGCAACATCACCATTCTTACGAACCTTTGCGAGAAAACTCGCGAAGACGCTTACGAATTGCTCCTCCAGCAAGCCGGAGAACATGGAGCGAACGCCGTCATCTGTATGCGCTACGACGCCACCGAAGTGATGCAAGGCGTAACCGAAGTGCTTGCGTATGGCACCGCCGTTCAGGTCGAGCGAATCCCGTAATTCAAATTCGCATTTTTCGTGATCAGCCTCTGCGGTACCTCGCAGCGAGCCGTCCCGCAATGATAGAATCTCGCCTTCCCATGTACTGCTCTTCCTGCGGCTCACAGGTTTCTTCCACCGGGCGGTTCTGCTCCTCCTGCGGCGGATCACTCCAGCTCAGCGCAGCGGCGACCATCGACTCCAATGATCTGACTATCGACCAGGAAACCCTTGCCCCTTCTGCGCCTCCGCGAGGGATTTCTCCTGCTTCCGCTCCCGCTCGGTCTCCGCGCACGCCTTCCCGCAGCGGTGGAGGCGCGAAACCAACGAGCTCCGATCCCATCGGCGGCGGGCGCTTCACACCGGGTCAGATGATTGCCGAACGTTACCGCGTTGTGGCTATGGCCGGCCGCGGCGGCATGGGCGAAGTCTATCGAGCGGAAGACCTAACGCTCGGCCAACTGGTTGCTATCAAATTTCTGCCCGAAAGCCTCTCGCTAGACGCTGCCACTTTGTCGCGATTTCATTCCGAGGTTCGCATCGCCCGCCAAGTCTCCCATCCAAACGTTTGCCGCGTCTTCGATATCGGCAACGCCGACGGCGTGCCTTTTCTCTCCATGGAATTCGTCGACGGCGAGGACCTTGCCTCCGTCGTCCGCCGCATCGGCAGACTCTCTCCCGGCAAGGCTACGGAAATTGCTCGGCAGATTTGCGCTGGCCTTGCTGCGGCGCACGAGCGCGGCGTCATTCATCGCGACCTCAAGCCCGCCAACGTCATGCTCGACGGCGCCGGAAAAATTCGTATCACCGATTTCGGTCTCGCGGGAATCGCCGCAACCATTCAGGGCGCGGACATTCGCGCCGGCACCCCCGCCTACATGGCGCCGGAACAGCTTGCCGGAAAAGAAGTCACAGCCAAAAGCGACATCTACTCGCTAGGCTTGATCCTCTATGAAATCCTTACCGGAAAGCGTGCTTTCGACGCCGCGACGTTGCCGGAACTCACCAAGCTCCACGAGCAAGGCACGATCACCAACCCTTCGACTCTCGTCCGAGACCTCGATCCTTTGATCGAACGCGTCATCCTCCGCTGCTTGGAAAACGATCCCGCAAAACGCCCCGCGTCGGCCCTCCAGGTTGCCGCCGCGCTGCCCGGTGGCGATCCCCTGGCAGCTGCTTTAGCCGCCGGAGAAACACCATCGCCTGAAATGGTCGCTGCCGCTGGCGCCACCGAGGGCATCAAGCCGCGTCTTGGGCTGGCGCTTGTTGCAACGGTGATGCTGAGCCTCGTGGCCAATTTGTTTGTGGCCGATCGCTACAAAGTGCACAACCTGACGCCGCTGGAAAAACCGTCCGAAGTTCTTCTCGCGCGCGCTCAGGAAATCATCCAACAACTTGGGTTCTCGGAAACGCCCGCGGACAGCGCCTATGGATTCACCGCCGACGGCAGCTATATCGACTACATTCAGGATCACGACAAATCGCAAACGCGCTGGCAGCGCCTTTCCTCCGATCGTCCCCCGACGATTCTATTCTGGTATCGCCAGAGTCCGCGCGAGCTGGAGTCGTTCAATTTCTTCACTTCCGCAGGTTCCGGAACTGTCACGCAGTCGGATCCGCCGTCAGACGTAACTGGCATGATAACGGTCGTCACGGATTCTCGAGGCCGTTTGATATCCTTCAAGCGCCTTCCGCCGGAGCACGATCCACTGGACGGCCCTGCCGTCGCTCCGGATTGGGCCGTGCTGTTCGCCGCTGCGGGCCTGGATCCCGCCGCCTTTACCTCCGCTGCACCCGAGTGGACTCCGCTCCTTTCTTCCGACACGCGTGCCGCCTGGACAAGGCAACTCCCAGCCCCCGCCAGTGTCACGGAGCGCGTGGAGGCCGCTGCCTACCGAGGCAGGCCGGTTTTCTTCCAAGTCCTATACCCTTGGAACAGGCCGGGGCGAGACCAGGCCTCCCAACCCTCGACGCACCAAAAGTTGGCCAACATCATCGGCATCCTGATCTTTGCCGCCCTCATCGTCGGCAGCGCCCTCGTTGTCCGGCGCAACCGTCGCCTTAAGCGCGGCGACGAAGCCGGCTCAACGCGCTTGGGCAATTTCCTTTTTCTTGTGGTTCTAGCCATGTGGGCCCTACTCGCTCATCATCTTGCTTCGACCAACGAATTCCCGGTCACTATCCTTGGGCTGGCATGGGCTTTTCTTATCTCCTCCTTTGCCCGGCTTCTCTATTTCGCTCTCGAGCCGTTCGTCCGCCGCCGCGATCCCCACACATTGATTTCCTGGACGCGCTTGATCGGCGGAAAGATTCGCGATCCCCTGGTCGGTCGCGACGTTCTGATTGGCACGGCGTACGGCGTTCTGCTGGCCCTGTTCGAGTCTTCAGACAATCTTTTCCTTCCACTCTTCGGGGGGCTTCCGCCGGAGCCCGGCATGCCTTCCATGGGAACGCTTCTAGGCTTCCGCCCCGTTCTCGGTTCCGTCTTCGCGTACACCTGGATCTACGTGCTTTATGCGTTGGGGATTTTCTTCATTCTTTTCCTGCTGCGTTTTCTCGTTAGGAAGGACTGGGTTGCGGCGCTGGTGATCGTTTTCTTGGGCGCCATCACCAACACCGGAGGCGACTACTTCTGGGCCACCTTCTTAGCCTCAGCGGTGATTTGGTTGTCGATCTATATGGTCCTGCGACGCTTCGGCGTGCTCGCGCTAGTGGTCGGACTCGTGGTGCAAAACATACTCGTCGTCTTCCCCATGACCTCGCATCTAAGCCGCTGGTACGCGTCCGGAGCAATCACTGGCATGGTGATCATCGCCGCTATCGCCCTGCTTGCGCTTTACTACGCCTTGGCGGGCCAGCGGCTGTTCTCCGCTGCCTCTCTCGATCAGTAGTTCGGCAACTTCCTAGCCTAACGCTTCTGGCCTGGAGGCGTTGTCCCTTGCCCCTGCAACACGGTGCCGGTGACCACGGCGGCCAGGTTTTCCAGGTCGTTCAGCGCGCGGCTGGCCGCGATTCGCGCCTTTTCCAGAAACGACGAGTCCAGCAGGAACGCGCAGCGGTCCACGAATGGATGACTGGCTGCTTCAAATGGCTTGCGGTTCCGCCGCGCCGAACTATTGCGCGCTAGCAAATCTTCATAAACCTGTAAGTCCGCTTGAAAGTCGAGAGCGTCTCCCGCACTCCATTTTTTCTGGCGCACGAGCGCCGCCAGCAATTTGCGGCGAAAGCCCGCGGCGTCCTTTCGCAGCATCGGGCGCGGCTTCGCTCTGCCGTAGGGCAGCGGCTCGGCGTAAGTGATTTCCAGCGCCCGCGCCGTCACCGCGAGCAACGCCTCGCGCTGTAGCAATTCGAGAAGATCGCGATAAAGGGAAGCGTGAACCTGCAAGGCGAATCGCCCGTGCTCCACAACATAAGAATCGACGAATCGCGGAACAATCCGCTCGCGCTGAAGTCCTTCTGTCAGCCGCTGCGCTAGCTCAGCAGGTGCTTCTGCTTTAATTTGTTGTTCGCGAGCCATGCCCCAATCAATGGTAGCAGGACTTCTATCCCCCTCAGCGCGCCTCGCCCAAAAGCAAAAGCCCAGCGAAACTCCCCTCGCTGGGCTTCTCTTTTTCGCGTTTCGCCGTCGCACGCAAGTTGCCGCGCGTGTGTCACTACTCACTACGAACTACCGACTACTCACTTCCTGTTCAATGAATTGCCCGCGGACTTTCCGGTCCAACGCGCTTCTGCTTCGGTTCCGGCTGCGGCACGATCGGCGGCGCAACCACATTCTTGGAAAGCGCATGCTCCAGCACTTCATCGAGGTTATGCACGTAGGTGATCTTCATATCGCCGAGAATATCCGGCGGCAGATCCGCTACCGCGTTCGGCTCGTTGTCGGCCGGCAACAGCACTTCCTTGATCCCCGCGCGCTTTGCGCCCAGGACCTTTTCCTTCACGCCTCCGATCGGCAGTACCACGCCTGAAAGCGTCATCTCGCCGGTCATCGCCAGTCGGTCGCGCACGGGCCGCCCCGTCAGCAGGCTGATCAGCGCCGTCACCATCGCCGCTCCTGCGGACGGGCCATCTTTCGGCACGCCGCCCGACGGCACATGGATGTGGATGTCCTGCTTGCGGAAAAAGTCCGGATCGATTCCGTACCGCTCCGCATTCGCTCGCGTCCAGGTCAGCGCCGCGGTCATCGACTCTTGCATGACCTCGCCTAGGTGCCCGGTCATCGTGAACTGTTTCCCTCCGCGCATCCGGCTGGCTTCGATGAACACGATGTCTCCGCCCACCGGCGTCCACACCAGGCCCACAGCTACCCCAGGTGTCTTGACGCGCTCCTCGACTTCTTTCTCCGCCCGGAACTTCGGCACCCCCAGATATTCGCGGACGATCTCCGGTGTAACTTGCATTTTATCTAAGCTGCCTTCGGCAATCTTCCGCGCCTGCTTGCGCGTGATCGTCGCGATTTCCCGCTCCAGATTTCTCACGCCCGCTTCTCGCGTAAAACTGTGGATGATTTCCCGCAGCGACTCGTCTGAGAACTCAATCTGCTCTCCAACCTTCAGCCCGTGCTCCAAGGCTTGTTTGGGAATGAGATATTTGTGCGCGATATGGATCTTCTCTTCGCCGGTGTATCCCGGCAGTTCGATGATCTCCATGCGGTCTCGCAGCGGCTCCGGGATGGGATCCATCCAATTCGCCGTGGCGATGAACAGCACTTTAGAAAGATCGAACGGCACGTCGAGGTAGTGATCGCGGAACGCATTGTTCTGTTCCGGATCAAGCACTTCCATCAGCGCCGAGGACGGATCGCCGCGGAAATCACGGCCCAGTTTGTCGACTTCGTCGAGCATCATCACCGGATCGTTCGATTCCGCTCGCTTCAGCCCCTGAATGATTTGCCCCGGCAGTGCGCCGATATAAGTGCGCCGGTGGCCGCGGATTTCTGCCTCATCGTGCATCCCGCCAAGAGCGATGCGCACGAATTTGCGGCCCAGCGAGCGCGCGATGGACTTCCCAAGCGAAGTCTTGCCCACGCCAGGAGGCCCAACGAAGCACAGAATCGGCCCCTTCATCCCTGGCTGAAGCTTCTTAACCGCCAGGTAATCCAGAATCCGTTCCTTGACCTTCGCCAGGTCGTAGTGGTCTTCGTCAAGGATTTGCTTGCCCTTGGCGATGTCGATTTCGCTTACGCCGGAAGACTTTGCCCACGGCAAAGATGTCATCCACTCCAAATACGTGCGCGAAACCATGTATTCCGCGGATGCCGGCGTCATCTTGGCCAGTCGCTTCAGTTCGCGCTCGCACTCTTTCTTTGCTTCAGCCGTCATTCCGGCTTCTTCCATCTTTTTGCGGAGCTCGTCGATCTCCTGCGTCGAGTCGTCCGATTCTCCGAGTTCCTTCTGGATGGCCTTCATCTGTTCGCGCAACAGGTACTCGCGCTGGTTTTGGCCCACCTGCTCTTGCACTTGCTCGTGAATTTTCGAGCGCAGCTCCAGCACTTCCAGCTCTTTCGAGAGTTCGCGAATCAACATTTCCAGGCGCTTCCGCACGCTCGGCGTTTCGATCAGCTCCTGCCGCAACAGCGTCGAGAGTGATGGCAGCGTCCCGGCGATAAAGTCCGCCAGCCGGCCCGGATCATCGATGTTCATTGCGACAGATTGCAGGTCGTCCGAAAGTTGCGGCGAGTGGCTGACCACGTCGCGAAACAGGTCCTGCGCGTTGCGCTGCAAGGCCTCGAGCTCTGCATCCACATCACCAGTAATTTCGGGCTGCGCCTCCACCCGCGCCCGCAGAAATGGCCGCAGACCGATCAGTTCCAGCACGTTAACGCGTTGCAGGCCTTCCAGGAAGATGACCACGTTCCCGTTGGGCATTTTGACAGTCTTATGAACTTTTGCCAGCGTACCCACTTTGTGCAGGTCCGCCGCGGCGGGATCCTCGATCCGCGGGTCCAGTTGCGCAACCACCCCCAACATTTTCTCGTCGCCTTCCAAGGAGTTAACCAGCGCCAGGGAACTTTCCCGGCCTACCGTCAGGGGCAGAACAGCCCCAGGAAACAGGACCGTATCCCGAACCGGAAGGATTGCTAGGATCTCCGGCACAATATATTTTTTCTCAGCCATAGTGAATGTCCCCTATATTCGGGCGCGGTGAAGATACTCATACGCCTTACCACCTTAGATGCTGCCGAGTACAAAATGGTGCAGAGAGATGCGAATGCAACAAGCATGAAATCTTAGCTTAGCAAACTCATATTTTAGCACTTGGCCCTATTTCCTGCAAATTGTCGAATAAATCTTTTTCTATCAAATACTTATAAGCCATCGTCTTCCCCGTCCGTGCTTGTTCTGAGATACTCCTTCGTCGGTGCAAATACCACTTTCCGTTAGGCTTTTGCCCCCTTCAAAGCAAACTTCTTCCGCACGAACTCCTCCGCCTCCAACTTGCTCGCAATCTGCCCCTCGAGTTGCGCGTCTTCCACTGCCCTCAGTATTTCGCTAAATAGCGGTCCAGGGATATAGCCCATTTGGCTTAAATCGTTGCCGGTTAGGACACGCTGTGGACGCACTTGTTCCGCGGGCGTTTCCGCAAGGAATCGCTGCACCACACTGTACGAATCCAGATTGCGATGGCTCGATAGGCAATCCAGCCGATGGAGCTCGAGATGTTCCTCAAAGCGAGGTAGCCGCACAAACCGCTTCAAGGTCGAGGTCCGCATGCGCTCCACATCCATGAATCGCATGTGGTTGGCGACGAGCGTAATAATTTGTTCTGTCTCCTCGTTCGAGAAACGGTACCGCCGGCAAATCGCTTCGGCCATGCGCACCCCCACGTCAACGTGACGATCGAATCGGATGCGGTCGCCTGTTTGTGACGGGGGCTTGAAGGTCGGCGGTTTCCCGACGTCGTGCAGCAGCACTCCCCACGCCAGCGTAGGAGAACTCCCTGCGGAGAGCTGCTCGATCATCAGCAAAGTGTGGATCCACACGTCGCCTTCGGGATGATATTGCGGCGGCTGTGGCACGCCCTTCATCGCCGCGATTTCGGGCAGCACGATCGGGAGGAGCCAGGACTTCTCGAGCAATTCGAACCCGGTCCGCGCCGCGCCTTCCGTCAAAAGTTTGGTGAGTTCCTCGCGAATGCGCTCCGCGGACACATCAGTAACCGCTCCTGCGTGACGCCGAATCGCGGCAAACGTTTTGTGCTCGATCTCGAATCCAAATCGCGCGGCGAAGCGCACGGCCCGCATCATCCGCAGCTTGTCCTCTGTGAATCGCCGGTCTGGTTCGCCGATCGCGCGAATCACTCCCGCCCTCAGATCCGCCTGGCCTTCAACAAAATCAAGAATCTCGCCAGAATCATGCCGCATCAGCAATCCGTTGATCGTAAAATCGCGCCGCTGCACATCTTCTTCTGCCGTCCTGGAATAGACCACGCGATCGGGATGCCTCCCGTCCGAGTAGCCCACGTCGGAGCGAAACGTCGCCACTTCCACCTTCAGCCCATCGCGCGCCACGAGAACGACGCCGAACTGCGCGCCCACCGCGATGCTTTCGGGAAACAGTTCCATGACGCGCTCTGGCGTTGCGTCGGTTGCGACGTCGTAATCCGCAGGTATGCGGTCGAGTAGCATATCTCTTACACAACCGCCTACAAGCAGCGCCTGATGACCATTGCGCTGCAATGTGTCGCAGATCGAATTGGCAAGCTCGCGAGGCGTCACGCTGCGATTATGCGACACTCGCGGCGGCAAAGGGGAGAGATGTGTGCAATCAAGTTTCTGCAGGCGATCACTTGCAGCGGAAAACGAGACAGGTGATGTCGTCGGACTGGCGCGTGAAGCCGACAAAGGCATCCACGGGCTTCATCAAAAACTCCAGTGACTCTTGCGCGCCCCAATCGGGAAGCGCTCGAATAGCATTGAGCCAGCGATCGTTGCCGAACTCTTCGCTTTTGTCGTTGAAGGCTTCGATTACCCCGTCAGTGTAAAAAATCAGAGCATCGCCCGGCCTCAACTCCATGGCGGCTGTGTCGAACGTGGCGCTACCGTCGATTCCCAGTGGCAATCCGCCAGCTTCCAATTTTTCTGTCCCTCCTCCAGCGCGGCGAAGAATCGGAGGATTGTGGCCGGCGTTCACATAAGCAAGCTGCCGCGTTGCAGGATCATATTCGGCCAGGACCGCAGTCGTGAACCGGCGTCCATCCAGACTGTGCGCGGAGGCATACCGATTCAGCCGTACTACGAGTTCCTCCAACGGAGTGCCTTCGCCGGCAATCGTGCGTAAGCTCGCCTGAAGCGTGGCCATCAGCAGCGCGGCTGGAATACTTTTGCCCGCCACATCGGCAACCACCAGCAGCAGCTTGCCTTTTTCTTGAGGCCTCGCCGACGGATAGAACGCGTCGTAATAGTCGCCTGCGACGGAATTCTGCGGCCGCGAGGCAAACGCGATGTCCGCGCCGTCCACCTCCGGCGCTTTCGACGGAACGAGCCACGTCTGAATTTCCCGCGCGATTTCCAGATCGCGCTTCATCGTCACTTTGTCGGCCAGTTCCAGCGAAAGGAGCAGCAGAAGGATCAGCACAGAAACAAAAGTGAAATTAAAATCGAACTCTCCGCCTTTCCACTTGAATTGCACGCCCGACGCGAAAAGGAAAGCGCAAGCGATGATCACCAGTACGCGCCGCGCCGGCGTCAGCTTCATCACCAGCGACCAGAACAATATTTTGCAGATCTGCCAGAAGCGCGGCCGCCCGCGCCGATTTGTCAATTCTTCCGCATCTGCCTCTTTTGTGTAGAAGCCATAGCTCGCCCGTGCGTCCGCCGAAAACTGCGACCACAGCTCGTCAATCCGCCGCCCCTCGCTGATGCGTTGCCAGAAGCCTGAGAGTTTCCCGCCGCGGATGCGTTCAGCCGTGCCGGAAGGAGGGGTTACAGGGCTCATTCGAGAAGTATAGGGTATCCGCTTTGAATCGTCGTGACCGGCATCACGACTCACTCGACTTCTTTAGGTTTGCCCTTCCGAGAGCGTCCCACCTTGCGTCGTCGCGCTCGTTGCTGGAGCCGTCTGCGCGCAGCGAACCGCCGAATTGCACCTTTCCAAATCCAAAACGGTCGCGCAGCTTGTCCGTGGCGCGCGTCAGTTTTTCCAGTCTCTCCCGGCGTTCGGCATCCAGCAAATCAAGCTGTTCTGTCCCGTGCGTGAGGCCGCTCAGGCTCACGCCAAGAAGGCGGATTTTTCTTGTTGTGTCGCGATGCTCGGCAAACAGCATTTGAAAAACGCGAAAGATATCGGCATCGAGCCGCGTTGGCTCCGAAAGAGTTTTCGCCCGCGTGTGCGTGTCAAACCCGGCGTAGCGAATGGTCAGGGTTAACGTCCGGGTTGCCAGCCCTGCTTCCCGAAGGCGCTTGCACGCTTTCTGCGAGAGATGGCTGAGCAAGGCGTGCAGCGCCTCCGTGTCGTTGGTGTCTTCTCCAAATGTGTGATTGTGCGAGATGGATTTTGGCTCGGCGTCGACGACGAACTCGTAGGAATCGCCGCCGCGCGCCTTGCGATAGAGCGCATCGCCCCACTGGCCGAAGACCTTTTCGAGTTTTTCTTGTGGAATCGCGGCTAGTTGATCCACGGTCTCGATACTGAGTGCTCGCAGTGCGCGTTCTGTGACCTCGCCGATGCCTGGAATCTTCCGCACTGGAAGTGGCGCAAGAAACCGCGCTTCCTGGCCCGGTGCTACCCACACAAGACCGCGCGGCTTGGCCTGATCTGATGCAACTTTGGCGACGAGACGCGTTGTAGCCAGTCCGGCGGAGCAGGGAAGGCCCGTGGATTTGGTGATCGTCCGTAGCAACTTGTCCGCGGCCGCCAGCGGCGGCCCGTGCAGCCGCTCGGTGCCTGCTAGATCGAGATAGGCTTCGTCGATCGAAACCATTTCGACAATGGGAGAGAATTTCGCAAGAATCGTTGCGACTCGGTCGCTCCACTCTCCATATTTTTCATGATGCCCGTCGAGAAAAACCGCCTGCGGACAAAGCCGTCCCGCCGTTCGAAGCGGCATGGCGGAGTGCACGCCATATTTGCGCGCCTCGTAGCTTGCTGCCGTGACGACACCGCGCTGGTCGGGACGCCCGCCGACGACCACTGGCTTGCCGCGCAACTCCGGCCGCTCCAGCAATTCCACCGACACGAAAAACGCGTCCATGTCCACATGCAGAATCGACGCAGTCGCGTTAGCCGCCTGCTCTTCCAGCGGTCCATGCTTCGCGCGAAATCGCGCCATCTCAGGCATTTCGCTAGCCTACGCCCGATTGAATCTTCGCTACAACTTCCCCCTTGCTTATTTACGTTCGGCGGCGATGACGCGGGGGATGCCCGCCAGGTCGTTGGTTACGCCGACGTTTGTCCAGTTGGGCTGATCGAGGAACGGTTGGACGGCAGGAAGGCTGTTGTGGCCTAGTTCGAGGACCAGGAGGCCGCCGGGCTTCGAGTGCCGCGCCGCTTGAGCGATCAATTCTGCGTAAAGTTCGTAGCCTTCTTCGCCTCCGTAGAGGGCGAGCTCCGGCTCGTGGTCGCGGACTTCGCGCTGCAGCGTTTCTTTTTCGTTCCGGCCGATGTAGGGAGGATTGCTCACAATCAGATCGAAAGAACGTGATTCGTGACTCGTGACTGGTAACTCGCGTTCAGCGTCCGTCGCCAAGTTCGGTTGTAGGGCCACGATATATCGTGCCCCTACGGTCAGACCATCGAGCAAATTAGATTCTCGGAACTGGATGCGATCTGCGAGAGCATGACGCGTGGCATTGCGCCGGGCGACGGCGAGGGCCGCAGCGGAAATATCAGTCGCAACAATTTGCGCGCCGGGTAGCTCTTTTGCTAGAGCAATGGCAATGCAGCCGGAGCCGGTACCAACGTCGACAATCTGCAGATGATCGCCGGTTAGAATTTGTTTGCGGCCTGCGCGAATTTCTCTGACAGAGAGGCGGTCGAGGGCCACTTCAATGACATGTTCGGTTTCGGGCCGGGGAATAAGCACATCGGGAGTGACTTCAAATTCGAGCCCCCAGAATTCCTGTTTGCCGGTGAGATGTTGCGTGGGCTCACCTTCGGCGCGTCGTACAATAAGAGAAATGAAACGATGTGCATCCAGGGAAGAAACGGTTTCTTCCGCATGAGCGTACAGCCAGGCGCGGTCTCGGCCGAGCACGTGAAGGAGCAGCAACTCCGCGGCAAGTGTGTAAGACGGAACGTTTGCATCGCGAAGTTCAGCGATGCCCCGTTTGAGCGCCGCACGAATATCTAAAGTTCTTTCCATGTGGATCGCGTGAAATGAAGGTCCATGCCTCGTCGGCGTTGACGAAATTCCGTTCCGGACGAAGGCCAAGCAATGTTTACGCTCCAGCGAGCTCCTGCTCCAGACGTTCGGCTTCGTAGTGGCTCACCAGGGCGTCGACCAGCGAACCGAGCTTTCCTTCCATGACGTCCGTCAACTGGTGGAGCGTCAGGCCAATGCGGTGATCCGTCACGCGGTTTTGCGGGAAATTGTAGGTGCGGATTTTTTCGGAGCGGTCGCCGGTTCCGATCTGGCCGCGGCGCTCCGCGCCGATGGCAGCCTGCTGTTTCTCGAGTTCCTGTTCGTAGAGGCGGGCGCGCAAAACGCGCATGGCCTTTGCGCGATTCTTGATTTGTGATTTCTCGTCTTGCTGTGAGACAACGAGTCCGCTGGGGATATGCGTGATGCGCACGGCGGAGTAGGTTGTGTTTACAGACTGCCCGCCAGGTCCGGAAGAACAAAACGTATCGATGCGCAAGTCTTTCGCTTCGATTTTGATATCGATGTCGTCTGCTTCGGGAAGCACAGCGACCGTCGCCGCGGAAGTGTGAATGCGGCCCTGGGTTTCGGTTGCGGGCACGCGCTGCACGCGATGAACGCCGCTTTCGTACTTCAGCTTGGAATAGACTTTGTGGCCTTGAATCGCCGCCACGATTTCCTTTACGCCGCCGAGGTTGGAAGGCGAGCTCTCGAGGACCTCCACTTTCCAGCCGAGCGTTTCCGCGTAACGCGAATACATGCGGAAGAGCTCGCCCGCGAAGAGGGCGGCTTCGTCGCCGCCGGTCCCGGCGCGAATTTCCACGATAACGCTTTTCTCGTCGTTCGGATCTTTCGGCAGAAGGAGCAGCTTCAGTTCACGCTCGACGATCTCCTTGCGCGCGGTGAGCTGCTTTTCTTCGTCCAGAGCCATCTGCTTCATCTCGGCGTCTTCGGCTTCGACGACCATCTCGTGCGCGCCCGCGAGATCCTTTTCGATCTGCTTGAACTCCCGGTGTTTGGCGACGATTTCCTCGAGCTCCGCGTGTTGCTTGGCGATCTTCTGGAAGCGCGCGGAGTCCGCGGCGACTTCCGCCGTCGAAAGCTGCTGCGTGAGCTCGTCGTAGCGCGTACCTAGCTGATCCAATTTGTCCGACAACGTCATTACGGCCATGGCAAATCCTTTGTGAGAAGTGAATAGTGATTGGTGAGTAGCAAAGGAAAAAGCGAGCTCGCGACAGGGGCGAGCGAAGCGGGATCAGCTAATAAAAGGCAGCGTACATGAAAGAAGGATAGCTCTGAATTCCCCCCGGAGCAAATCGTTTGGGCCCGTGGGTACCGTCAAGGATTTTGTGTAAATTTGAAAAAGGGTTTTCTTTCCCAGGAGCTGTTCAGGTGCGAGAGGACGCCGTAGATGATGCGGTCGCAGCTTGCGAGATTGGTGAAGCTGGACATCGGGCGGGTACGGCGCCGCACTTCGCGGAAGGCGCGTTCGATCACGTTGGTGGT
>JBGPLB010000064.1:0-23211 GCA_041486245.1 Candidatus Acidiferrum sp.
CCAAAGCGGCGACGGCGTGGCGCAACTTCGGAATCAGCCTCTACAATGCGAACCGGTTGGGTGATGCGGTCGAGCCGCTGCAGAAATCCGCGGAACTCGATCCGAAAAGCGCGCAGACGTGGTACCTGCTTGGCGCGTCGCTGGTGTACAAGATGACAGTGAAAAAAGTCGGGGACAAGGATGTGCCCGTGTTTGCACCAGGGACCATCGAGGCCTATCAAAAGGCGATCGATCTCGATCCCAACGGGCCGTACGGACAGGACGCCAAGAAGGGGCTCGAACAACTGCAACTGATGGCTCCGGGCGTCGACATTAAAGTCAACGTAAAGAAAAAGAAGTCCTGAGCAATTGCGGTGTGCTTTATGACGGGCCGGTCCTGCATTTCGGGGTCGGCCCTTTTTTTCTTCAAGCGCCGTCGCGAGAATCATTACGACCGGCAGCCGCCTGACCACTGCTAAAGAATAAAGAAGTATGAGACAAAACGCGGCCGAGCGACTAGCGGTGCATCAGTGTTCCCGTAGTTTTCGTACGGCGGAGCGACCATGCGAACACGATCATAGAAAGCGGCAAGAGGGCCGCGCTGAACAACAGCAAAACCAGAAGTGGCTGACAGACAGCGAGAATTCCTGGACCTCCCAGCAGCGCGCCGCGAAACGCACTAAGAGCGTAAGTGACAGGATTCAGCCGCGCCACGAGCTGCAGCCAATTCGGGAGGACGCTAACGGGAAAGAGCATGCCACTTGTCACGCTGGAAACACCGAGGAAGAACCACTTTGCGGGATTTCCGCGCTTGAAAAGCAGCAGATAGCTCGCGGAGAGTATTCCGAACCCGGAAAAGGCTAGAAGAGTGGCGATGAGCACAACCGCGACAGCGGCCCAGTTCGCGCCACGGAGCTGAAAACCAAAGAGCACGACGCCCCACGCGACGTAAACTGCTATGCGCAGTGTTGCCGCGGCGAAAGGATAGGCCGCCGAGCCGGCCAGCATCACGGGCAGAGAAGTTTGAGTGACTAGCAAGTGTTCCAGCGCGCCCGTGTCCCGCGCCTCCTGAAGACTGCGGTCAAAGGCATCGATGGCAGCGTAGAGATAATCTAGAAAAACGAAACCGACGAGTGAAAAGGCAAAGTAACTTTCGCTCTGAGGAAGAGCGTGTTGAAGCTGGGGGCTGTCCACGAAGCGCGCGACATAGAAAAGCATGGCAACGCCGAACAAGGCCTCGACGGCCTCAAATAAGAAAACGGTGCGGTAGGTGCGAGCGATAGAAAGGTCGCGCCGGAAGAAGAGCCACAACTCGCGAAGCGTGCCGATCATTCAGCCGAACCCTCTTCCGCCAAGTGCGAAGTACGCCCGGTAAGCCGCAGAAAAGCGTCTTCGAGCGATGCTGCGCCCGCACGGTTTTTCAAGAGCGGGACTGAGTCGCAAGCCAGCAGGCGTCCGGCGTCAATGACGGCAACACGATCTGCGAGGAGTTCGATTTCCGAAAGCGCATGGGAAGCGAACAGCAGAGTTGTTTCTCCGCGGTGCAGAATCTCGGACTTCAGGAAGCGGCGGAATTCCGCGGCTCCGATAGCGTCCAGGCTGCGCGTCGGTTCATCCAACAAGAGTACACGGGGCTGATGGAGAAGCGCGCGAGCGAGGCTCAGGCGCTGCACGGTGCCGGAAGAGAGCGTGCGCACTTGCCGGTCGAGCGCTGTTTCCAATTGAAATTGTTTCGCGAGTTGCGTGATACGGTTCGCTACTGCAGCAGCCGAAAGCAGATTTAGCCGGCCGAAGAATCGCAGGTTTTCGCGGCCCGTGAGCCGAGCGTAAAAACCCAAGTCGCTGCCGGAGTGATAGCCAATCTGGCGGCGCACCGCTCGCGAATCACGAACGGCGTCGTGTCCGGCAATTTGGGCGCGGCCCTTGGTCGGAAGCAGGAGAGTCGCCAGTATCCGGAGAAGCGTGGATTTGCCGGCGCCATTCGCTCCTAACAGGGCAAATGCCTCGCCCGGACGCACTTCGAACGAAATCCCCGCGAGTGCGACAACGGAAGGTGTTTCGAACGGTTGGAGCAGAGCTCGCCAGCCGCTGCGCGCGGGAGGAAAGGATTTCTCGATAGCTTCAACGCTAATCGCGGCTTCTGGCACGAGGGAACTTATAGCGTGTCTCCGGCTCGAAGACAATCGGCTCGCGGGGAAGGGCAACCTGCGACGAATCGGTAGGTTCTTAGTCTGCTTGGCGAAGAGCACGATTCCCCGGTAGAATGTACGAAAGCGAAATCTTGACCCAGCCAGGATACGGAAACGCTTTTTTTGAGACTCAGTGCTTAGGAGCAGGGCTGATGGTGTCATTTGCAGATCGCGCTGAAGCGCTGCCGCACGTTCTTGTGCGTGTGCTTGATAAGGAATCCGTACTCTTGAATTTGGAGACAGAACGCTACTTCGGTTTGGACGAAACCGGCACGCGCATGTGGCAGCTTGTCACCACTGCGCCGAGCATTGACGCTGCGTATCGCGAGCTCCAGAACGAATTCGATGTTGAGCCGGAATTGCTTCGCTTGCACCTTACGGAACTGCTGGGGCGACTCGTCGATAACGGGTTGCTTCAAATCCAGTCCGAAAATGTGGGAACGGCTTCGTCGGTTTAGCGCGCTGGAACGCCCGGCGCGCGCGCTCTTCCTGCGTGCAGCTGCATTGTTGCCCTTGATATCTTTGAGCTTGCGTCTGCGGGGATTCCGCAAGACGCAGACATTTCTGCAAAAGTTTCTCTCCCTCCCCAGTCACCCGGCGGATACTTCAGCGTCCAGCACTGCCCAACAGACGGTTCGCATGGTGCGTGCCGCCGTGCGCAACAGCCTTGGCCATCCCACCTGCCTTGAAGAATCGCTGGCGCTCTGGTGGTTGCTGGGGCGGCAAGGCATCGGTTCCGACCTAAGAATAGGAGTCCGCAAGGACGGTGAAAAATTTGAAGCGCATGCCTGGGTCGAGCGCGACGGCGTGGCCTTGAATGAGCCGGAAGCCCGACATCAGCACTATGCCGCATTCGACGCGGCTCTGGCGTCGCTGCCTCCGGAGCCGAGATGAGCGGCTTTGCGGGATTTGTTTCCGCTGGCGGAGATACTCCCGACCCGCGTTTGCTCGAGCGCATGGCTGCGCGTCTGGCGTTTCGCGGACCTGACGCCACACAAATTTGGTCGCGGGTCGGCGCAGGCTTTTGCTTCACACTTCTTCGGACAGGCCCAGCGCCCCAAGCTTCCGAGCAACCGTGCACCCTGGACGGCAGCGTCTGGCTGCTTGGCGACGTGCGCCTCGACGGACGGGAGGATCTGCGGCAAGAGCTCGATCAGAGTAACGATTTTATCCCACCAACCGCAACCGACGAAGAGCTGATTCTGCGAGCCTGGCGCCTGTGGGGTGTGGCTGGATTGGCGAAGTTGCTGGGGGACTTTTCCTTCGCTCTCTGGGACGAATCCTCCCGCCAGCTCTGGTGTGTGCGCGATTTAATAGGTGCGCGGTCTTTTTTTTATGCGCAAACGGGCGATGGATTCTATTTCAGCAACACGCTCGAAGTTGCCCGCCTAGCGCCAGGCGTCTCCTCGGAGCTCGACCCGCAATTCATCGGAGATTTTCTCCTGCAAGAATGGTGTGAAGACGGGGCAAGGACAGTGTATCGGGATATTCAGCGGGTACCGGCAGGACATACCTTGGTTTTCTCAGACAAAGGGCTGTGCGTTCGTCGCTACACAGATTTTTCCATCGAAGATCCGTTGCGGCTGAAGCGTCCAGAGGAATATGTGGAGCGATTTCAGGAACTTCTAGTGAAGGCAGTTCGCGACAGATTGCCGCGCGGGCTCTGTGGCCTTTTCCTGAGTGGCGGACTCGATTCGACCAGCGTCGCGGCAGTGGCGTGCAAAATCGCTAAGCAAGACCGGGCGAGCGGCCCGTTGCTCGCTTACACGATCGATTGCCGGCCTCTGTTCAACGACGAAGAAGGATACTTGGCTTCTCTTGTAGCTGAGAGTCTTGGCATTGACATCGAGATTCTTTCCGGTGACTCCTGTCTCCCTTACGAAGGTTGGAAAGATTCGCTGCTGCGCACGCCGGAGCCGTATCACGATCCTTTTCTGCTTCTAACCCAACGCCAATATCAGCAAGTGCAACGCCGCGCTCGGGTCGTCCTTTCGGGATATGGTGGAGACGACATCCTGACCGGGCAAGCTTGGCCCTACCTGACTTACCTGCTCCGCCAGCGGAGTTTCGGAACTATCGTCAAGACTTTTGGCGGCTACATCTTGAAGCATGGACGCATCCCGCCGCTGCGGGGAGGTTTTCGCACCCAGCTGCGGCATTGGATGGGCCGTACAAGCCCGCTCACTGAATTCCCCCCCTGGCTTGAGCCAGACTTTGTTGAGCAAAGCAATCTCCACGGGCGCTGGCTGGAACTTCAGAAGTCTCCCGGGTCTGTTCATCCGTTGCATCCGATGGCTTTTGCCGGTCTTTCCTGCGGATTCTGGTCAAGCGCATTCGAAGGTGAAGACGCAGGCTGGACCGGTGTGCCCGTCGAGTTGCGTGCGCCGCTGCTCGATCAGCGCCTGTTGCGCTTCCTCCTGCGAGTGCCGCCAGTGCCCTGGTGCATGCATAAGACATTGCTCCGCGAGGCTATGCGCGGCACGCTGCCTGAAGTGATCCGCGCACGCCCGAAAACCCCGCTTCTCGGTGATTTGATCGGGCTATTCATCGAGAGCAAGAAATGGCAACCGGTGCCGCTTCCTGATCCGCCTGCAGAACTTCGGAAGTTTGTGGATTGGGAGCGGCTTGGCACAACTTTGGCGACTGCTGCGGGTTCTACACTTTGGGTTGGCCTGCGCCCTGTCTCTCTATTCTATTGGCTAAAGCTAAAAGCCGTTGTAAAGGACGAAGGGATTGGTTAGAGTTTCAAATGGAGACAATGAATGAAGCAAGTCTCAGAATTACCTGTTAAAAAGCCATATCAGGCGCCCAAACTCACTGTCTACGGCGACTTAACACAGTTGACCATGGCCATGGCTAAGGGGATGGGAATGCTGGACAATCTGAAGATGTTCCAAACCTGATTCATGCCTTCGAGCAGTGTTGCATGGTGAGAATCCTCGGCAAGTGACTTACCCCTACCGCGCGTACGGTTTGACTCTCGGCAGTGACACTCCGGTTTTTGCCCTCCGGCAAGAACGCGCTGATCTCAAACGGTATGACATCGAGGTGAGGCTCGGTCCAGAAACGGATTGGGTGCGAGAAGCCAGGCGTCTACCTTCCTGCCTGGTGTATCCGAAACTTGGAGAAGTCGAACGCGAGAACTCGCCGTTTTCGCTTATTTCGTACGGAGCCGCGGAATTTTTCGAACTTGTGTACGGCAATGAGGCAATCTTCTTTGTGGATAGTACGGCGGAACGTGTTTGGGGAACTTGTCTGCCCCCTCTCACCAATGAGGATGTGACGAACTATCTCGTTGGGCCAGTCATGGGATTTGTGCTGCGACGCCGGAGCGTCTTGGCACTCCACGCTTGCGCCGTGAGTATCAGTGGACAGGCAGTCGCGCTGTGCGGCGAGAGTCAAGCCGGGAAGTCCACCACCGCGGCCGCCCTCGCGTTACGTGGATTCCCGGTACTGTGTGAGGACATAAGTCCGCTTCTCTACCAGGACGGAAAATTTTATGTTGAACCTGGCTATCCTCGCGTCTGTCTGTGGCCGGACGCGGTAGAGGAATTGTTTGGCGCGCGAGATGCGTTGCCAAGGTTGACGTCTAATTGGGAGAAGTTTTTTCTACCGCTGGATGGAAGCAACACAAGATTCGAGGCGCAAAGGAGGCCGCTCGGCGCAGTATACATGCTCGCCCCGCGCGCGGCGGAATCGAATGCACCACGAATCGAAGAAGTGGGCCCGCGCGAGGCGATCCTCGAACTGGTTCAGAATACCTATATGAACTGGCTATTGGATCGCCATCAGCGTGCCGCGGAATTCGACGCGCTCTCTAAGCTTGTCACACAAGTGACTGTCCGCAGAATCGTGCCGCATGCTGATCCCGGACGCATCGGCGATCTTTGCGACCTGATTCTGGCCGACGCAAAGTGCTTATCTGCCGATTGTAATTCCACCTCCTTGATCTCCAAACGCTGATATGTATTCGCTCCGCGCGTACGGAGAAATGATTAGCGACGCGGGCCGGTTCGACGCTTATGCCAACGCGATCGCCCGGGCTGTCCGTCCAGGTGATGTGGTATTGGAAATCGGCTGCGGACCAGGCGTGTTCTCGCTCCTTGCTTGTCGAGCGGGAGCAAAGCGCGTTTACGCGATAGAGACCGACGATATTGTGCATTTGGCAAAAAAACTTTCCTCGGCAAATGGCCTGGCGGATCGCATCAAGTTTCTTCAAAGTGATTCGCGCAGGACGGAACTACCGGAACGCGCAAACGTCGTTGTTTCGGACATCCGGGGCTCGCTGCCGCTGTTTGAGCATGCCATTTCGTCAATGGAAGATGCACGAAAACGCTTCCTCGCCCCTGGCGGTATCATGATTCCGCATCGGGATACGCTCCAAGCGGCTGTCGTGGAGGCCACGGAGTATTACAAGGGACTCACTGCTCCCTGGCAGAAGGCGATGGACGGTCTCGATCTTTCTTCTACTCTGTCTCTCATTCTCAACGAGAATTACGGCGTTTCTTTCAAGCCCGGCCAGCTCCTCACGCAGTCATTGACCTGCCACGTCCTGGACTACACGGCAGGTGCTGCCCCTCGCGCCGCAGCCGCCCTGCGCTTTCGCGTCACGCGCACCGGAACGGCCCACGGCCTTTGTCTTTGGTTTGAGGCCCAACTGTTTGGCGAAATCGGTTACTCCTCAGGGCCCGGCGGTGCGTCCACGATCTATGGCCAGGGCTTTCTGCCTTGGCTCGAGGCGGTCGACGTCTCGGAAGGCCAGGAAATCCAAGTTGACTTGCACGCCGACCTTGTCGGCGGAGACTACATCTGGCGTTGGGACACAAGAATCGACACTCCCGAGGGCCGCGCTCGGCATTTTCAGCAGTCCACCTTTCAAGGTGCGAATTTCTCGCCAAATTTTCTGCAGCGCCGCGCCGCGGATTTTGTTCCGGCGCTTTCAGAGACTGGCGAAGCCGAGCGATGGCTATTGCAAGCCATGGATGGAAAAGCGTCTTTGCAGGAAATTGCACAAGAAGCCGCCAATCGTTTTCCGGGCTTGTTCTCCACTTGGGACGAAGCTTTCCGGCGCGCCGCAGAGCTTTCCGGAAAATATTCGCGCTAGCCGCTTCCGCGCTATGCTCTCCCCTGCAGGATCTCAAGACCGCGGAGGTGGATCTGTCGCCGCTGAATACTGGCGAAGGATGCGTTGTCTCGACGGAATGGACGATGCTCGTCGATTGTGCGCGGCCGACCGTGGACGTGGAGCAGCTGAACAAGTCTCTGCGCCAATCGGTGAACTGGTCCGCTCTGTTGGAACTTGCTGAGGCGCATGGCGTTCTTGGGCTCGCCGCGACCCGCCTTCGGGATTGCAGCGAAGCGGCCGTGCCCCCGAAAATTGCTCAGGAACTGCGGGAGCGGCATCGCGCACAAGTGCTTCTCACACTGCGCTTGACCGCGGAAATGTTTCGGCTCTTCGACTGCTTTGCCGCGGCCGGTCTTGAAGCATTGGTGATCAAAGGGCCGGCGCTCTCGGCTCGTTGTTATGGCGATCCGGCGGTACGCCACTACGGCGACCTCGACCTGATTGCGCGTGAGAAGGACATTCTTCGGTTTACCGAACTGATGATTGGTCTAGGGTACGAGCCTAGCGTTCCTCTTGATGCGATCCACGCGAAGAAGGCTCCCGGAGAATACGCTTTCCGGCACCAGAGCACGAAGCTCCTGGTCGAATTCCATACGGAGCTAACATTTCGTTACCATCCGCGGCCAATTCCTCTGGAAAGGCTTTTCAAACGGCAGGCTCGCGTAAAAATCGATGCGCGCGAAATTCCCGCTCTCTCGCCTGAAGATGAACTCATCCTGATTTGCATTCACGGGGCGAAGCATTTCTGGGAGCGGCTAAGCTACATCGCCGACGTGGCGGCATTTGTGTCCAAGCAGGAACTCGATTGGAAGCGCGTGAAGCTAGCCGCGGGCGAAGTCGGAGGGGAACGCATGCTGTACGTTGGCCTGCGGTTGGCGGCGGATGTGCTTGGCATGTCGCTGCCAGAAAACATCACAGCCTCTGTTCGAACGGATCCCGCGGTTGGGCGGCTCGCCCGGCAGGTGTTGCAATGGCTTCCAGCGGCAGGCTCCGCGCCGCCAGGAATTTTCACTCGCGCGGTATTTCGAATGCGCATGCGCGGAGGAATTTTTTCCGGCCCAGCTTATCTGCTTCGACTCTCCTTTTCACCTACCGAGGAAGATTGGGTCGAAGGCGCTGAAAATAAGCGCCATTGGCTCTTGGATGCTTTGGGACGCCCGTTTCGTCTGGCACGAAAGTATGGCCGTGACAATAAATCCTGAATAGCCTTCACCCGGACTCAGCACCTGATCGCAGAATTGCGGCCCGAAATAGAAAAAAAGCCCGGACCGTTCGTCCGGGCTTTCTTCTCCGAAATATACCTAGATTAGTTTCTTAGATATTGGTCCGCCGCGAAATCATCCGCGACCTCTTCGACGGCGCCGGTGGCAGTTCCACGGCAATAGTCATTTCACTCTTGTTGCGCAGAACGCCGAGTTTCACCGTTTTGTCCTCTCGCTTGGCCGCAAGCTTCTCGCGCAGATCGCCGAGCGAACGAATGCGCTCGCCGTTCAAGGCGGTAATCACATCGCCGCTCTTCACTCCCGCCTTCTCCGCCGGCGAACCCGAATTTACTTCTCGAACGAGCACACCCTCGCCATCCGGCGCACCAAAATACGTGCCGAATTGTCCGCTCAGGTCTTCGGCATCGATACCCAAACGAGGATGCGCGCCCGCCAGCACCCCATCATTCCAGTCCATACCCGGCATGGGCGCCAATTCTGGAATTTCCACTTTGGGAAGCTGGAATGAAAACGCGCGCGGAGCAGTCTTGAACCACATGTTGCCACGTTCTTCCGACTTGCCGAGTGTCACGTTGATGCTTTGCGCTTTGCCGTCGCGCCACACTGTGAACTGAGCCGAACGCCCGGCAGGGATCTCATGAATCATGCGGCGAAACTGCGCCTCGCCTTCGACGCGCTGTCCATTAATTTCCGTAATGACGTCGTTGTCCTTCAGGCCCGCCTTGGCGGCCGGGCTGTCCGGCACGATGCGTCCCAGCAAGACGCCGCGTTCCGCAGGCAGTTTCAATTCCTTCGCTTTGCCCGACGTCACTTCCTGCGATTCCACGCCAAGCCAGCTCGTGCCTTCATCGCCGAGGAACACCATCGTGTCCGGATCGTCCGCCTCCGGCGCTATTTCCATCCGTCGCTGCTGGTCTTGCGCTTCTTGAACGGCGGCCCGTATAGAAGCCTGGAGAGCGCGAGTCTGCACGCGTTCAGCAATTCTTTCTTGTGCGCCCTCAAGCCGCCCAGCCAAACGTGCCTGGAGTCCTTCTATCTTTTGCTCCATCTGCGCCAGCTTTGCAGCATCCGGGTCCTGAGGAGTTGCTGAAGGGCTCGGCAGGGCAATCAGCGCGAGCCCCAATACCGCGACCCCGCCACCAATAAACAAATCTCGCTTCGTCATGGTTTTTCCGTCCTCCTGTTTCTCTTAGACGCGCCGCGCCTCAAACCGTCGACCGCAAAATTACGATTTGGATTCCGCCATTGATGGTATTCAGCCGGATCGGCGCTCCGCCCTTGCCGAGTTTCCCCCGCATTTCTCGGGGGCGCAGCGTAGCTTCCTGCGAAAACGGCAGCTCAGAATAAAAATTGCCGTTCAAGGAGCGCGCCTCCAGGTTCGCCTGCGTGGCCTGAGGCAAGGCCAAAAGAACAGAACCGTTCGTCGTTTCCGCTGCGGTTCCTTTTTCATCCAGAAAGTGCGAAAGCTCAAGGTGCACATTGCCGTTGGTGGTGCGAGCGTGGACGCTTCCGCCGCCCTCGTAGACCTCGATGTTTCCGTTCACGGTACGCAACTCTTCCACCGAATCAACGCCGGCGATCTTCAGCGTGCCGTTCACCGTGCCGACATGCTCCACCCGCGCGCCATGGGGAACGTGCACCGTATATTCCACCGCGACTTCCACGCCCTCATTTTGCGGATAGCGCGTGACCACGGACACATCGTTCGGCTTCGCGTCCACTTCGATTGATACGCGGTCCAGGTCCGACTCTTTTTCTTTGGCGATCTTTACTGCGTGGATTTCGATGACGTTGCGGTCCCAGCCCTTGACTTCGACGGGACCATTGACGTTTTGCAGCTCAAACGAACCGCCCGGCTGCAGCGGATAGGATTGGTTGAAGTCTTTGCTATTCGCAAAGGATGGCGCGGCCGAAGCCGCCGCCAAGATCAGGATGTACGACACCGTCGAGCGCAAAACTGGACGTAGCCTCATGTTCTACCCCCTTCGAGTACAACTTGTGACCTCTTGTTCGCAACCCCAGTGCGACCGAAAATCCCAGAGCCTCACAAAACTCGTGCGCGGTTCCCCGCTTATGGCGCTCGCCGTTAATGCAACTCAAAATCAAAGGTGACCGTCGAAATCGTCTCGACCCGAGTGCCATTGATCGATGCCGGCTTTGCGCGCCATCTTTTTACTGCGTCCATTGCCGCGTCGGCCAAAACTGGCTCGCCTTGCAATACTTTTTGTACTTCGATCCGGCCATCCGCTTTAACCTTCACTTGCAGCTTTACGATCCCCTGAATCCGTGCCCGCCGCGCGAGTTCCGGGTAGGCCGGGCGGGGAGAGGCAATGAGCCTCTTGAAAAAATCGCTCGAGTCCTCTCGCAATCCGCCAAGAAGGGCTATCTCGAGTTTGTCCATCCAGCTCTCAAGCCAATCACTTTTTTCTTCGAAGGAGAGCGACTCCGCGACTCCCTGCCCGGGCTCGACCGACTTGACCGGCAAGAAATCAGATTCGTGCCAGCGATTGATCCGCTCCCGCTGCTCGCGAATGAGTGAGTCGCGCAATCCCGTGTCCGCATCGAGAAACTGCAGCCGAATCTTTCCCACGGTCGTCCGCAGCTTAAGTACTTCGCCTCCGCCGTTCAGCACTCCCATCGCGCGCACTGGGCCAGAGCCGCGATTCCCAATCTGCTGGATGTTCAATAGCAGCGCCGGGTCTGCATCGATCCGGTTCACGCCGCCGTTCTCGACCAGCGCGTCGATGTTTGCCGCGAGATTCCTCGGCAAAAAAACGACAATGTCCCCGGCTCCAGAGGAAAGCTGCGAAGCGCCCGGTAGGCTTACCTTTCCTGCGGATGAGGCCGCATCCGGGTTAATCCAGGCCTGGATGTTGCCGCCGGCCGTCGCTGCTTGAACAGCACCTGCCACACGCGTCAGGCAAATGCTTCCGCCGTTGGATTCGACTTCCATCGGCCCGGAAACCGTGATGATGCGGATGCCCCCGCCGCCGGTCTGCGCGCGGACGGAGCCGCGCACTTCGCCGAAGTCAATCTGGCCTCCGCCCGTGCGCACGCTCACAAAACTTCCGGCTTGTTTCAGTGTGATGTTGCCGCCGTCGGTTTCAAGCTGCGCGCGTCCGCCGATCTGTCCCGCGCGAATGTGGCCGCCGCCGCTGCGCAGCACGGCGTCCCCGGAAATATTTCCCGCGACAATGTGTCCGCCGGCAGTAAACGCATCCATGTTGCCCACAATATCCTGCACCTGGATGTGCCCGCCTTCTGTCGAGAGCTTTGCGGTCGTTGGCTTCTGCGATACGTTGCGCAACCCGATGAACCCGATGCGCCCTGTTCGTATGTTGCCGCCCTGAGTGATAAGACTCGCGGTTCCGCCGATGTCTTGCGTTTCGATGTCCCCCACCCCGGTATTGACGTCGAGGCTGTAACCGGCTGGGACAGACACTTCATAGTGCACATAGAATTGAGCGTTTGCGCCGGTCCGGCCAGCCTGCGTCGGCGACGCTCCGTTAATCTCCGCACCGGAATAGGTTGTCTTGGCCGTCAGCGCATAGCGATCCAGCAGACTCTTCGCCAGCGGCTCTCGAGCATCTGTCTCAATATGCACGGTATAACGAACGACTGGCGGCGCACCCGCTTCGAGCGCCACGATACGCACAGACCCGAGGTCCGTGGTCAGATGTAGCGTCAGACCGTCTTTAGTTTGAAAAACTCCTGAGCGATCGATGGCCGTGCGGGGGGATGAATCACTGGGGACGGGAGGGTTGATATCAGGCGGCTCGTGCGCGCTTGCGGCAAAAACCAGGCCCAGCAAGAAAGCAGTGAAGAATACCGGCGAGAGCCGTGTGCGAGAAGTTCCTCTCAATGTTTCGCTGGTGAGTTTGAAAATCGTATTCGAGCTCATTCCTTACCGGCGTCTCTTTTCAAATGTCTGAACTTCTCACTGTACTGCGCGCGGGCCAATCTGCCGCAATGCCGCGGCGCTGCGCAAGCGAACGTAGCGGTTGGGATCATTGCGCTGAAGCTCCTCAAGTGTGCGCACCACACGTTCCATCGAGGGGTCGAAGGAACGGTTGAGGCCATCCGGCGCAAGAACCGGTTCCGGACTCTTCGAAGCATCCTGTGCGTTCTGCTCCAGAGAGCGAACCAATAGGTTTACGGCTTCCACGCGCACGCCTGGATTTGCATCGTGCCCGAGCGCATCGACCAGCGTTTCTCGCACGGTTTTGTCCATCACGGCGTCGCGTAAGGATTCCAGCGCCTTCATGCGCACTGCGGGGTTCTGATCCTTTCGCGCTGCGAAGAGCAGGGCGCGCCGTACGTCCAGATCGCTGGCTCGGCTCCGCAATGCCTCGAGACAATCCAGCCGCACACTGGAGTCTGTTTGATCGCCGTTCTCGACCACATAGGTCAACACGCGCCGCAGGTCAGGGTCGTCCACGTTGCCGGAAAGCACCAGAGGCTCCTCTGTGCGAACATGGACCTGCAATGCTCCCGGTGTCCCATCCGGCGTAGGCGTCAAATTGATGCCCGCAACAGCCATCTTGGCGAGCTGTTCGTCCGTGAATCTGGCCGCCGGCGAGACACTCACTGTCTGGCCGTTCGAATTGGACTCGAGATGCGCCGAAATCCACGGCAGCAGTTGCGTGCCAAGCGCCGCGCCAAACAAAACCATCACGGCCCCGCTTAGGACCGGGCGCAGCGCCATCCATCGCCGCAACCATCCAAACGGCCGCCAGTGCTCTTGCGTGGGCGGGGAGGACAAATCATCGAGCGCTTCGGCAAGTTCGCTGCGGCACTGCGAAAGTAGAATGCCGCCCGTATCCATCTGCTCGCAGGCTTGCAGCGCTTCCATCAAGGATTCGTGAAGCCCGCGCTCCTCGGCAAGCTGTGCGGAGCACGCCGCGCAGGCTGCAAGGTGCGTTGCAATCAGCGCCGTTTCTCGCTCGTTGGTCTCGCCGCAAGCGTAGAAAACCAGCAGCCCCGCAACCTGTTTGCACTCGAGTTGCAGAGGCGCGCTCATCGCAAACCTCCCAACTGGCTTCGGAGCTTTCGTGTTGCTCGGAACAGTGAATTCTTCACCGTTTCTTCGGTAGTCCCCAATGCGTCGCCGATGGCGCGTAACTTTAATCCTTGATAGTGCTTCAATTCAAATACGATTCGTTCGCGCGGCGAAAGACGTTCCATCGCGCTGGTGATACGCGCTTGAATCTCTTTTCCAAAAAGTTGCCGTTCCGGATCGAGTGTAGGACGGCGTTCCCGTTGCCTCTCAAAGAAATCCGTGATTCCTTCCTCATGATTCCCGGAGTTGATCTCCGGCGCTTGATCCTCCGGCCGCGCCTGGCGCCGCCGCAAATGATCGAGGCAAACGTTGGTGACAATTCGGTAGAGCCAGGTATAAAAGCTGCATTCGAAGCGGAAGCGGTGAAGGTTGCGGTAAACCTTGAGGAAGGCCTCCTGATAAACGTCCCGCGCGTCTTCCGGGCGCTTCATCAGGTTCAGAGCCAGCCTCAGCACATCCCGGTCGAAGCGGTGCACAAGCTCCTCAAAAGCCGCACGGTTGCCGGCTTGAGCTTCCACCACGAGGGTGCGCTCGTTTAGGTTGGGCAAAGAGTCCACCGCGGCCAGGGAGGCCCCGGTGCCACCCGCCAGGCCTGAATTGTTAGCCAATGCTAGAGCCCATCTTGGAAGCGGCATTTTTCGCTTTCTCTTCTCGTGTGCAGGCGTTGCCTCTTATTTACCAACACCTTAGGCTGAACTCCACCACTCCGCAACACACGGGACATCTTGCGACCACCCAATTTGGACGTACTCGGACACCTATGGGTGAGCATCCACTTCCCACTTAGAGAACGAACTTCGAGACCTATTTGTTTCGGATTTCCACAATGAGCCCCGGGTTGCCCCGCCAATTCCCGCCCATTTAAGCCCATATCCCCAACTAACTGCCGGTTGACGCCCGCATCCGCCATGCCGCGAGGGGCCAGGCAAGCAACAGCCCTATCATCAACACCACGGCGTACCCGTTTGTGCGATAGAACGCGTCCGGTTGCCCCAGCAATTGAGTTGCAGCTCCCAGGAGACTTAAGCACGCCACCACCAGGAGACAACCTAGCACATTAAATCGCATGACTCGCCGAACGCCGAAGACGAGCACCCCCAGCAGAATCGCCTCGCCGAGAAACTTTATCGCGAAGTCCGTCCCATTCCCCCAACTGCTGCCGGTGAGAGCTAACGCGCCAATCAGGAAAAGCGAAAACCGCATCCAGCGCGCCCGGAGGACCGACGCCACAAACGCCGCGACGAAGGCAATGAAACCAGTCTGGAAAAGGCCGCTGATGAGCGCGCTCCCCAGGATGCTGCCGGATGGAAGTACTGCGTCGAAATTCTGACCGAGGGAGAACGCCAAGCTGCGATGTACCGTCTGCCAGTGTGAAGAGCTAAACTCAATCAGGTGCCTGAGTCCGAGAAGCCCAGCCGTCCCGCACACGCCGATCCACAGCGCATCGCGGTAATAGTGCGCGGGCAAACGGCTGCCCACCGGAAGCCGCTCTTCTCCAAAGGCGCGATTGCTGAAGTACGAAGCGATACCGAACAGCACACCGAGACCGCCGGTGTAAAAGACCGCTCCAAGCAGCAGGGCAATAACAATGCCGCCGAGCATCGTCTTAAAGGGAATCGCCGTCTGATAGGAGTTCAGAAAAAATTGCAAACGGTTGCCGAAGCCCACGATCAATCCGTAAGCCACCAGCCCCCAGAGCGCCCACAGCGCCAATCGCCGCCAGGGAATTGCTCGCACGGCTTCCGAGCGCAGATTCTTGAAAAACATCAGAATCGCCATAATTCCCAATCCGCCGTACAACAAAATCGGAATCGCGAAACTGTAGATGGTACTGAACAGCGTCTGTTCTTCTTGCTTGCGGCGCCACTCGTCGGGGATTTTGATGAACATCCATGTTGTGCCTCCCTCCTTGGCTTCAAGCTCCTCTCTCGATTGCGGTTTCGAGTAGTAGGATCCCCGATAATCCACAACTTCGTCCCCTAGAACCGCGACTTTGACGCGAACGTACGCATGACTCACCGCATCATTCGATGATGTCGAACCAGAATCGATGGGAGTGCGCTGCTGCCATGCAAGCTCATGGTCGGTCCGGTGGATGCGCTTGTCGGAGTTTGCTTCGACGAGACTCCACTGGTTCAAATCGAGCTTTTTCACTTCGCGCAGATATTTTTCAGCCTTTGCAACTGCTTCTTCCTTGCTCAGCGTAGCTCCAGCCGCATCCTCCGCAAGCCTATGGTGAAAGGCAAGCTCCGAGCCGTCCGGTCCTAACTTGATCGAGTACTCTTCCGGCTGGCTATCCCGAAAGTAGCGTACCTGCCAAATCGCTCCGGGTACTTCCCCGTCATAGATCTCGTTCAGGCGACCGATACCGACCCGCTGCCGCAGAAATTCGTTGGTCACCGGGTCAGTAACGTCCGCGAAAATCGTTGCGTGTTTATACGTGTTTGGATCGAGGCCGCGCTGGCGAAGAATTTCATCGGCGCGAGCCCGTGCGCTCTTCGCATTCACGGACAGCTCCAGATAATCGCCAAGCGAGGTTGTCTTGAGGCGCCACGCGGCCACCCCGCCGAGTACAAGGCAAACCGCTAGGAAAATCATCGTTGCGGGCGTCAACGCGTCATAGCGACGCGTGGACGTTGTGGTTTCGGCGACCGCCGGAGCGGACGCAAAGGTGATCTCGCCGGCAGGCTCGGCCCCGTTGAGCAAGTCTTCATCCGGTTCGAATCGCCCACGCGACAGGTACGAAACACCCGCAAAGATCAGCGGCGCCAGCGCTGCCGCACCCACGATCACGCCGGAAATTTTGAAGTACAGACTGTTTGAGCGAATCAGCAACAAACCCACGAGCGAAGCGTCCACCGTGTAATGCCAGATCAGCGTCGCCAGGATGCCCCAGCGCAGCATCACGATGCCCGCGACGATCCCGATCAGTCCAACCTCGAGCCCCCTGATATACGGCGGCTCATTCGGGTAGGCGGAGTGCAGAAAACTCCAGCAGAAAGCCGGCACAATCACCGCGATGAGGCTCGATCCCGTCAGTCGCTTTAGAAAGGGAATCGCAAACAGGCGAAACAGGAATTCCTCACTCGTCGCGGCGAGCATTCCGATCGCCACACCCGCAATCCATGGAAACGTCGTGTTCACCGAATTTTCGTAGTTCAAGTCCTGCGGCGCCCACGCTCCGAAGTGTCCCGCGACAATATAGAACGCCACGACGAACCCGATGTGTGCTGCCGCAAGCGACAATCCTACCGTCGCCGACGAGAAAAACTCCTTCGAACGCAGGCCCCGCAACGTAAGCGCTTTCGTGAGACGGAGTCTACCTGGCTGTGCCGAGCGGTATAACGGTTCGGCCCCGGGAATCGGGAGAACCACTGTCAGCGCCGATAGCACGCCAAAGAGCAGCGCCTTCGCAATTTCCCCGAACACAAACGTCCCGTACGTCGAGTTCGTGTCATAACCCATTCGATCCAGCGGCCAATTGTTGAGCTGCATGAAGAACAGCAGAATCGCGACGACGATCCCCAGCTTGAGCGCCGGCCCCCAGCTCGTTTGGCCGCTCTTCGTCAATTGAATGCCGAGCCACAATGCCGACCCCATCAGCAACAAGTAGGGGATGATGGCCACCTGGTTGTAAAAAATATTTGTGGACCGCAGATGCGTGTAACTGCGCTGCCATGCTTCCGGCACCTGCAGGAATTCTTCTGAGCTTCCTGCGCGGTCGCCCTGCAGAGTCACCCGCAGCCGGTATGGCGCCTCCTTAGCCTTGAAGCCGTGCTCCTCCCAGGTGAATGACCAGTCCAGCCGGCTCGGCCTTTTGCTGGAATTGGCTTCTTCCGAAAGAAAGTCCCACTTGCTCAAATTCACACTCATTTTGCTACGCAGAAATCCTTGCGCCGCCGTTTCCGCCGCGGCTCGGTCCAGCGTCGCTCCCGCCCGCGCTTCTTGAATCTTGTGCTCATATCCGACAATGTTTCCCGCCGGGCTCACCCGCACATGAAATTCTTCCTCCTGCCCCGCCCGGAAAAAGCGCACATTCCAATACCAAATGTTCAGCTTGCTGGACATCAGCTGGTTGGCTTGCTGCAGACCCACCTCGCGCTCCAAATACGTTTTCGCGTTATCATCCAGGTCGAAAACGATAGCCGACTGGTACCCGGTGATGTCTTCACCCAGTCCGCCAACAAATTTCTGCGCTCGCCCCAGCGCCTCACTCCGCGAAACCTTAAAATCCACAGAAGCCTCGGGAAACGCGCGGAAAAAATACTTGTACGCAAACACCGCGCCCACGATGCCCAGCAGCACCCACAGCAGCAGCTCGCGCTTGTCAGAACTTGTCAGCCGGTTTTCCGCCACCTGTGCCTCCCGCAAAATCCGCGACGCAAAATGGACACTCTAATGTTACGCAGCAGCATAGCGCAAGTATCGTCGTTTCAGTCTGTTTCGCCTGGGAATGATATAAAGAAGTGCTAATGGCACTGAGCCTCACAACTGATGTGCGCATGATCAAGGGCGTCGGCCCACAGCGCGCCGAGCTCCTTGCCAAGCGCGGCATTCACACTTTCGAGGATTTGCTCGCCTATTTGCCTTTCCGTTACGAAGATCGCATTCATTTTTCCAATATCAAGGACATCCAGCCCAACGCCACCTACACCATTCGCGCCCGCGTCATGAGCGGCCAAGCCATCCCCAATAAGTTCGCCTACAACGCCATCTATCATCTTCTCGTGCAGGACGCCGCTGGCGGCCTGCTCCCCTGCAAATTTTTTCACGGTGGCTATCTCGAAGGCCGCCTCAAACCCGGCCAGCAGCTGGTCCTTCACGGCAAAGTCGAAATTGACAAGCTCCGCCCCGCTCGCCTCGAAATGATCAATCCGCAGCTTGAGATGCTCGGCAACGAAGAGCCAGATTCCACCGAAGTCGGCCGCATCGTTCCCATTTACGAAGCCATCGGCACGTTCGGCTCGCGCGCCATTCGCCGCGCGATGTACGCCGCCGTCCAGCTCCTCGATACCAACATGCCGGACGTTCTTCCGGAAACGTTGCGCGCGCGACTCAGCTACCCCTCTCGACGCGAAGCCCTGATCCACGTCCACTTTCCCGCGCCCGAAGAATCCCTCGAAGCCCTCAACATTTTCCGCACTCCCGCGCAGCAACGCCTCATCTTCGAAGAATTTTTTCTCTACCAGCTCAGCTTGGCCCTCGACCGCAAAGCCACGCGCAAGGAAAACGCCATCGCCTTCCGTGTCCGCGAAGAAAAAGTTCGCGAGGCCCTCAAACGCATCCTGCCCTTCAAACCCACCGTCGCGCAGAAGCGCGTTCTCGCGGAAATCGCCTCCGACCTCGAAAAGCCCGCTCCCATGAATCGCCTCCTCCAGGGCGACGTCGGCAGCGGCAAGACCATCGTCGCGCTTCAAGCCGCCGTCATCGCCATCGAGAATGGCTGCCAGGCCGCCCTCATGGCGCCCACGGAAATTCTCGCCGTGCAGCACTATCTTTCCGCGCGCCGCATTCTCGCTCCCGGCGGCCATCGCGTCGAGCTCCTCATCAGCGGCCTCAAGCACGCCGAAAAATCCGCCGCCCTCGAACGCATTCGCACCGGCGAAGCGCAACTCGTCGTCGGCACTCACGCGCTCATCGAAGACCAGGTCCAGTTCGCGCGCCTCGGTTTCGTCGCCATCGACGAGCAGCACCGCTTCGGCGTCCTCCAGCGCAAACGCCTCATGGACAAAGCCGCCTCCCACGGCCACGCGCCGCACGTCCTCGTCCTCACCGCCACGCCCATCCCGCGCACGCTCTCTCTCACGCTCTACGGCGACCTCGACGTCTCCGTCCTCGACGAGCTTCCCCCCGGCCGCACTCCGATCCAAACGCGCCTCACCTCCGAGCCGCATCTCCCCGGCGTCTGGGAATTTCTTCGCCGCGAAGTCGCCGCCGGCCATCAGGCCTACATCGTCTATCCCGTCATCGAAGAATCGAAGCTCGAACTAAAAGCCGCCATCGACGAATACAAGCGCCTCTCCAAGGAAGTCTTCCCCAAACTGAAACTCGGTCTCCTCCACGGCCGCCTCTCCAGCGAAGAAAAAGACGACGTCATGCAGCGCTTCTGCAAAAACGAAATCCAAATCCTCGTCTCGACCACCGTCATCGAAGTCGGCGTCGACGTCCCCAACGCCACCGCCATGGTCATCGAGCACGCCGAACGCTTCGGCCTCGCCCAGCTTCACCAGCTTCGCGGACGCATCGGCCGCGGAGCCGCCAAATCCCACTGCATCCTAATCGGCCCGGTGCATATGACCGAAGAAGCCCGCGCCCGCCTCGAAACCATGATCCGCACCGCCAACGGCTTCGAAATCGCCGAAACCGATCTCCTCCTCCGCGGCCCCGGCGAATTTTTCGGCACCCGCCAGTCCGGCGACCTCGGCTTCCACATCGCCAACCCCATCCGGGACAAAGCTCTCCTCGAAGTAGCGCGCCGCGAAGCCTTCTCCCTATCCGACGACGCGCAGCAATCCCCCGCCCTCCAGCGCCTCCTCCGCCAACTCCCCGCCGAATGGCAACGCCGCTACCACCTCGCGAGAATCGGCTAGTTTTGTTCGGGCTGAAGTTCTAAGTTTTTTTGGGAAGTTCTATATCAACAAACGAATCTGTGCCCACGACCTCGAATTCAGGCCGCCCCAGCATTCGTTCCAGGGATCTTAGGAGGTCTCCCACCTTCTTTACGGACTCGGCCCGAATAACCTGCACTTCTGTCTCAGAGAATTCAAACGGCTCGATATACCCTTCCAACAATTCGTTAAAGGTCTCTCTGCTGATCACCCCAACTTCGGGCTTTCCTTTGGGTTTGAAGAAGCTCTTTTTTCCGCGAACCACGAAGACCCATTCGCTCTCGGGGACGATTGTTGGTACACCCTGAGTACAAGTGAACGCTCGGCTGACGACTTTAGAGTCTTTCTGATGGACCGGTGCTAAGCGCGGCAAGTAAAGTTCCTCGCCGCAGATTAGCTTCAGCTTCTCCTTCGCCATCCTGAATCGCCAAAGATACAAAGAATGCTCGAGTGGCATATAGAACGGATTAGCGAACGATGGTTCCTGCTCCGTCAAAGTTAGAATCGCCCGGCGGTTATGATCAAGCCACGACTCGGTCAGATTCTTGGCTTCGGCCTCGGTCGCAAAGTCAGGCGGATTGGATTGTGGATTGAACACCCGCAAATCGAATCGCCTTGCCAGTTGTTCAACATATGGCATCGCCTCGTGCCCGAAAAAGCTTGGCCGGTTAAAATTCAGGTTGAATGAAAGGCCCGAATCGAAAACGCCTTCAGGAACCCGTGCATCCTCGAGCGTTTCTGGTTCATTTGGCTCGAAATCCAAGCTGAAATAAACCCCAGTATCCTCGTTGCTATACCACAGTTGATCAGGGTTGCGAATGAACGGCCCTCTTTCCTTGGCCCACGCGGCGACCGCGTCGAAATCGACCCGCCCGCCTTTGGGCGAGCAAAAGTAAAGATCAAAGCTCATGGTTTAATCGCTTACCGAGGGCAGAGTGTAATACGGATTGTGCGATAGGTCTTTGAACTCTTAAACCTTGAACTCTTGAACCTGCTTCCGTGTACTATTTTTCATCCATGCGCGTCATCGCCGGAAAATACCGCAGCCGCATCCTGAAGAGCCTCAAAGACCTCGCTCTCCGTCCCACCAGCGACCGCCTGCGCGAAACGCTCTTCAACATCCTCGGCCCAGCCGTTGCAGGCTCGCGTTTCCTCGACGTCTTCGCCGGTACCGGCGCCGTCGGCATCGAAGCCCTAAGCCGCGGCGCCACCGAAGCCATCTTCGTCGAATCTCACGCCCACGCCGCCAAACTAATCCGCCACAATCTCGATTCCCTCGGCATCGCCACCGGCGCCACCATCCTCCACGCCGACGCACTCACCGCCCTCCAAAAACTCGCCGCCCGCCACACTCCTTCCTCTCTGCCTATCGACTTCGTTTTCGTCGATCCCCCCTACGCCGCCCACGCCGACTACGCCCGCACCCTCGAATTCCTCTCCTCCCCCTCCGCCAACTTCCTCTCCCCCGAAGCCCTGATCATCTTCGAGCATCACCACAAATTCTCGCTCCCCGAAAAATCAGGTCAACTCACCCGCGCCCGCGTCCTAAAACAAGGCGACGCCGCCCTCTCCTTCTTCCGCTTCTCCTAATTTAAACGCTCTCTCCAGCCCAAGTTCCGCTCCCCTACTCACTATGCACTACCCACTACTCACTCTCTCCCCCCCAGGCATCCCGCCCGCCCTAATCCGAATCCATCCTTCCTGGACTCCCCAGCCACGCTATACTACAAAACTCATGTCTCTAGGCCAGGTCAACAGCGGGTATAACCTCTTGGGACAAGGCGCGGCGACCGCCGCGCGGATGGCCCCCATTCGTCCGCCCGCGCCCGTCATCGCCGAGCCCAAGCTAGACGTACCCTGGGGCGACTTCCATCAAGGTTTCTTCAGCAGCATCCGCGCTCTCTTTTCCGGCCCCTTCACCGCCAGAAAATTTCTCGCCGGCGACTACTTCCGCGACTGTTGGGTCGAGCGCCGCGTCCCCAAGCGCGCCGTCCTCGCTGCCGCGCTATGGCACGTAGTGTTTCTCGTCTCCCCGTTTTCGTTGCTCAACACGGTCGTTCGTCACAATGCAGCGTTTGACCACACGCAGCTCACCTGGTCCGGACCTATCGAAGATTTTCCAGCTCTCGAAATCCCCGCCGCCACTCCCAAACCCGCTCTCCGCCCCGAAGAACAGAAGCCGCTCGCCCCTAAAGGTGCCGACGCCTTTCATCCCCGCCAGCGCATCATCACCGATCCCGTCCGCCCCAATCATCCCCGCCAAACGCTCATCAATCCGGTCGCGCCGCAGCTCGCACCCAAGCTTCTTGCCGACTTGCCCAATATCGTTCAGTTGCAGTCCCCGGTTGCCCCTCCCCGGCCGCATATCCAGATCACCGCGGAAGATCTCGCAAGACTCCATCCACGGCAGCGTCACGTTGCCGCCGTTACAGCCACTCCGCTGCCAGACGTTCCCGCCTTCGAACAAAAGCCGGCGGAAATAACTCTAGCCCCTTCGCCAAACGCCCCCGCGCGTCCCAAACTCGATTTGAACGCCGGTGCCGCGCCGCGTGTCGCAGAGCGCGCCCAAACAGGCGACTCTGTCCCTGCACCTGAAATCGGCGCTGCTCAATCCGCCTCAGCGAACGGCAACCCATCCACTCTCATCGCACTTTCTGCCGCACCCGCTCCTCCCAAGCCCGACGTTCAACCGCCCCAAGGCAACCTCGCCGCGCGCATCTCCATTTCGCCGGAAGGCACGAAGCGCGGCGTACCCGGCGGCTCGCCAACCGCAGCCGCTGATCCAGCAGGCGGAGCTGGCCCATCCGCGGCTAGCAATGGTGCGGGAACAAGTCCTGTGGGAATAAGCATCACCGGCGGAAATCCTAAACCCAACGCCGGAGCCTCCAGCCTCGGTGCTTCCCGCCTAAAACTGAGCACGCCATCCTCCCGCGAGCTAATCACCCGCCCGGAGCCTAACGTGAGAGCCGACGACACCCCTCAACGAACCGGCCCTCCAAACTTTGCCACGCTTCCCCCGGGCGCAAAG
>JBGPLB010000065.1:0-23176 GCA_041486245.1 Candidatus Acidiferrum sp.
CGAATACTTCTCCTCTAGGCCGAGACCTGCGACCACGCCGAACCACAGCCAATAACGGGGATCATTTCGCTTGATGGCGAGTACGGCGAAGTAGGCGCAGCCCATCCACAGGTTGGGTTCGAGGCAATTCGTGCCAAGCAGACTCCCGTTCGAGAGGTATTGCGGTGCAACGACGACCGTGATGGCACTCAGCAGCAGCGCGAACTGTCGTCCACCAAATTCGCGCGCAAGGACGGCGGTTTGCAGCACCAAAAGGGAAGAAGCCAGCGCCGGAATGAAGCGAATACTGCGCAGCGAGTCTCCCCCGATGGCCCTCCAGACGTGAATCAGGAAGGGAATCAACGGTGGCTGGTCCACGTAGCCCCAAGCCGGGTGATTGCCGCAGGCCAAGTAATCGAATTCGTCGCGGAAATAATCGTATCGGTTGTTGAAGTACCAATGAAACGCGAGCTTCGCCAGCGCGATGCCGATGACAATCAGCATGCCGTTTGCCAAAAAGGATTGCTCTTTAGATTCGCTCGTGGGCGCGGGAAGGGAAGTCTCCGTCATCTGCCACTCTGCCGCGGATGCGTTTTGCCGAGCCTCATAGTGGTTTCAACTCTCCTAGGGTAACGTGAACGCAATGACGTAATCCCCCTGCTTCGTTCCCAGCTTGCCGTGGCCGCCTGCTGCGATCACCACATACTGCTTGCCGCCGAGACTATACGTCATCGGCGTGGCCTGCCCGCCTGCCGGAAGCTCGTATTTCCAGATTTCTTTTCCCGTTTCAGAATCGAAAGCGCGCAAGAATCCATCCATTGCGGCTCCGGTAAAAACTATTCCTCCCGCGGTCGCCATCGGTCCGCCCAAAGTAATCGTTCCGGTATTCATCCCCGGTAGGAGACTTCCCAGCGGAACGTCCCAAACCTTTTTCCCTTCGAACAAATCCACCGCGGCCACCGTCCCCCAAGGCGGTGCATTGCAAGGTATGCCGCTCGGCGAAAGCAACGGCGTGCGAAACATTGCGTAGGGTGCCCCCGTCTGCCGCGCGAATTCGCCATGCAACCGGTCAGCGTCGCTCGCATTCTTCCGCGCCGCTTCTAGCTCCGCGCGCGGAATCAGCTTCACATAAATTGGCAGTCGGTTCGTGTCCACGAACAGCAGATGCCGTTCTGGGTCATACGCCGCGCTTCCCCAGTTCACCCCTCCCACGTTGCTTGGAAACACCAGTGTTCCCTGCAAACTCGGCGGAGTGAAAATCTCTCCGTATCGCGCCGCCTTGATCTTCTCCGCGCAAAACTGCTTCTCTTTCTCATCTTTGCCCCACGCATCCTCCACCGCGAGTTTCTCCGGCACGAGCGAAATTGTCGAGGCAGGCTGTGTCGGCCAGGATTCTTCCCCCGGAATGTCGCTCTTCATCACCTGGCGTTCTTCCACCGGCAGCAGTGGCGCTCCATTCAACCGGTTCAGCACAAAAACGCGCCCCATCTTCGTGGTGATGGCGATCGCGGGCGTGCCGTTTTTCCAGGCAAACAGCGCCGGCTGCGACGCCACGTCGTAATCCCAAAGATCGTGGTGCACCACCTGGAATCCCCACACAAATTCGCCCGTCGAAGCCCTCAGCGCCACCACCGAGTTGGCCCACTTGTTGTCCCCCTTGCGGAAGCCGCCATAATAGTCCGGGCTGGCGCTGCCTGTGGGAATAAACACGAGATCGTGCTGTTCATCGACAGAAATTGTCGACCACGCATTGCCCGCACCCGTCCGCGACGTAGTCTGGTAAGCCCACGGCGCAATCGGATCCCAGGTCCACCGCAGTTTGCCGCTTCGCGCGTCGTACGCTCGCACAATCCCGCGCTCCAAAGTCACCGCGCGATTGTCCCCCTCCGAAGATCCCGTAATGACCAAGTCCTTATAGATGGCTGGAGCTGATGTCACCTGATAATCGCCTGGATCGCGCAACTTCACTTCGTTCGTCAGGTCGATCTCGCCTCCGCTCCCAAAATCAACGCATGGCTTGCCGGTAGCGCCATCAAGAGCAATCAGTCGCGCGTCCAGCGTCCCGATGAAAATACGCAAAGCGCAGGCTCTTCCAGCTTTTGCAGTCGGGTCACGCCAGGCGGAAACTCCGCGTGAACTCACCTCCGACGACCCATCCGGCAATTCCAACTTCGGATCGAACTCCCAGACTTTCGCACCACTTGCCGCGTTCAGTGCAATCACGTGATCGTACGGCGTGCTCAAGAACAGTTTTCAATCGACAAGTATCGGTGTGGCCTCAAACGCCGCTTTCTTATCGAGTTCCTCGTCATGCGGCAACGCCCCAGTCCTGTACGTCCACGCCACCTTCAGTTGAGCCACATTGCCGCGGTCAATCTGCCTGGCAGGGGAATAGCGCGTCCCGCCTGGGTCATTGCCGTAGGACGGCCAGTCAGCCCCCGCAGCTGATTGCGCTGGCGCCTGACCCGCCAAGATTGCCATTGAAAGTAGAAAATGCAAGAACAGCACAAGCATCACGCGGTTCGGGAACGGAATTTTTCTGGCTGCGTCTGGGTTCACCACGGCAATGGTCCCTCCGATGGCAGATTATGGCCCAGCTAATGCCATCGACCAAAGGATTGTATGGGATAGGCGAAATCAGGAAAACAATCAGAGGGGAGGCACGGCAGCGGCCGATTGCCGTCAGGCTGACTTCACCAGCCTGCACTTGCCCAGAAACAGTCAAGAGCCGCGGTGACGGTTACCCGTGAAAATCGAACTGGCAATCGTCAGCGCCAGCAAAGCCACCATCGCGAAAGATAGAATGAAGACAACCACAATATTCTCCCTCCGAGGACTCAAATGGGAAAGGCAGGTAGGCTGCCAAATCCAATCTGCCTGTTTTCATTGAGATACGGCGATTGACGAAGAAATCCTGTCGCCGGATGGATGCAAGTGTCATTCAGAAGTGACAGATTTACCAGTAATAGTACTAGAATGAAAAGTCCGGGACGATGCCCTTCGACAGGACACGGAAGCCCTCTCGATACCGCCCAAGCCTAAGTCTATGCCTTGCTAAGCCTGATCGACCCATCCCCTGTGTGGATTGTCAGAGGTTGTCCCCCGCCATTCATCTTTCCGTGGAGCTGCGAATTGCTGAACGTGCCCTCGACCGTCACCGGCAAGCCCACGCTGATATGCCCATCGCCCGTACTGGCATCAATATTGGCCTGGAAATCCCCCGGCAAAGACAGGTCCACGCTCCCATCGCCTGTCCGGATGCTCCAGCTACTCGACATCTTCGAGCCCGGAAGAACGAGAGTATTCACGCTTCCATCCCCGGTCCGAATATTGAGCGCGTCAAATCGCCCGCCGATCCGCATGTGGCCATCTCCGGTGTCCGCGTCCAGTTTGCCGTCCAAATCCCGCGCTTCAATCGAGCCGTCCCCCGTATGTATCCGCAGGTCGCCCTTCAGCGTATCCGCGTTGATGCTGCCGTCGTTGGTATGGAGCACGATAGTGCCCGTCAACGAACTTGCCTTAATCGAACCATCTCCAGTATTTACGCTGACGTTTCCATTGATAGCACTCGCATTCACCGAGCCATCCCCCGTGTGCGCGTCCACATCTCCGTCTCTGGGCATCTGCACTTCGATGTGCAGCTTTCTCGTGTTGTGCCCCCAGGACCATCCCCAATGGCCCGTAACGCGGGCAATCAGCTCCACCCTATCCCCGTCCTGCTTGGATTCGATGTGCAGGTTTTTGTCCAGTTCATAGCCTTCATATTCGACACGGAATTGAACAGTCTTCGAATCGCTCGTGCTGATGCGCACGCTGCCATCATTCGTATCGATGTGCACGTTGGCGCGGCCCGCAATGGTGTAGTTCTTGGTCACGTCCGCAGCGTTAGCGCGCGGCGCCAACGCCACCCCAGCGAGCAGGGCAGCACAGGCGATCCCCAACCGGACGGCGGTAGTGCGGCTAGAAAGCAAGTTCATGGCTTAAAGCCTCCGTAAATTCCCATTCTGAGAGTAGGTACGACATCCGGGGTCAAAATGTTCCCTGAAGCGGCGCACTACTCAACCCGGTGCCTTACGGCTCCAATAGACGATACTCAGGCCCTAATCGTCTGATAGGGCCATGCCCCCGTCTATGGTCAGCGCGCTTACCCTTGGGGCCGGGCCAAACCAACAAAGGTTGAGCAAGACGCTCGCTTGCTGCTAACTTGAGCATCATAGAGCTATGAGCACCCACTCAAAGCAAAAGAAGGCCGCCAAAGAAATAGCGGAGATTCTCTATGCCTCGTTGCAGCAATTCTCCGAACAGGAGCAGCAGAGGCGTATAACGAAAATTCAAGAAATAGGCGAAAAGGCGAAGTTGCAAGAACGCTCAGCGCCGGGCAGCGGCCTTCTTAGGAGTCGTCGATAGACGCTTCGCCGCGCCGGGTTTGGCCCGCAGGGCCGCCAGAAACTGCTCCGTAGGCAACGCATTGATGACGTCGCGCTTCTCGAGCCACCCGCGCCGCGCCATCGTCACCCCGTAGCGAATCAGCGACAGATTCCCGGCATTGTGCGAGTCCGTCGAAATGACCACCTTCACCCCTCGCTCTTTGCACATCCGCAAGTACACGTCCTTCAAGTCCAGCCGGTCGGGGTACGAATTACACTCCATCGCCACGCCATGCTTGGCACAAGCCTCCAGAATCTTCTCCATGTCATAGTCGATTGGATCTCGCCGCAGAAGCAGCCGTCCCGTCGGATGCGCAATGATCTGCGTATAAGGATTCTCGATGGCCGCCAGCATCCGCCCCGTCATCGCCGTACGGTCCAAGTTGAAGTAAGAGTGAATCGAGCACACCACGACGTCCAATTGCGCAAGCAACTCGTCGGAATAATCCAACGAACCATCCTTCAAAATATCGACCTCCGCTCCCGCCAGCACCCGGATCCCCAGCCCCTTTTCGCTCGCCGCATGAATCTTCTTGATGTGCGCCGCCATGCGTTTTTCATCCAGCCCATTGGCAACCGTAACCGCTTTCGAGTGGTCCGTGATGGCGATGTACTGGTGACCGAGCTTCCGCGCGGCCTCGGCCATCTCCTCGATGGAATTCTTTCCATCGCTGGCCGTCGTGTGCATCTGCAGGTCGCCCTTCATGTCTTTCAATTCAATCAGGTGCGGCAGTTTATGCGCTTCGGCGGCGGCGATTTCGCCGGTATTCTCGCGGAGCTCCGGCGGGATGTAGTCCAACTTCAGCTTCGCGTAAATCTCTTCCTCGGTACGCCGCGCCACCGGCTTTTCCCCTTTGAGCGTCGCCAGCGCATACTCGTTCAACGTGAGACCCATGTCGTTGGCGCGCCCGCGCAACGCCACGTTGTGTTCTTTCGATCCCGTGAAGTAAAGCAGCGCCGCGCCAAAGCTTTCCTTTTCAAGCAGCCGCACATCCACCTGCAAGCCGTTCTCCAGCGTGAAACTAACCTTGTTCTCTCCGTGCGCCAAAGTTTGGTCGATCCCAGGAAACTCGAGAATATGCTTCGCCAGCGCATCCACATGTTTCTGCGACGCATGGCCGTCCCCCAGCGTCAGCAGCAAATCCAAATCTCCCACTGTCTCCTTACCCCGCCGTAGCGACCCAGCAGGAGTCACGCTTTCCACGGCCTTCCCCGCTTTCTTGATGTGCGTGATGATCGCCGCGGCCGCTGCTTCCGCCGCATCGATGTGAAAGCGCCCCGAGGATTTCTTGAAAACTTCAATGGCTTTCAGAATGTTTTGTTCACTCTTTTCGCCAAAACCGGGAAAATCGCGAAGTTTCCCCTCCTTCGCGATTTTCTCCACATCATCAACAGTTCCCGCCTTGAAGTTCGACCACAGTAACGCCACCTTCTTCGGCCCTAGCGATTGCAGCTGCAGCAGATCAAGAATGGTCCCCGGATATTTCTTTAGCAGTTTTTTGCGAAGCGAGTAATCGCCGGTCTTAACAATTTCCTCAAGATGCTCCACCATGCGTTCGCCGATTCCCGGCAGCTCTTCTAGCTTCTCCGGCTGCGTGACAAGCTGCTCGATCGATTCTGGCAGCCCATCGATCAGCTCAGCAGCCTTCTCGTAGCTGCGGTACCGGCCGATGATGGCTCCATCAATTTCCAAAAGTTGCGCGGTTTCCCGGAGAATCCGGGCGATCTGTTTGTTGTCCATGGGCCGATTATAAAGCTATAAGCCGGCGAAAAACACGCGCGTGCAGTCCGTGCAGTGGATTCTCAGTTTCCGATTAGCGCTGCCAGCTCAACCGGTCGATGCAACACGTCCTAATCAGTTGATCAGACGAGCCTTCCCCATAGATAACCGATCTGCTGGGCTCCACTCAATCAAACCCTGGCCAGGGTAGTGTTCCGGCTAATCTAACCGTAGCGAGCGATTTGGCCTTTGTTTTCAATGCAAGTCGGGTTCGACTTGAGTGTTGCGTCGACCCATTGAGATCACCGCGTTAACCAGGCACTGTGTCGTGAATTCGGAGGTTACCCCATACCACCAGTATCAATCTGTAGCTAACGAGCCTACCTCGGTCAGAACCGTTCGGGTTGCATGCTACCCTCTTGCAATGCAACAAAGACCTGGTATTTACGTCGAGATACTAATCCGTGGCGACATTGAACAGGTGTGGAGACAATCCCAGAGACCCGAGCTCCACGAGCCTTGGGATTTGCGTTTCACGAAGATCCAATACCTACCTCGCGCATCAGAAGCCGAGCCCCAACGATTCAACTACACAACGAGGATTGGGTTTGGATTACAAATTGTTGGTCAAGGTGAGAGTACAGGAACTCGCGAGGAGGCTACCGGACTGCGGACATCTGCGCTCAAGTTTTGGTCAGGGGACTCAAAATCATTGATAGAAGAAGGCTCCGGATACTGGCAGTACATTCCGACAGAGAATGGTGTCCGCTTCCTTACGTGGTATGACTATCGGACTCGCTTCGGAGCAATAGGTCGCTTACTCGACACAGTTCTGTTCCGGCCGTTGATTGGGTGGGCTACCGCGTGGAGTTTCGACCGGCTACGTCTCCAAATTGATCGAGGGCTCGAACCAAAAGTCGCACTTCGATTGTCGGCTATTCACGCGTGTTCACACTTGGCAATCGCAATCATTTGGTTGTGGCAGGGGCTTCTGCCGAAACTGCTATTTAACGATGCGGACGAACGGGCAATGATAGCCGCATCGCACCTGTCTACAGCGCTGGTCCCGATGATGGGCCTCATTGAGATCGCGATTGCCGCATGTGCCATTTTGTCATGGCGGAGACGGTCGTTCTTCCTGTTCAACATAGTAGCGATGGTTGTAGCTCTCGCGAATGTAGCGATCATGTCTCCGTCGTACTTGGTTGCGGCGTTTAATCCAGTGACGCTGAATCTAGCGATGATCGCACTGTCTTTAGTCGGCTACGTTGCGGCAGCTGAGATCCCCAGTGCCTCTCGCTGGCTACGACAAACCCTGAAGGAATCCACATGAGGTCCATATACGAACATGCTATGGGCTCTGATTTCTTGCGACTTCATCCGCAGATTCAGCGGCGATTTGGCTTTTCAAGTCGAGACAACGTTGCTTCTGTGGGTTCCGGAGTAATGGAAGAAATCTGGCATGGGGCTCCGTACACGCTGCCATTTCTGTATGTAGGAACGTGGCGCCGAATCATGTTCCCTGAGAGTGGTCGTAATGTGCCATTTCAAATCCAGAATTACGCGTATCTAGATCCACTTGGACGGGAAACAGTTACGTGGATCCGTACATTTCGGGCAAACCGACAGCGTCGCTTTGACGCTTACATGATCTACAGCGAACAGCGCTCCCGCATCATTGATTACCTTGGCACGCACCAGCATTTGGCCGTTGATATCGAACTGCGTGCCGCTCCCAATGGCGGCCTCCGCTTGCGCTCAGGTGCACAACGCTTCTACGAGGGACCAATCGCCTTCCCTTTCCCCATGCTTCTTTCGGGAGTCGCGGACGTATGCGAATGGTATGACGACGCAGAGCAACAGTTCAAAATTGAGGTCAAAGTATCCAACAAAGCGTGGGGGCCGCTTTTCGGCTATAAGGGGCACTTTCACGTAGATTGGCAGACAGTTCGCCCGGAGGAAATTCCTGCCGATATTCTTCCGTATCGCACTGAGAAGAGGGAATAGGATTCACCTGGACGGTAACTCGCGTAATCGAAAACTGAGGCACTACTCAAGTCTGCACATCCGCAACAGACCGGAACGGAGAGGTCCCAGAATCAAGGATTGCCAATGCTCGCTGTGCGATAGACTCTTTTTAGGAAGCGGTGCACAAATTGCTCGCATCGCAATCAGTGTCGTCCAGATTCATTTATCGGAGGGCAGCGTGCGTTTTTCAACCCTAGCAATTATATTCTCATTGCTCATCGGCCCTGTTTCCTCCGCGCAAACACAGAAGCCTGCGCACGTCTCAGGCGAGCCCGAGAAAGTCATCTTAGACACCGACATCGGCGACGACATCGACGACGCGTTTGCCATCGTCCTTGCCCTCAAGAGTCCCGAGCTTGAAATTCTTGGCATATCCACTACCTTCGGCGACACCGAAGCTCGCGCCAAAATCGTGGATCGCATGCTCGGCGAAGCCGGCCGTACGGATATTGCCGTCCTGGCCGGCGCCCCCACAGCGAGTAAGGCTCCGATGACCCAACGCCGTTTCGGCGAAGGCGGCCATTTCGCAAAATCCTCTCATCCCAACGCCGTGGACTTCATCCTGGAAAACATTCGCCGCTATCCCGGCCAAATTACTTTAATCGCCATCGGCCCGCTGATAAACGTGGGCGCACTCATCGACAAAGACCCGCAAACCTTTCTCAAGCTCAAGCGCGTGGTGATGATGGGCGGTTCGATTAAATGCGGCTATGGAGAATTGTGGTTCTGCACAGCTCACGGCGCCGATGCGGAGTGGAACATCATCAACGACATCCCGTCGGCCAAGAAGCTCTTTCTCTCCGGCGCTCCGCTCTATGTGATGCCGCTCGATTCCACGCAACTAAAGTTTGACGAAGTCAAACGCGCCTTCCTGTTCCGCCAGGCCACGCCGCTCACCGATGCTCTCACTCTGCTCTATCACGAATGGGGCCAGCAAACCCCGACGCTCTTCGATCCCATGACGCTCGCCTACATCCTGAACCCCCAAATTTGCCCCGTCGAGCCCATGCACATCCGCGTCGACGACAAAGGTTTCACTCGCCCCGAGCCGGGCGCTCCCAACGCCCAAGTCTGCATGCACTCCGATTCCGGCGCTTTCTTCCATCTCTTAATCGCCCGCCTAGTCGCTCCGTAGCCGGTAGCACGCGCTCTCCTTAGTCGCCATGCGACGGTTTTCTGTTCCTCTACTTCCTTTACCTCCTTTACCTCCTCTGCTTCATCTACCTCCTTCAAAAAAATGACCGGCAAAGGGGCGCTCTCTGCCGGCCAAATGTTTCCTGGTTTAATTAAGCTGGCTTTGCCACGTTCGCTGCCTGGGGGCCTTTCGGTCCCTGGACAATCTCGAACTCTACCGCATCCCCTTCCTGCAAGGTGCGGTAGCCATCCCCTACGATAGCGGAATAATGAACAAAAACATCTGGACCATCTTCGCGCCCGATGAAGCCATATCCTTTCGAGTTGTTAAACCATTTCACAGTTCCTTGCACTTATCCTCTCCTCCTGGTGGAGACCTGGATGTCTCTCATGGTCGGCTAAATCGGGACGAATACAGCCGCCAACAACACATTTTGCGCGGAGTGTAACAGAATGATGTATTCAGTCAAGAGTGCAATCGCGTCCGATGTGAACGAAAATGAACGGAAATTCGTCTATAAAATCGATTGAATGAAAAATCGGCTTCTTACCGCCTGCGTGTCAGGCCGCGACATTCCTGCAACCCCAAGTGAACACAGGGTTTGTAAACAATCGTTTCATAATGTGACACATTTGTTTCGCAATCGAAGTCTCAACGGAAAACAACCTCAGGATCCACCGGATTGCCGGGTTGACAACGCTGCTTTCTAATCCGTGCTGATTGGGAATTGCGCGAGTCGTCGGCACAATCTTTTCTTCAGCGGCTCAACGCGAAGTGAAGAAGAGAAGCTGGCATCGCGTTCTGCGTCCTTGGCAAGTCATTATGACCGTAGCAGGAAGCGCAGATAATACAGAATTCCCGCAATGGACTTTGCGTCGCGGATTTTGTTTCGGCGAATCATCATTTCCAGTTCGCCGTGCGTGAAAGCCTTAAACGTAATTTTCTCATCTTCCTCCGGCTCGGCTTTGCCGGGAGTCAAATCTTCGGCGAGAAGAATGTACATGCGCTCTTCGAGAAAACCCGGTGTGGGAAAAATGTCGAGGAAAACGTGAAAACGCTTGGCGCGGTAACCGGTTTCCTCGATCAGTTCGCGGGCGGCAGCCTTGCGCGGATTCTCCCCGTTGTCGATGCGGCCGGCGACGAGTTCCCAGAGAAATTGCCGCGTCGCGTGACGATACTGGCGAATCAGGAGAATGCGGCCGTCGGGCAATGCGGGGAGCACGACGACGGAGCCGGGATGCGTAATCACTTCGCGAGTGGTGCGAAAACCGCCGGGCTCGATCACTTCATCGCGGCGAATGCCGAAGATGGGGCCCTTGTAAATTATTTTGCTGCGAAGAATCTTGGCGGTGGTACGGCTGGCTTCTTTTGGTGGCATAGTTCGTACGGTTTCTCCGGCGTTATCATACACTGTAGAAGCCGGGCTTTAGCCCGGCACTTCGAAATCACAAGAGCATGGCGATCAATACCATCATCGTGGATGACGAGAAACCAGCACGGGAGGAACTCGCGTTTTTGTTGAAGGCGTTCCCCGAAGTCAATGTGATCGGGCAAGGAAAGAACGGCGTGGAAGCCGTGGCGCTGATCAAGGAGCACGCGCCCGATCTCGTTTTTCTCGACGTGCAGATGCCGGGACTCGATGGATTTGGAGTTCTGAAAAAATTGGTCGAGCGGAAAATGAAGATGCCGCACGTGGTGTTTGCGACGGCCTTCGACCAATACGCGGTGCAGGCGTTCGAGGTGAACGCCGTGGACTACGTGCTGAAGCCGTTTGACAAGGCGCGCATCGCGAAAGCCATTCAGCGCGCGCGAAAAATGCTGGACACGCATACCTCGACGACGGAGCGGCTCGAGCAGCTGGTCAGCCAGCTCGGCGCGACGAAAAGCCCGCCGCAAAAAGTAAAAGTGCTGGTAAATTCTCAGCAGCGGCTCTTGCTGGTGAACGGGGAGGACATAATTTTCGCCACCACGGAGGGCGCTGCAATTGTCGTGGTGACGCGAGATGTCGAGGGTTCCTCGAACTACCGCACGCTCGAAGAACTGAACGCCACTCTCGATTCCGATTCCTTCTGGCGGCCGCACCGCTCGTTTCTCGTCAACACACAACACATCAAGGAAGTCGTGCCGTGGTTCAACTCCACCTTCATCTTGAAAATGAACGACAAGAAAACCACCGAAGTCCCCGTAAGCCGCGTCCAGGCCCGCCGCCTCCGCGAACTATTTAAGCTGTAGCAACCAACTTGCTCAACCCAGGAGACAAGTGATGCTCGATCCTAAGAACCGAGATGGATTGAAGCCCGGTGATGCCCGCTTCTTGGAAGTCATCGACAAGTACGGATGGCATGTGATGAGCGTTGCACCGCGGGTTGACTCCGACGATGCCCAGGAATGGTTCTCCTATTCCACTGGCCTTTTTATGCGCTTCCAGCATCCGGAAATTATCCTTTGCGGACTGGACGCGGATGTCAGCACGCGAATCATCAATACCATCGGGGACGAGCTGAAATCAGGCCGCAAATTCAATTTGGATACGGAATGTTCGGATATATTTGCGGGCGATGTGAAGTGCCGCTTTCGGATCGTTCACCCGAGCCAATACGCTGAATATGTGGGTTGGGCCCAGTGGTTTTACGAAGGCGAGCATTTTCCCGTCTGGCAGTGTTTCTGGCCCGATAAGACGGGGATTTATCCTTGGGACGAGACTTGCAACCGAAGTGTTGCCGAACTTCAGCCGCTCTTGTACAAACCATCGCGGAATGTCATGTAAATGGGCACCCGACTTCCAGATCGTCCATCTCCTATCAGCGCGTGTTCACCGTGTGATAGCATCGCGTGTACCTTCCGGTACGCCTAGACGATGGATTTTTCGCTTAACGACCACCAAAAACTGATACGGGATACGGTTCGCCAATTCATGGAGGCGGAAGTGCGGCCTTCGGTGAAGCAGCGCGACCGCGAAGAGCGTTTTCCCACCGAAGAAATCAAAAAACTGGCCGAACTGGGCTGCTGCGGGATGTTGATGCCCGAAGAATGGGGCGGGCCGGGGTTTGACACGCTTTCCTACGTGCTGATGCTGGAGGAAGTGGCACGCGTCGACGCGGGAATGGCTACCTCCCTCGGCGTGACGAATTCGGCGGTGCAAGTGCCGCTTCTGAAATTCGGCACGGAAGATCAGAAGAAAAAATATTTGCGCCGGCTGGCCACGGGCGAATTCCTTGGTGCGTTCTGCCTGACGGAACCGGGTGCCGGCTCGGATGCCGCTGGAATTCAAGCGCGTGCGGTAGCGACAGCGCGAGTTGGCTCCGGGCTCGGAGCCAGAACGTCGCCGGGGCCGGGACTGGCTCCCGCGGCCTGGGGCGGGGCGCCGCTCGGAACTCCGAGCGGCGATGTCTATCGGCTGTACGGCACGAAGACGTGGGTCTCGAACGGACACGTTGCTGGGCTGTTTATAGTGTTTGCGAAGACCGACCCGGATGCGGGCGGCAAAGGCGTTACGGCATTTCTGATCGAGCCGGGCTTTACGGGGTTCAAGATTGGCCGGCACGAAGACAAGATGGGTCAGCGCAGTTCTCCGACGGTAGAGATTTTGCTGAACGACTGCGAAGTGCCGCGCGAGAACCGGCTGGGCGAGGAAGGGCAGGGGCTGAAGATCGCGCTGAGCACGCTGGACGGAGGGCGGATCGGTATCGGGGCGCTGGCTCTGGGGCTGGCGGAGGGTGCGCTGGACGAATCGGTGAAGTATGCCAAGCAGCGGCGCGCGTTCGGGAAGACGATTGGCGAGTTCCAGGCGATTCAGTGGATGCTGGCGGACATGCAGACGGAGATCGAGGCCGCCCGGGGGCTGGTCTATCATGCGGCATGGCTGAAGGATACGCACCCGGGGAAGCTGGGGGCGGCGGCGTCCAAGTCGAAGCTCTATGCGAGCGAGATGGTGAACCGGGTGGTGGCTAAGGCGGTGCAGATTCATGGGAGCGTCGGGTATTCGCGGGAGACAGATGTCGAGCGGATGTACCGGGACGCGCGGGTGATTACGATTTATGAGGGGACTAGCGAGATCCAGAGGACGATCATTGCTCGGGAGATATTGAAGTAGCGGAGGCATAGGAGGTAAAGGAAGTATAGGAAGTAAAGGAGGTAAAGGATTCGGAGCACTGCTTCCTGGTTTTTTGTAAGTGTTGCATCTAAAGGGCTTAGCATTCTTGTAAGCCATTTAGAATCAATAGTTGGGGGCTAGTTTGTATGTGTTGATTCTAAAAGGTTTAAGTTAGAGGCAAAGGGAGCTTCGGAACGCAGAATTAAACAGAAGCTATAGTACCTCAAGAGTTAGATTTTGTCAAGAGGAAGAGAAGTGGACATTGTGTTGTGGTTCATCTGGCCGGCTTTCGTTGGAATCAGCTTCCTACTGGCAGCCATAACGGGCAGATTTAGACTGAGGCGAGGAAGATCCCTGGATGACACATTGCCGATTCCAAACTGGGCGCGCCTGGTTTGCTTGTTGCTGGCTGGCGTTTTTGGAGCGTTGTCTTTGTATATCTTGCTAAGGCATTTCAACTTCCAGCTCTAAGAGGGCAGATCTTAGGAGTTGCGCTTGAACAACGAGGGGAAGAAGAGAGTGATTAGCGGGATGCGGCCTACGGGTAGGCTGCATATTGGGCATTACTTTGGGGCGCTGGAGAACTGGGTGCGGTTACAGAATGACCCGGGGTATGAGTGTTTTTACTTTATTGCCGATTGGCATGCTTTGACTAGCGACTACGCGGATACGTCGGGGGTGGCGCAGAACACGATTGAGATTATGACGGATTATCTGGCGGCGGGGCTGGATCAGGCTAAGTCGGTGATTTTTCTGCAGTCTTTGGTCCCGGAGCATGCGGAATTGCATTTGTTGCTGTCGATGGTGACGCCGTTGGGTTGGTTGGAGCGGGTGCCGACGTATAAAGAGGCTTTGGAGAACGTTAAGGATAAGGACCTGCACAATTATGGGTTCCTGGGCTATCCGGTACTGCAATGCGCGGACATTGTGATCTACAGTTCGCCAGATATCGCAAGCTTGTTTGTGCCGGTGGGAGAGGATCAGGTTTCGCACGTGGAGACGAGCCGCGAGATCGTGCGCCGATTCAACACGTTTTATGAGGTGGTTCCCAGAGAGGGAATGTTCGAGCAACGAAATCAGTTTCTGCTCCAACGATTGCTGGCGTTCGCATACGTTGACAAAGAGCTGATGGAGATTTCATATCCAGTCTCTTCTGAATCGCGAACTCAGATCATGAGTGCGCTTCGACGGTCGATTATCCAGGAGGGCTGGGACAATTTCGCTGACCGGATTGCGGGGTTCACGGATGTCCTTGGTTTACTGCGCATTGACAAGGTCCTGAGCGAGCCGGGGGCGATGCTGACGAAGACGCCGAGGATACCTGGGTTGGATGGGCGGAAGATGTCGAAGAGTTATGGGAATGCGATTACGTTGAGCGAGACGGATGAGGAGATACGGAAGAAGACGAAGGTGATGGTGACGGACCCGGCGCGGAAGAGGCGGACCGATCCGGGAAATCCGGACGTGTGTCCAGTGTACGACTGGCATAAACTGTTCTCGGCGGGAGAGCCGGGGCGGTTGGAGTGGGTGCGGCAGGGATGCACTACGGCGGGGATTGGGTGCATTGAGTGTAAGGCGGCGATGGCGGAGAATTTGATCAAGTGGATTGCGCCGGTACGGGAACGGCGGGTGGAATATGAGAAGCGTCCGGCGCGGGTTTTGGAAATGATTGATGAGGGATCGAAGCGGGCGCGGGTGGAGGCGAAGAAGACGATGGAGCGAGTGAGGGAAGCGGTTTTTGGGTGGGAAAAGAAGAAGAAAGAATTGAGGAGCGGAGCACAGTGAGATAGACGGATAAATCGAAGAGAGATTTCTCTCTTCGCGAGCCGACGGTTTCGCAGGAGCGAAACGGGAAGAGATAAAGTCGGCTCGCTCCGTTCGAAATGACGGTAGCTGGGTTGGGCGACATAGGATAGAACGAAGAGCACAGCCAGGATTGGCTGTGCCACCAAAGACGGAAGAGAAAAAGCGCCGGGCTAAAGACCGGCACCTACAAAGGCAATAGCAAAGGCAAGGACGAATGGCGACGCCGGGGAACAAGATGACGGGGAGTGCGGGCACGGAAAGTGCTAAGGACGCGGCTTACAAGGTGCACATACCTTTGTATGAGGGGCCGCTGGACCTGCTACTTGAGTTGATCAAGAAGCAGGAGATGAATATCCATGATATTCAGATTTCGGTGATTACGGCGCAATACCTCGAATACCTGCACAAGCTGGAAGAGTTGAATGTGGATGTTTCGGCGGATTTTGTTTATATGGCGGCGACTTTGATTTACATCAAGTCGAAGATGCTTTTGCCGCCGGATCCTTTGGGTGCGGAAGAAGGGGCGGAGGGCGATCCGCGGGCGGAGTTGGTGCAGAGGCTGGTGGAACACGAGAAATTCAAGAATGCGGCGCAGCTTTTGTACCAGAAGCAGCAGATTGAAGAGAACGTGTGGTCGAAGCCGGACAAATCGCTTTACAACGATGAAGGGACGGAAGGCGAGCTGGTCGTTTCGCTTGTGGATTTGGTGAAGGTGTTTCAGCAGGTTTTGGAGCGGCGCAAGGAAGTTTCGCGGATTGAGCTGCAGCACGAGCAGTTTACCGTGGCGCAGATGATTGCGGCATTGCGGGCGCAGATCTTGGCCAGCGCGGACAGCATGGTGAATTTGATTCAGTTTTTTGAGGCTTGTCCTTCGCGGCACGCGATGATTGTGGCGTTTTTGGCGGTTTTGGAGATGGTGAAATTGCAGGCCGTGGGATTGGCGCAAGAAAAGCAGTTTGGAGAGATTGTAGTGAAGAAGGGAAAGGCGTTTGACGTGATTTTTGATGAGCGGGGAGAGATAAAGCAGATTGATGAGGAATACAAATAGTGAGGTAAAGGAAGTAGAGGAAGTAAATGAGGTAGAGGGTGAGGAGTCTCGCGGTTCGATCTCTCAAGAAGTGCGAATGTTTGGAGACGGGCCGAGTTTTTCCTTTACTTCCTGTACCTCCTTTACATCCTTTACCTCGTTTGCTTTCACAGGGGTTTGTTCATGACGAATGAAGAGAGAAAAGCGGCTTTGGAAGCGATTATTTATGCGGCGGATGAGCCGGCTACGATCGAGCAGTTGGCGAAGGCTCTGGGAGAAGAGTAGCTGGTGGTGCAGGCAGCGCTCGATGAGGGGGGGGGACGTTTTGGCTCGGTGGAGCGGGGGAGTGAGATTCGGGCTGTGGCGGGCGGATACAAGCTTTATACGAAGCCGCAGCAGCACGATGTGGTGCGGAGATTCATCAAGAGTTTGCGGCCGCCGCTGCGGTTGACGATGCCGGCGCTGGAGACTTTGGCGGTGATTGCTTACAAGCAGCCGGTGACTTCGCCGGAGATTTCGGAAATTCGCGGAGTGAATACTTCGGGAGTGATCAGCACGCTTTTGGACAAGCGGTTGATTACGACGGCGGGTAGGAAGGAAGTGATTGGGCGGCCGATACTTTATAAGACGTCGAAGGAATTTTTGATGCGGTTTGGGCTGAGCGACTTGGAAGAGTTGCCGAGCTTGAAGGAGTTTGAGGCGCTGGCCAGGGAGGCGCTGGGGAGTGATGAGGGAGTGGCGCCTTCGGGTGGGGAAGTGGCGAGTGACGAGTGGCGAGTGGCGAGCGAAGAAGCGCGTACAACCGAGGCTGGCGGGGACGCAGCGTCCCGGGAGGCGGGTTCGGATCTGCACACGCATGACAGCACCTCCGAAGCTATCGCACACGTGCGAGATGAACTTGCCGAGGCGGAAGCCTTTCGCGAGCACGAAGCCCTGGCGACTTCCGAGGGGATGCCCTCCGGGCAGTTGGATGAGGATCCGCCACCGCCTGTTGTTAAATCAACCGCCGCCGGGGAATGAAGTGGGGCGGTAGAAAGAGCAAAGATCACACAGAGACGCTGTGGGCGCAGAGATTCGTGGAGAACAATTGCCCTCAAAGAGAATCTGGCCGCAGATGAGCAAAGACTGGAGAATTATCCTTCGATTTGCGCTGCTGGGATTGGGAATCGGAGCTGTCTTTGCAGCGCAACAGGCCTTGATAGACTACAGGACTCCAAATCTTTCGATGGATGCAGTACTTATCGTTCTCTGCCCAATGTCCATTTTGTTCATGCCATTGTCCGTTTATTTCTTTGAGGCGGCCAAGGCTGGTGCTCCAGGTTTCTATGTGCTCTGGGCGCTTATAGCTCTGGCAAACGCCGCCCTCTATACAGTTATCGGAGCCGCGTACGTTGGTATTCGGAAAAAACGAGAAGGCGGGGCTGCGAGTTAGGACGAGGCACTTCAGAAAGACGGGCACGGCGTGCCGTGCCCCTACGAGACAAAACTGAATGCAAGAGAGATTGCAGAAGATAATTGGGCGGGCGGGGATTGCTTCGCGGAGGCATGCGGAGCAACTCATTCTAAGCGGTCAGGTGCGCGTGAACGGTGTGGTGGTGCGGGAATTGGGGACTAAGGCCGATCCCGCGACAGACAAGATTGAGGCAGCGGGGAGGACGGTTGGAACGGTCGCGCAGCGGAATGTTTACCTCGCGTTGCACAAGCCGCCGGAAGTGGTTTCGACGATGGCCGATCCAGAGGGGCGGAAGACTCTGCGGAATTGTTTGCGGGGATTGCCGGAGCGCGTGTTTCCGGTGGGGAATCTGGAGTATGCGACGTCGGGGCTGGTGTTCTTGACGAATGACGGCGACTTGGCGGCGGAGATGTTGAAGAACTGGGCGCACATCGAGCAGGTGTATCACGTCAAGGTGAAGGGGATGCTGACGCTGGCGGATTTGGATCGGATCGGGAAAGAAGTTGGATTGAGAATGAAAACGGTGAGGCAGCCGGACGCTACGCGGGGGCGGGCGGCGAATTTCTGGTACGAAGTGCGGATGCGGGATTCGAAGAAGGAAGAGTTGCGGCGCGTGTTGATGAAAGAGATGCATCCGGTGGAGAAGTTGATGAGGATTGGATTGGGGACGCTTTCGGTGGAAGGATTGCCGCGGGGGAGATATCGGTTGCTGGGGCCGAAGGAAGTGGAGGCATTGCGAAAGGAAGCCTCGGCCGGGAAGAAGGACGTTCCGCGAAGTGAAGAAAGAAAGCGGATTTCAACACAGAGTTCACAGAGGACGCCGAGGCCACACAGAAGAGAGAGAAAAGCGCCGGTCTAAAGATCGGCCAGTACAAATTAGGAGAGGCCTGGCTCAGCAAGCGGGCTCTACACGTTCTCGCAAATGGCACTCGAACGATTGCAGAAAATAATGGGGGCTTGCGGGATTGCGTCGCGGCGCAAGGCGGAGGAGATCATATTGGCGGGGCGCGTGACGTTGAATGGCGTTGTAGTGCGCGAATTGGGGACTAAGGCTGACCTGGAGAAAGACGCCATTTACGTTGACGGTGTCGCGATCGCGAGGTCGGAGAAGCTGCTTTACTTCATGTTGAACAAGCCGAAGGGGTATGTAACGACGGTGAGCGATCCGGAAGGGCGGCCGACGGTGGTGGATATTTTGGGCAAGAGCGTGGGCAGGGTTTATCCGGTTGGGCGGCTGGATTATGCGAGCGAGGGATTGCTTTTGTTGACGAATGATGGCGCGCTGGCAGAGAGAATGATGAAGGCCGGGTCGCACATGCCGAAGACCTATCTGGTGAAGGTTAGCGGAAAGCCAGACGAGAAGAGGATTGAACGTTTACGACAGGGGATTGTGATCGAGTTGGAGGATGGACGGCGGGTGAAGACTTCGCCGGCGAAGATACGGCTGTTCGAGGACGGGGAGAATCCGTGGTACGAAGTGGTCTTGATTGAGGGGCGCAATAGACAGATACGGAGGATGTTTGAGCGGGTGGGGCATTTGGTAGAAAAGATTCGGCGGGTGCGGATGGGACCTTTGGTCCTGGATTTGGAGCCGGGGAGATTTCGGGCTCTGACGGGAAAAGAGATCGAGCAGTTGAAGAAAGCGGCGAGTGGAGAAGGAGGTAGAGGAGATAAAGGAAGCAAAGGAAGTATAGGAAGCAAAGGAAGTATAGGAAGTAAGGGATGAAGAAGTCCGAGCGGGATATTGGGAGCTACGACACGTATTGTGCCTGGGGATGGCGCACGGATTTTTGATAGTGCGACAATAGTTGGGTGTGGGGAGCGGATTGTGGGCGCGAGTGGCGGATGGGATTCCATGACACGGACGATTGAAGAGTTGATACCTGATTTTATCCGCGGGCTGCCGGTGTATGTGCCGGGGCGGCCGATTGAGGAAGTGGAACGCGAGCTGAAGATTCACGCGGTGAAGCTGGCGTCGAATGAAAATCCGCTGGGGCCGTCGCCGAAGGCGGTGGAAGCGGCAAAAAAAGCGCTAAGCGAGTCTCATCGTTATCCGGACGGAGGGACGCACCTGTTGCGTGAGGCGCTGGCGTCGCGGACGGGAGTTTCGACGGAAGAGATTTTTGTGGGGTTGGGGTCGAGCGAGATTATCGATCTTGCGTCTAGAGTACTTTTGCGGGCTGGGTTGCAGGGGCTGACGTCGTATGGAAGCTATGCGCCGTTTTCCGTGGCGATTCGCGCGAGCGGGGCGGAGTTGGTTCTCGTGCCGCAGAAGCATTTTGCGTTGGATTTAAAGGCGATGGAGAAGGTGATCACGCCGAAGACGCGCGTGATTTATCTGGCGAACCCGAACAATCCGACCGGAACGGCGTTCGGCGGGGAAGAGTTCGCGGAGTTTTTGGCGAGCATGCCGGATGGCGTGCTGGTGGTGCTGGATGAAGCGTATATCCATTACGCGCCGAGTTTGAATCGCAGGCATTCGGAGGATTTGTACCGGAAGCGACAGAATTTGCTGATCCTGAGGACGTTTTCGAAAGTGTACGGACTGGCGGGGCTGCGCATAGGGTTCGCGATCGGGCGGCCGGAATTGCTTTCCGCGATGAATAAATTGAGGACCCCTTTTAACACTTCCGGAGTGGCGCAAGCGGCGGCACTAGCCGCGCTGGATGACCGGGAGCACGTTGAGCGATGCATTGCGACGAACGCGTTGGAGCGCGCGAGATTGAGCGCGGGCTTGACGAAGCTTGGTCTGCGGCCGGTGGCGAGCGAGACAAACTTTATTTTCATGGAAGTGGGGCCGGAAGCGAAGAATATTTGCGATGAGCTGCTGCACCTGGGAGTGATCGTGCGGCCCTTAGGATGGATGGGATTTCCGGAAGCGATCCGCGTGTCGGTAGGGACGGCGGAAGAAAATGAGAAGTGTCTCGCGGCGATGGGACAAGTCTTGACGAAGCGAGCAGGACAAGGCGAGTTGGCTGCACGATGAGAGTGTTGTTGCCGGAAGGCGCGAGCGCCTCGGCTGATCCAATCCTCGAAATTCTGAAAAAATATAAGACGATCGCTGTGGTGGGACTGTCTTCAAATCCTGTGCGGCCGAGTTATGAAGTGACGGAGTACATGCAGAGCGCGGGATACAAGATAATTCCCGTGAATCCGAACGAAAAGGAGGTGCTAGGGGAGAAGAGTTACGCCCGGCTGGAGGATGTGCCGGAAAAGATTGAGATCGTGGACGTGTTTCGGCGAGCGGAAGATGTGCCGCAGGTGGTGGAAGGGGCGATACGGGTTGGGGCGAAGGTGGTGTGGATGCAGTTGGGGATTGAAAATGCGGAGGCGGCGGAGCGGGCAATGGCGGCGGGGTTGATTGTGGTTGAGGATGCGTGCATTTTTATGGAGCATCGGAAGAGAGTGAAGCAATTGGGTTGATTTAAATTGCGGCAACCGAAGAGATTAGGGCCCGCGCAAAATTGTTGCGCGGGTTTTTGTTTTAAGCAAGAAAGCGAAGCTACAGGGTTTGCATCGCCGAGATGGCTCGCAACAGGATGCGGTTCCACAAGGTGACAAATACAGGAAAAAGACGAGGGTGTCAGCCTGGGAGGGGGAAGACCATAAGATTACGTTTGCCGGGTAGAACGACGCCGAGAAAGCGGCCGTCCGGGGAGATGGCGAAATCGCGAAACGTGAGGCCGTGAAGGATTGGTTGCGGGGTTGGTTGAAGGATGGGGACTTCTTTGCCGGGCAGCTGCGGAAGGAGCGGAGGAATATTAATCCAGACAATGTCGCCGGACTTTCTTTCGGTGGCGCGCTTGAGGAGGATGCGATTTTCGTCGTGGGCCCAGTGGAAAACGCCAAGACCTACGCGGAGGCGGACAAAATGATCGGGAGCGGCCAGGTTGCGCACTTCGAGGGTTTCGCGGTCGATGAAATAGGCGACTTTTTCGCCACTGGGTGAGACGGAGAGACCGCCTTCGTAGCCGTCGAGAGTAGCGACTTCTTTGTCGTCCTGTGCGAGGAGATCGAGACGCTGCAGGCGGGGAGGACCGGTAAGCGCGTGGTTGCGTTCAACGGCGATGGCGGCATTGGTGCCGGGGATGCGATCGGAGTCGATAAAGGTGCGCCCCTCGAAGGCGAGGCCGGCAGGGCCAGTAGTGATATTGGAGTAGCGGAAAGAGAAGAGCATGCGTGGCTTAACGGCTTCGGTGAGGTAGACAATGGTGGCGTTGTCCTGCAGCCAGGTGGCGTCGAAGCAGTCCTGGATGGTGCTTTCCCCTTTGCCGAGGCGGATTTCTTTGCCATTGTCTTCGAGCGCGAGGGTCATGAAGGAATCTTCGGTGCGGCCGGATTCGTCGACGACGGTAGTGGTGAAGAGCTGGGCAAGGATGAGGCGGCCGTTGGGAGACCAACGGAGAGCGTCGCCGATGTAGGAAAAGAGCTGTTCGCCGCGATTGAATTTGTCGCCTTGAAGAAGACGGCGGCGCTTACCATTGAGATCCTGAATCCAGATGTCGTCGTGCTGAAGGTCGTATTTTTTGGTTTTGATGTTGCGGCGGGCGGAATAGACGATGCGGCCGTCGGGAGCGAAAGAGAAGGCGGTGATCTCGTCGTCGATATTTTGGAGGGGCTTGTCGAGGTCCTGGGAGCGCGCATGCGGAACAAAATAAGTGAACACAAAGAAAAAGATCAGAGAACAAAGATGGGAGGGCCGGAGAAATCGGGCGCGGAAGAGAAGATGAATCATGGATGGAAGGGCGCCTTCGATGGAGGTTGCGGCACGGGGTGGGGGCCAGTGAATTCGGAGCAGCAGGGTTTTTGGACGGGGCTGAACTCCATGAACTCGACGCGGGTGTCTTCGGCGTCGTAGAGATTGAGCTGCCACTTGCCGTCGCGGCCGATTTTGGGAGGCTCGGAAGGTTTGATGCCGGCTTGGACGATCTGGTTGGCGATGGCGTGAATGTCGGGAACGCCGAGCGAAATGTGGTTCATGACGCCGAGAGTGTGTTTGTCGGCGGTGGGAGAGATGCGGAGCATGTACTCGACCCAGTCGGTGCCGTCGGGGACCTGCATAGCTACCCAGTTGGTTTCTTCATCTTTCATGCCTCCGTGCCAGTAAGGCCGGAAGCCGAGCAGGTCTTTGTAGAACTGATCGGTGGCAGTACGGTCCTTGACGACGAAGCCCGCGTGAATGATGCGAACAGGATTGGATGGATTCGCGGGCGGCAGACCTGCGTTCAGGTCCTCGGAGTGTCCCAGGTGATAGGAATCCGTGATGGAAAGATGATGCCCCTCGGGATCCTGGAACAAAATGCGGATGAGTTCGCCGCCATGCTTCTTCCTGATCTCGTCAAAATAGATCTTGTGAGCGTTGAAGTATTTTTTGAATCCTTCCATGTCGTCCGTGAGGAGAGATACATCCGAGAGCAGGTTTGATGGAGGAGGAGTGGGCATTTTTTCTAAGGTGATGCGCTGCCCGCTAGGCAGCAGCAAGAATCGGGAAGGAACTTCCTCACAATA
>JBGPLB010000066.1:0-23170 GCA_041486245.1 Candidatus Acidiferrum sp.
AACAGACCGATTTGCCGTTGCGCATCGGGATGCTGGTGGATACGTCAAACAGCATCCGCGACCGTATCAAGTTCGAGCAGGACGCCTCGATTAATTTACTATTCAGCGTGTTGCGCCGCGGCCGGGATGAAGCGTTCGTGATGACATTCGACGACGAGCCGCAAGTCGTGCAGGCGTTCACCGGCGATGCGGGCCTGCTGCGCGACCAAATCTTGCAGACGCGCGCGGGCGGCGGCACCGCGGTCTACGATGCGATTTACGACGCCTGCCAGAACGAGTTGAGCCATCCGCCGCGTCCGCCCGGAGATCAGCCGGACGTCGTGCGGCGCGTAATGATTGTGATCAGCGACGGCGACGACAATCTTTCGAGCCACACGCGCTCCGAGGCCATCGAGATGGCTCAGCGTACGAGCGTGGTGATTTACACCATCAGCACGAGCACGCAGTGGATTCAGCTCTCGCAGACCGATCCAGACAAGCTGGCCGACCGCAAGACGCACCTGACGGAAGGGGACAAGATTTTGCAAGCCTTGGCTGAGGAAACCGGCGGCCGGGCTTTCTTTCCGTATCACGTGGATGATTTGGATCAGTCTTTCCAGGACATCGGCGACGAACTCCGGAATGAATATTCGATTGCGTACATACCGACCAATTACGTGCTGGATGGGCGATACCACCGGATTCGCATCGAACTGCCCGACCACAAGGGCTATCAGGTCCGGGCGCGACGCGGATATTTTGCACGGGCCAATCGCGAGGGCAGCGGCCAGCCGAGTCCTTCGGGGCCGGGGCCGACGCCTCCCTAAACGGTGTAATTTCCGACAAAAAAATCACAAGGCGTTTTCTTGCTAGGCGAAGGTGTGCCCGGGCGCGAAGCTAGCGCGCGGTATCCGCGCAGGAAGCGTTCGAGTGTCGCCGTGTCACGCTGGTTTTCTTCAGGGATGAATTTGATACCTTTGGTTTGTCCGGAAGCCCGGCAATTATTAATTTGCCGCCACGGCCTTCTCAAAAGATGCGATTGCATCTTCCACTGTGTTAAATATATCAAACAATGTCACGAGCCTGGTGATCTGCAACAACTCTCTCGTATGATTGCCGATGTGAGCGAGCTTGATGTCTCCGCCGGCCTTCCGAGCCGACGCGTACAGGGACACGAGAGTACCCAAGCCCCCACTATCGATGTGAGTGACGTCCCCGAGGTCAAGCACGATTTGGCGGGACGTGTCCAACAACTCCTTCACAAGAATTCGTAGGGATTTTGACTCTTCGCCAAAGTAAATGGCTCCGGTGAGACGGATTACGATAATCCCATCTATTTTGCTATGGGTGATTTTAAGGGCCATGATCCTCCAGACACAATCGCGGGAAACTTCCGACCGATGGAACAGGCTGCACCAGGACGTGTCGGAAATCTGTTCAATTCGGCACACCCAAATGCTTCCTACCATGCGAGGGCTGTCTGGAATGGTGAGCGAAGAGGAAGGCTAGGATGAAGGCCAGGATGACTTAGGACTTAGGCCCGTCCTCCATTTGCGGTTCTGGTCATGAAGCTGATTTATTCCGCTGACCGTCCAAGTAATCTCGCGGTGTCTTTTTCAGTCGCCCCTAAAATCAACGGGGCACATGTCGGCTAACCCGACTACAGGTCCAGGTTGGTTGATGGAATAAAACAAGGAGAAGTTCAGTCTATCTCATGGTTAAGAGCAGCGTGGGTTTCCGAAACCCGAATCCTTGCTTTAACGCGTTGGCCACCACAGTCCTGCAGTCTTTACAGTGAGTTAACAGGGGTTTAACAGCGCCAGTTGTGCGCAACCAACCCTCAATACTGATTGCAAACGAGCAGGCATGCGGAAGCCGTCAGTGGGCCATTTATGGAAATACATAACCTTGCAAAACATTTTTACAAAGAGGAGAAACGTAACATGAAAAATCTCAAGGATAGTGGTCTGTTCAAGAGGGCACTGCCGTTGGTTGCGGTTATGCTGGTCGGCATCCTTATACACGGTGCTGTGAATCTCGTATATGCGAAGACACCTGCGCCTTCAAGTCTTGCGGAAACCGAGTTGGAATGGAGGCACATCGTCGGGATTATCTTGCCTGGAAACACAGTCGGAACTGGCACGGGTAAGGTCACCGGAGGGGGCTTGCCATGGAGCGCGTCAGGTGGCAGTGCGGAAGTGAATCTGACGACCGGGGACATTCGCTTCTCCGTTGATGGCTTGGTCCTTGCAGCCGGAAACTCCATCGGGACGCCGGACGGCGTCACCAGCGTTAAAGGCACCCTCGTGTGTGACACGACGGGCGTGAATTCCACACTGGTGGATACTCCGCTCGTGACCCTGAGCGCACAGGGCAATGCCAGGTTCAAGGGCAACGTGGGGGCGCTTCCTCTTGCTTGCACCAGCCAGCCTAATATCGCTTTCCTCATCCGAACTGGCGGCGGCGCTTGGCTTGCCAGCGGTATGGTGCGTGTGACGGAAACCGACGATGATGATCATCACCGGTAACCCAGCACGAAACCCACTGTAGATGGAACTCGATCGATAGACTGAAGACGCTCTTGCTTGGCTGCCAAGGCAATAATGAAGTCCTTGGCAGTCAGCAAGAGCGGATTCCTAGCTCGGGCAATTTCAGTTCTCGCGAAGAACGCCGGATGTTGAGTTCCTAGCCCTCGCTTTCCCGGCCGCTCCCTCTCGTTGGCTGTTCAGCTTTTGGGGGCGTAGTAGCCTTTGCGGGCCAGGACTTTGAGGTCGTGATTCGCGAGCTCAACCTTGATTTTGCGGAATTTGCCGTCGCGAGCGGAGTTGGTCGGATAGTAGCCCACGGTGTATTGGCTGCGAAGCTCCTCGGAGATTTGATCGAAAGCTTCCTGGAGATGCTTTTCGGAGTTGACCACGATCATGCGTCCGCCGGTTTCGTCGGTGATTTTCTTGGCGATGCTGCTGTTCGCGCCGTAGCGCGGGTCATAGACCAAAAGAATGTGGACGACGGTATCCGTGCGCTGGGCGGCTTCAATGGCTTCTTCGACGCGGACTTTGCTCCCATTGTCTTCGGCGTCGGTAAGGACAACGATGGCTTTGCGGCCGGCTTCGGTCGAAAGTTTTTCGTTACAGGCGAGATAGAGCGCGTCGTAGAAATTCGTGCCTTTGGCTCCCGATGAGGGGATCGTTCCAGGCGTAACGGGTCCACCTCCGCCTCCCGTGTTGATTTGGGCTTTGTGAATGGCGCGATTAAGCTGGGAGCGGTCGTCGGTGAAATCGGAGAGCAGGTCCACGTCCAGGTCGAACGTCATGACCATGGCCTCGTCGCCCTTGCGCATGACGCGATTCAAGAAACTCGAAGCTCCGTCTTGAATGGCACCAAGCATGTATTGCTCGCTGCCGGAAGTATCCATGAGCAACCCCAGGGTGATGGGCAGCGTCACTTCTTTAGAGAAGAAGGCGATTTTCTGATCCTGGCTGTCTTCGGAAACCTTGAAGTCGTCTTGCTTCAGGTCGGTGACGATGCGCTTGCTTTTGTCGCGGACGGTCACGAACAAGTTGACCAGGTTTACCTGGGTCTTGATGGTGGGACCTTGAGCGGCCGGCTCTTGCGGCAGAGCGGGAATGGCCATGGCGGCAGCAAGTACGGGCGCAGCGCAGAGTGCCGCCATTTTCTTGAGAGAAGGCATGTATACTTTCCTTGACGAGAGATGCCCGGCTGGAAATTGTCCGCTGGGGTTCTTCTGCTACGTTTTGATGCTGTCAAGCGGCGCGATGGATGCGTCGGCAGGACGACTGGCGACGCTCCGACGACCGGGTGCGAGAGAAAGTTTGGCCTTAGAGATATGAAAAGTCTACGAAAAATCGTTGGTATGACCAGTCTCATTTTCTTTGCAGCGCCGGCCTTGTGGCTGGGAATGTCTGCGCAGACACCTCAGGAAGCCCCCCCTGCCACCCAGGAGCCGGCGCCTCCAGACAACCCACGGCTCAGCGAGGCGAGAGCCAAGATTACCGTGAACACCAATCTCGTGGTTCTGCCGGTGACGGTGAAAGACAGCAAAGGCCGGCTGGTGCCCGACCTGGGGAAGGACGAGTTTCGTGTTTTTGAGGACAGTGTGGAGCAAAGAATCGAGGTCTTCACAAACGAAGGTTTCCCGCTGTCGATGGTCATTTTGATTGACAACGATCTGAAATCAAAGGATGCCAAGGATGTGGAACAGAGCCTGGACGCCATTGTGGGAGGCATGAGCAATCTCGATGAGGCCTTTGTCTGCCGATTCGACCAGTTCTTTCATCCCGGCAAAGGGTTCACCAGCGATCAGGACAAGCTTCTCGTGGAGCTGCAACGAACGCGGTTGGACAGTCATACTTCCGTCATGCCGCCGGGCGGGCCATTCAACGGCCCGAGCATCAACGGCCACGCGGCGGACGGCTCGCCCTCGGTCCCCGAATCCACGCGGACAATCTTTGCGCAACCCACCAAGGCGCTCGATGATGCCGTGTTCGGCGCTGCGCAGCTATTGAAGAGCCGGCCGCGAAACCGCCGAAAAATCATATTTATTGTGAGCGACGGGATAAATGGCGGAAAGAAGTACAACACAAATACTTACGACAATGTGCTTAAGGAGCTGCTGGGCCACAGCATCTCGGTATTTGGCGTCGGAGTGGGGAGTGCAATCTATGACCGCAAGTTTGAGCGGCTTTCCGGATATGCGCACAACACAGGCGGGGATGTCTACTACGCGGCGAATCGTGAATCGATGGGGGATCTCTACTCCCGTATAACGGAGGAGGCGCGTAACGAGTACACTCTCGCATACATTCCGCAAAAGACGAATCGGGCGAAGGATTACCACGACGTCGAGGTGCGTGTGAAGCGCGAAGGGCTGACCATCCTCACCCGCAACCGGTACTACACCGGCGGAATCTCTCAATAAAAGGAATTTTTTTTGATAGGCAGCGGAATTTTCTTGACAGCCGCAGGCCCCACCCGTATACGGAACTAGATGGCTTGACGGGCAGCGCCCGTCATGACCCGCGAACTGAGAATGACCGTGGCCCAGGCGGGACCGCGCTGGAAAGGAGCTTCACCATGAAGAAAAAGGGAAAGAAGGACGAGACTAAGGGGCCGAAAAAGGGGAAGTAGGAAGTTCTTCACAGGATTCGGCGGTTTGGGGCGCTGTCCGTTGGGTGGCGCCCTTTTTTATTGAAATCGGAGCATGGTGGATGGTAACGGCAGCTCCTCCCGTCACCGAATTGTCCTCGATTGGTTAAAACATTGGCGATCCGGGCTTCTCCACTTCGCGCTCCCGAAGATAGAGGAATAGAGGAAGGCCGAGAGAAACTCCCACGAGCAGAACGGACGCAATGGGAAGCCACAGCCTGCTCATCTTGAGCCGCGCGCCTTCGCTGCGGATAAAACCAATCAGAGTCACGGCGGAGAAGAGGACGTCCAAAGCGAAGAATCCGCTGATGCGGTTTGCGAAGAGTTGGCGCAGGAACAGGGGCATGTCCAGACCGTGCTCGATGACCCAGGGGATGAATTGAGAATAGGGAAGAGCAAATCCAAGAAGGCAGAGCGACAGGTAGAGGATCTTTCGATTCACGTGGGCACCTCGTGATGGTGAGTCTGTGGAACCAATACATTACTTGAAATGGGGGGCCAGCTAACTGCTGAGCGCCTCTTCAAAGGCGGGGCAAATCGGTTTATACGCGCAGCTGCGGCAAATGAAGCCGGGCTTTGGAGGGAATTCGCCGGCGCGGATATCAGCGGCGGTTTCGAGAACGATCTTCTGCGCTTCCTCGAGCTGCTTGGCGTCGCGCGTGGTGACTTGAATCTGGTTATTTTGAAGGTAGTAGAAGACCAGGCGGATGGGATTCCATTCGAAGATTTCCTTTGCTGCCAGTGCGTAGAGGCTGAGCTGCAAATCCCTTTTGGCGTCGGCGTCTTTTTTGGGCTTACCGGTCTTGTAGTCGATGATTTCGACGTCGTTCCGGCCGAGAGAATTTACCTGGTCCATGCGTCCGATGATGCTGACATTGTTCTCCATGGGAAGCTCGAAGCTTTTTTCCTGTTCGAGCACCTTCGGTGGGGCTTCGAGCATCGCGGCGTGGAATGCACGCAATTGTTCAATGCCGTCTTTCTTGTACCCGGACTCCTGATAGTCGTCTTCGAATCCCGCGGAGCTCCATTCGGTTTCGAAAATACGCGCGACCTCTTCGAACGGAAGCTCTACACCTTTGCGGAGCTGGTCGACGAAACGCTTGATGGTGGTGTGCATCACGCTGCCAAAGCTGAGGACGGCTTTGGGGCCTTCCTTAAGAGACCACGAGCGGCTGAAGAGATATTGTTGCGGGCAACTTCGGTAGCCGCTCACTGCCGAGGGGCTCAAGGTGAGCGGTTCAGGAGTGGGAGGATGGAATTCGAGGGCCCAGTCGGCGATCCGGGAGAAAATTTTTGGCGGTTCAGCTGAGGCGGGGAAAAGTTGAGAATCAGAGGCGAGCGAAAATTCTTTTTTCGCCGTTAGAGGAAGCTCGGGCAGTTTGGGGCTCATCTGATGCACGTCGCGGCGCTTGATGGCAGGGTCCATGAGCATGTCTTCGACGAAGATTGGAATCTTTCCCTTTTTTTCGGTGAGCGTTGTGAGAGTGAGGCGATTTTCCGCGCGCGTCAGAGCGACGTAGAAGAGGCGGCGCTCTTCCTGGATGTGAAACTGCTCGGCGGGTTCGCCTTCTTTCATCAGTGCAGCGGGGAATTCGAAGACGCGAGAGCGTTCCGTGGCAGGGAATTTCTTGTTGTTGATGCGGAGCAGGAAGACCTGGGGAAACTCGAGGCCTTTGGCGCCGTGGACGGTCATTAGCTGGACGGCGTCGCCTGGGTAATCGTCTTCGAGACTTATGGTCCCGCCGGCCTGCGAATAGTAGCCGAGATACTCAACGAATTCCGTAAGGCCCCGCGTTTCGCTCTTGGGTTCCCACTCCTTCGCGAATTCCGTGAGACGCGTAACGTATTTGCGGTCTTGCGGGCTGGCGCGTTGCGCGACCTCGAGCCATTCGAGGAGTTCGCCCAGAATTTCGCGGGCGGTGCGGCGGCGGAGAGTTTTGCGCTGCTCGGAGAGGAACTCGACGAGGCGGCCCAAAGAGGCGTGAGAGGAATCGAAGGGAAGCTGACCTTGTGGGAGTTGCAGCATGTCGTACAGAGCTTTTTTTTCTTTGCGCGCACGTTCAGCGAGACGCACTAGCTCGGCAGGTTCGAGGCCCCACGCGGGGGCGGCAAGAACGCGGGCGCAGGCGATGTCGTCGAAGGGAGTGGCAATCAGTCGCAAGTAAGCCAGGACGTCTTTCACCAGCGGGTGATCGAGGATTGAGAGTTTGCTGATGACAAATGGGATTTTGTGGCGGCAAAGCTCTTCGACAAGTTCGTCGCGGTGGGCATGCTGGCGGTAGAGGACGGCGAAGTCGCGCCACTTTCGTCCGGCGGCGTGGAGACGCTGGAGTTCGCTGACGATCCAGCGGGCTTCGTCCTGTTCGGTTTCCAGCTCGACGATGCGGACTTTTTCGCTTTCTTCTTTATTGGCGCTTAGGACTTTTTTCGGGAAGTCGGCGCTTACTGTGTTTTGGGCGATAACTTGCGTGGCTACACGGAGGATGTTGGGCGTGGAGCGATAATTTTCGACCAGCGATACGCGGAATTTTGTAGAGTCCTCACCTTCGCGCCAGCTGGCAAAGCATTCGAGGAAAAGTTTGAAGCTGCCGAAAGAGGCGCCGCGGAAACGGTAGATGGCTTGATCGTTGTCGCCGACGGCGACGATGTTTTTTTTATCGCCCGCCAGGAGTTCGAGAAGGCGAAGTTGCGCGATATTGGTGTCTTGGAATTCATCGACGAGGACATAGCGGTATTTTTCCTGAAGCGTGCGGCGGACGTCGTCGTTAGTCTCGAGAAGCTCGACGGCGCCGGTGATGAGCGAGCCGAAAGAGACGCGCTTCTTTTCGCGCAACAACTCTTCGCTGGCTCGATAAGCGCGGGCGATTTCCTGTTGGAGGGCGACTTCTTCCGCGCGTTCCTTCAGGGTGTCATCGTCGAGCGCGGCACGTTCGTTTTCGAGTTGCGCGGCCAGACCGTCGGCGTAACGCCGGTAGTCTTCGGAGGAGACGAGTTCGTCTTGACAGCGCGAGAAGAATTCCACGAAGTCGTTCAAGAACTGGCCCGGATCGGCTAGGCGGCGGTACTTGTCGAGTTTGAGACGTTCGAGATTTCGGCGAAGAAGAATCCAATGATCGACCTTGTCGATCATCAGGCGTTCCGGCGCCGCTTCCTTCAAAAGGCTTTCGCAAAAGGCGTGAAACGTCGCCAGCGTGACGGCTTTTCCGCGTTCGCCGGCGGCACGCACGACTCGTGCTTTCATCTCGCCGGCGGCTTTATTTGTGAAAGTAAGGCCGAGGATGTTTTCGCCGGAAAGAGAGTCGTCGGATTGCAGCAGGTGGCGGATACGCTCGGTGATGACGCGAGTTTTGCCGGTGCCGGCGCCAGCGATAACAAGCAGAGGCCCTTCGCCGTGAGTGATGGCGCGGCGCTGGGCGTCGTTTAGTCGCAGGCCGCTTTCTGCGGGGGGATCGAGATCGAACAGCGTGGCCATGGCTTAACAAGGGTAGCGGAATTTGTGGCGAAGAGGAAGCGAAGCTAGCTTTCAGGCTTTTTTTGAAGAGAAAAGAGTTTCTTGCGCTGAGAGTTTGCCAGCAGCTGCTTTCGCATTTATTTCCGCTGATTTGCCGCGAGGAACGCTGAGCGATTCCCACTTTCCGGTTTTGGTGAAAGTGAGATGCTTGGCGAGAAACAAGATTTGGCCGACGTGATGTGCGTAGTGGGCGACCTGGCGGTTGATGGCTTGCATGACGGAGTGCGGCTCCGTGCGAATCGTAACCGTCCTTGCAAGGTCGGCTTCCGTCAGAGGTTCGAGCGCGTCGAAAACATATTTCCAGCCGCGCTCCCACATTTCGGTTAATTGGGCGCGCGTGGTGGGCGGCGTCTCGAACTCGGTGTCGCGGTTGCGATCTGGCTTCTCGCCATCGGTGGTCAGGAAATCGAGCCAGCGCGAGCGCATATTGCCAGCCAGGTGTTTCACTATGATGGCGATGGAATTGGATTCGGCGTCAAGAGTAATGAAGAGCGCTTCGTCGGGGCACTGTGCCATGGCGCGTTCGCCCAGTTTCTTGTAGTAGCGAAACAGACCTATCGAATCTTGCAAATAGGAACTTGAGAGTTGATGCGGCATGAAGTCATTTTGCCTCTCTGAGTAAAGTTGTCAACCGTCGAATGGAGCCGGCAGGCCAAGCTGTGGGCCGTGGCAACTAATTAGTCGAATTGGAAGGATAGCCCGAGAGCCGTCGAGTGGATGGGCGGGGAGAAAATAATGCTTGACATTTCGCCTTTTGTTCGCCTAGTATTCCGGCGCTGAGTGGCGAACTTGTTTGGGAGGCGAACATGACGATTGGACAATCGATGCTGCCTGAATTCGATGAAGAGATGAAGAACACGAGGAAGATGCTAGAGCGCGTACCGGACGATAAGTGGGGTTGGAAGCCACACGAGAAGTCCGGCACGATGGGGTGGCTCGCAGGACACGTCGGGACGGTTCCGGAGTGGATTGCCATGACCATCAATACGGAAGAATTGGATTATGCGCCGGTGGACGGCCCATCCTACGAGCCGCCGAAGATCACGAATCGGAAAGAGCTACTCGCTGCGTTTGACAAAGCCAGTGCGGAGGCGCGGGCAGCGCTGTCGAGCGTGAGCGACCAGGAGATCGTCAAGGGCTGGAAGCTGCTTGCGGGAGGCAAGGAGATCTTTACACTACCGCGCGTCGCTTGTATCCGGGGCATGTGCATGAATCACTTGATTCATCACCGCGCGCAGCTCACGGTCTATTTCCGGTTGGTTGGCGTTCCCGTTCCGGGGATGTATGGACCGAGCGCGGACGAGAACGAGGCCAGCTCGAACGCGGCTGCAGCCAACTAATACCACTTCCGGGGGAGGCGGACTGTTATCCGCCTTTCCTGCCTATCCTCGTTCCTGCGCTCGCGCTTGCTCCGGCACAACGCGGTATAATGGTGTGCGTTGCTCCTCCGGAGGTTCGCCACAGTCATGGATAATCCCGTTATTCTCTCAGCAGTTCGTACCCCCATCGGAAAGTTCCAAGGCGGGCTGGCCGGATTTTCGGCTGTCGAGCTTGGCGGCAAGATCGTCGCTGAAGCCATTCGGCGTGCTGGGATCGATTCCAAAGAAGTGGATGAAGCCATCCTTGGCAATGTGGTGCAGGCGGGGCTCGGACAGAATCCTGCGCGGCAGGCGGCACTCAAAGGAGGGTGCGCGCCTCGCGTCGCGGCGATGACGATTAACAAAGTTTGCGGCTCGGGGTTGAAGGCCGTTGCGCTGGCGGCGCAGGCCGTGCGACTTGGCGAATCGGAAATGGTGGTAGCTGGCGGGATGGAGTCGATGTCCAACTGCCCGTATCTCTTGCCGCAAGCGCGGACGGGTTACCGGCTTGGCGACGGCAAGCTGGTGGACTCCATGATTCATGATGGGCTGTGGGACGCGTACGAAGATTTTCACATGGGAATGACCGGCGAATTAGTGGCGGAGAAATACGGCATCACGCGCGGGGAGCAGGACCAGTTTGCGGTGGAGAGCCACCAGAAGGCCGTCCGGGCGAGGAAGTCGTGTTTTTTTGAGGCGCAGATTCTGCCGATCGAAGTGCCGCAGAAGAAGGGCGAGCCGGTTGTCGTCAAGTACGATGAATCGCCGCGCGAAGACACTTCCATGGAGGCGCTGGCGAAGCTGAAACCGGCGTTCAAGAAGGATGGCACGGTGACCGCCGGAAACGCGCCGGGCACGAACGACGGAGCGGCGGCGTTGATCGTCACGAGCGAACGGAACGCGGCGCGCCTTGGAAAGCAGCCGATCGCGCGTATTGTTGCGCAGGCGGTCAGCGGCGTGGAGCCGAAGTGGGTGATGATGGCACCGGTGGACGCCGTGGAAAAACTGCTCACCAAAACGGGTTGGGACCGTGACAAGGACGTGGACCTTATTGAGTTGAACGAAGCGTTTGCGGTTGCGGCCATTGCGGTGACTCGGCAGCTGCGGCTCAATCCGGAAAAAGTGAACGTGAACGGCGGCGCGGTGGCGCTAGGCCATCCGATTGGGGCAAGCGGCGCGCGCATCCTGGTCACGCTCTTGTATGAATTACAGAGGCGTAAGCTGAAGCGCGGCATCGCTGCGCTCTGCCTCGGCGGCGGAAATGCAGTTGCGCTGGCCGTCGAGCTTTACTGAAGTTTCGAAGCAATAATACTTAGTGAATGAGAGTGCTCTGGCTGGCGACGCATTTCCATTGGCCATTCTGTTTAATCCAAGTGTCCGTAAAGCGGGCGCGCCGCGTGTAAGGTTTTCCCTTGGTGCTGCCAGTTTCGCGGTATACGCCCGAGACGACACCGGCGTTTCCGTACAGACGAGCCTTCATTCCTTCGTCGTACAAATGGTCTGGCTTGGACGCTGGGTCAGCCACGGAGCGCAGATACTCGGCTTTGTTCATGAGCGAGCCGTCGTAATCGACGTAAACAAGCGCGTCGTCGAAGAGTGAGGCGAGGGCTCCGGGATCGCGTCCCATTTCGGCCTGGTTCCAAGAGCGTTCGAGCTGGATGAGTTGGGTTTCGTCATCGGCCGCTCTGGCGCGAACTTGCATTCGAGCTGTGAACGCAAGCGCGGCAATCGCCAGGAACAGCGTCAAGATTTTTCTCATGGGAGCTCCCCTACGCGAGCAATGAGTTGCAGCAACAATGCTATGGGGCACCCAGGCCGTCAACAAAAAAGAAGGCGGAGAAGCTGCGAGACACAAATTCACGAAATTGTATTGGAAGTTCCCGAAGCGACGCGACTGCCTCAGCCCCTCCAGGGCCGGTCACAGTGGCGTGAGAGACGCTAATTCGTCGGGCGAGGATGCGAAACGCTACGAATTCTGTTCAGCAACGCGACAAGATTAGGACAGTCCTGGTCGGAGATAGCGGTGAATTTCAAACCCAGTCCGCCGCTTGGAATCAGGTGACGCACTTCAGCTTGGACCCGAATGTTTCCTTCCTGGACGAGAAAATCAAGCTGAGCCTTTACGCCCACGGCCTGCGGAATTGGTGTGGAGAGGAACAGCCCGCCCACACTTAGATCGGAAACGCGCGAAATGTCTTCGGTCCCGCCACAGCGCCAACAGACCCACACGCCGTCCGGTGTCTCGAATCGGGAACTCTGTCTTCTGGAATAGACTGATTTTGCCAGGGCCGCTTCCACAAATCACCTCGGGCCTGCGGAGTCGGGCGGGTAGCGAAAAAGCAAACAACGGGTCGCAAAGCCGGTTTGGAGGGTAATGGGACCAAGCTGAGCAAACCATCCCGTGAATACCCTAGATTTTCTCAGGATTTGCCTGAGAATCGAGTAAGGGCGGCCGCAGAGAGAAAACTATGCGCTGGGAACTGACGCGATGGGCATTTGAGACATTCAAGCGTTTCAAGGGGCACGGACCCTCGATGCCGGCAGGGAAGCAGCCGCACGGCGATTCGCCCGGCGCTACAGGCTGGAATTCTGTACTGCGGGGAGCTCGGTGCTACTGGGCGCCGGCAACCCCAGCTCATATGCGCAATATGGGCAAAACTTATCGGTTTCGACGACTTCACGTTTGCAGTTGGGGCAGGAGGGGTGGAGGTTGCATTTGCAGTTGGGGCAGAAGTTGAAGCGCGCGCCGACGGATTTCGTGCATTGAGGACATGGATATGGCAACGGCTCGCGCATCAGGAAGTAGATGACAAAGCCGACGAAGCCCCACGCGGGCAGAAGGATGATTACCAACACCGTCCACAATCCGGAATTCATCTCGCGGCGTTTCGCGTCACGATTTACGTAGCCGATCAGGAAAATGATGCTCGACAAAACGATCGAAGCTCCGGTAATGATTCCGGCCAGCGCCAAGTAAGCCAGTACGGGTGTGTCCCGCAATTCATAGGGTTGGAGGTCGCCGTAGTGAACTGCATTCCATCGATTGACAGAGAATGCGATGACCTGAGCGATCAGAAACAGCACGACGACGGTCCAGATCAACCCTTTGGGAATGATCCTGAACTCCTCCCAGAAGCGCAGGTTTTCCTTTTTTCTGCGGAGGCGGATGAGCCGCATTCTTTCGTTGAAGGAACCGCTGACTTTTTGTTGGTAGTCCGACATCACACTTTCCTCTCTCAAACTTTTGAAGCGGCGTTCTCAATCACCGTGCTTGATCGTTTTCATTCGCCAATCTGACGTTTTCCATCAACACGACGACCGCTGCGACGAGTGCGGGAATCGTCCACCAGAGGCCGAATCCCATTTCCCAAAGCAATTTGGGAACCCCAAAGTGTTCGCCCGCCCATTCAAACGCGCGCCAGACATACGGAGCGGTGGCGATCCCGAGCCCCCAGGACATCGCGCACATGATCCAGAGCAGGCGGCGCTTGGGTTCGCGTTCGCGCAGTTCCTGCGCGCGCAATTGCACGCGGAATTGGGTCCGCTCGGCGAGTCCGCGAGGGAGGGGAATGAGGAGGCCGCGCAAAGTGCGGAGCGCAACGTTCGTTTGCTGCGCGACTTGCGCGCAACTGTGGCATTCACGCAGATGTGCGGTGAGCCAGTCGCGCTCTGATTGAGAAATTCCTTCGATGCGCTCTTGCGCGATCAACTTTTCCGCGCGGGCGTGCAGATTTTCGTTCATGCCGCGCCTCCTTGCATGGCGCCGCGGAGCGCTTCGAGCCCGCGATAGAGCCGAGATTTCACCGTAGAAAGCGGGGCGGCCAGTACGCCCGCGATTTCTTCGAGGCCGAGTTCTTCCTGAAAACGGAGGACGAGAACTTCGCGATAGACGGTGGGAATGCGGTCCAGCGAGGCATGCACGCCGGTTTTTTCTTCGGCGGTCAGGACAAGATGCAACGGCGAAGGCTCATTCAGCGCTGCGAATTCCTTGGGCGCGCCTTCTTCCGGGTCGGTCAGGGCGTCGAGGCTCTGCATTTTTTTCTGGCGCTGCCAGTCGATCACCAGATTTCGCGCGATTCTAAAAAGCCAGGCTTCAAATTTGTATTTGCCGTCGTACTGGTGGCCGCGCTCGAGCACGCGAATCCACGTTTCCTGGAAGAAGTCTTCGGCGCGCTCGCGGCTGGAGGTCAGGTAGAGCAAGTAGCGGAACAGCCGGAATTGATACTGCTCAATCAGTTGATCGAGGAGATCAGGGTCGCGGCGCTTGAGGCCCTGGGCGAGGGCCTTGTTATCGTCGGCCATCTGGATGGAGAAGAGAAGAATCGACCTCGATGCCGCCGGGGTCAGAGTTGTAAATGTCGCGCTCATTCTACAGGGTATACGGGAATGCGCGGCAAAAAGACGCAAACCGGGCTAAGTGGTCAGCTGGGTTGAATTTTCGGATAGTCAGATAGTATGGTTAGAAACTCTTTCCAGTTTAGCCGCTTCCACTCCCTGCTTTTTTTGTAAGTGTTGCGGATAAAGGAGTTACGGTTTGCGTAAGTGCTGTAGAAACTTACGGTTGCGGGACTCGCTGTAAGTGTTGATTTTGCTGGGGTTGCGGGTTGAAGCCAAGAGTGCCGGTTGGGGCGGCGGTACTGGGGAGACTGGTGCGCTCGGGCCGGGCAAGCCCGGCCGCTACAGGAGTTCGGGGCGTGGGTTGAGCCGCAGATTGGGGCGGGGCTTGGGCGGGGATAGGCGGCTGAGTTTGGATTTGAGGCGGGGTCGGAGGTGCGGGCTGTTCGGGTTCGGGGGCGCTAGGAAAGCGGTGGTCGTAGTTGGCGTTTACGGAGGTACGGATGGCTTTGCGCCAGCCTTCGGTGCCGAAAGCGTTGATGTATTCGTGTTGGGCGATGTGGATGGATTGCAGGAGGGTTTGCATGAGATAGGCGACGGTGCGGGCCACTCTGGGTTTTACTTCGCCGCGGACTACGGCGGGGATAAGGCGGGAGAGGGCGGTGCTGAGATCGCAGGCGGAAAGATAGTCGCCGGAAAAGAAACGGGCGAGGTCTTTGCCGAGCGTTTCGGTGGTACGGGCACGAGCCTCCTTTTGGGCGTGGTAGAAGCAGAAGTGCGGGTGGCTGCTGATGCGCGGAGTGCGGCAGCGGCGGCCATCTTCGAAAGTGAACAGACATAGGGATACGCGGTCCTTTGCGTTTAGCGAGGACATGGAAAATCTCCTTAGATTTAGATTGAGTTTTTGATTTGGTGAACGGAAAAGAGCCGGACTAAAGCCCGGTGCTACAACAGCGAGACAAGAAACGGCGGCGGAGCACCGGGTTGCAACTTGGGCCTAAAAAAAACGCCTCGCGGTTGGCGAGGCGCAGTAGTGAACGAGATAATTATATCAGGACAGGTGTTTGGTACACAACTTGGAAATTCGGGCGTCCTGATCGGCGTGACCGGGGGGCTTCCATTTAGGGCAGCGCTCAATCGTCGGAGAGTTTAACGCGTTGTAGTAGACTCTCGCCATCGCCATGTTTTGTCCGCAATGCAAAGCCGAGTATCGACAAGGGTTTACGCGGTGCGCCGACTGCGATGTGGAGCTCGTCTGGGAACTGCCGGCGGACGCAATCGTTGCCCACAAACCCGTCAATCCCGGCGACCCGGAGGAGGATCCTTTCTGCTCCTTTTGGAAGGGTGACGATCCTCGTATCCACGCGGAGATCTGCGAGCTTTTGGACAAGGAAAGCATTCCCCATAAGACTATTCGCCGTGAGGATCACCTATTCCATATCTCTAGTTATCCCGCATTCCAGCTCGGAATTCCATTTTCAATGTTTGAGAGAGGTGAAGCCGCGGTCAAGGAGGCCTACGGCAGCAACGAGGCGATCGAACCGGCTTCGCGGCATCTTCCCATGGAATCCGATCACATTCCCGGCACCCCATCTGATTCAGGAAAGTCCGATTCCGGCGCGCGAACATTGCGACAGAATGTGCAGGAGACCGAGGGGACGCCCATCGTTGAAGGTTCTCAGGAATCTACTGGTCCAAGTGATTACACGGACTCCGGGATCACTGGGGATGACGAGAACTGGAACGGGGAGGAAGCGGTCGCAGAAATCTGGTCAGGCGACGAGCCCGAGCTTGCTGAATTCATCGCCGCATCGCTCCAAATCAATCAAATTCAATTCCGCCACGATCGAAGCGGAGGCAAACACATACTCTACGTCCTTGCTGAGGAGGAAATCCGCGCACGAGAAATTGTTCGGGAAGTGGTCGAGGGTGTGCCACCCGAGTGAGATAAGGTTGACGCTTGGTTGCCTGCCGAATATTTCGTCCGCCCACATCCGGGGCGTTGACGGCTTGAGCAGTTTTTCTTCTTTGCGATTGGATGTATCCTTAGCGCCTGATCGAGAGTACGCGCTGCTCGCATGGAGGGACACATGGCTTCGGCTACTGGACCGCAAGGCTCGCTGATTATGTTGTGGGCGGGGGAGGACCCGGCGCTGCACTCCACTTTGCTGGAGGAGTTGGAAGCCGCGGGCATTCCGTTTGTCGACAAACCTACTGGTGATGATCAGGTCGCGCCGACGGCCGATACGCTTCCCATCGATTGGAAAGCGCGATTCGGGTTTGAGGTGGCGGTGGCATCGTCAAATTTGGTTGCGGCGGAGAAGATTCTCGAAGAGCTGCTGAACGAAGAGCCCGTGGACATGGAGATTGCGGCGAATGACGCGACAAAGTCCGCAACGGCGGAAGTGAAACCTTCCAAGTTAGGTGCGGCTACTTGCGCGGTGTGGTCGGGCTCTGATGAAGCACGCGCAGGCTTTTTGGTCCAAGCACTAAAGGAAAACGAGATTCCGGCGCGGGCCGAGACGCACGGGAGTGAAGCAACTGTGTACGTTCCGCCGGAGGAGGAAATGCTGGCGCGGGAAATTATCCGGGAAATCGTCGAGGGCGCTCCGCCGGCTTGACACGGTGTTTTGTCCTCTCGACTTAACCGAATTGCGCGAGGGACTTGGCCTGTGCATCCTTTGCTTCTTTAACTTCCTTTACCTCATTTACTTCACGCGAACGCGGAGGCTTGAACCTTGCTGATCGACTCAATTAAGACCGTAGCGGTGCTAGGCGCGGGGACGATGGGGAACGGGATTGCGCACGTGTTTGCACGGTCTGGTTACCAAGTGATTTTGAGGGACGTGGAGCAACGCTTTCTGGACCGCGGGTTTGAGGCGATCGGTAAAAATCTGGATCGGGAGATTAAGAAGGGGAAGCTGGCGGAGGCGGAGAAGGGAATCGTGCTGGGGCGGGTGCAGTGCGTGACCGACATGGCTGCGATTGGGGCGGCGGATTTTGTGGTGGAGGCGGTGCCGGAGAAGATTGAGATTAAGCGGGCGGTGTTGACGGAGGCGGATGGGATTTTGCGGCCGGAGGTGATTCTGGCGAGCAATACGTCTTCGATTGCCATGACTACGCTTGCGGCGCTGACTAAGCGGGCGGAACGGTTTGTGGGCATGCATTTCATGAATCCGGTGCCGGTGATGGTCCTGGTGGAGGTGATTCGGGCGCTGCAAACGAGCGACGCGACGTTTTCCGCGACGATGGAGTTGGCGAAGAAGCTGGGGAAGACGCCGGTGGCGGTGAATGATGCGCCGGGGTTTGTGTCTAACCGCGTGCTGATGCCGCTGATTAATGAGGCGGTTTATTGCGTGATGGAAGGCGTGGCGACGCCGGACGCGGTGGACGCGGTGATGAAGCTGGGGATGAACCATCCCATGGGTCCGCTGGAGCTGGCGGATTTTATTGGGTTGGATGTGTGCGTGGATATCATGCATGTGTTGCACGAGGGGCTGGGCGATCCGAAGTATCGGGCGTGTCCGCTGCTGAAGAAGTACGTTGCCGCCGGCTGGCTCGGCCGGAAGTCCGGACGGGGATTCTATACTTACGAAAGATGAGTGTGCGCCCCGCTCAAGTGAGATAATCAGTTTGAGAAGACAGCTGGCTTCAACGGTTTTCTAATAGAGGCTTCGAGAATGAAATCTTACGTATTTAAGGTTGTAGTCGTGCCAGACAGGTTCGAGGACGGACGTGACGCCTGGCACGCTTCCTGTCCAGCACTTAAAGGTTGCCATACATGGGGCCACAGCTATGAGGAAGCTCTCGCAAACATACGCGAAGCCATTGACCTCTACGTCCAGGACCTCCTGGAAGCCGGGCAAACAATTCCGGTGGACCAAGGAACCATCGAACTGCCGGAACCTGCCGTTGTTGTTAATGTATGACGCGAGCGCCGCGTGGTCTGCCGGCACGTCGATTCATTCGGGCATTGGAAGCCGACGGATTTGCACTGCAGCACGTGCGAGGCAGTCATCGCATCTTCCGCCACGCTGACGGGCGCCGCGTCGTGGTTGCCTTTCACTCCTTGAGCGAGACGTTTCCCATCGGAACGCTACGCGCCATGATCGAAGACGCGGGATGGCAAGATGCGGATCTGCGGCGGCTTGGTCTCACAGAATGAACTCCGGCACATGCGGTATCGCGGTCCGCAGGGCGAAAATAAGGCGAAAAATAGTGTTTGCTTTTTCTTCGCCTTGATGGTAATTTGCCTCTCGCGGTTTTCAACAGGTGCCTGATGTGTTCGCCCTCGACCCTGGCGATAAGTTGTCCGGAACATGCTAGGCTCGAAAGCGAGTTCATCAAGGCGCGCGACAGGATGCGGGGGCTGGTACGGCTCCGGAACTTGTCGGCGGCCGAAGAGCGGCAACTGGCGGTGCGGGTGGCGATGGCCATCGCCCGCTTGAAGGAGCATATCGCCGAGCACGGTTGCGAACGCCAGGGCTAGGAGCTCTACCGAAGAGCCCTGAATAAAGAAGGCATGGCGAAAAGATAATTGAAGTGTTACTATGAGGCTTCCGCTATGTTTTGCTTTTGGGCCACAGCTTCATGTTGGGCTAGGACGGGCACGGCATGCCGTGCCCCTACGAATGAAATTCCCTAATTTCCTCCACCGAGGTGAGAAATGACAGAAGAGAAAGAGAAATTGCTGGCAGCGGCGATATCGCAGATTGAAAAGGACCACGGTAAGGGCGCGATCATGCGGCTGGGCAGCCGGGACGTTCTGGTGCCCGTCAGTGTAATTCCCAGCGGATGCTTATCGATCGATGCGGCGCTGGGCGTCGGCGGCTTCCCGCGCGGGCGAGTGATCGAGATTTACGGGCCCGAATCGGGCGGTAAGACGACCTTGACGTTGCACGTGATCGCGGAAGCGCAGAAGCTTGGCGGCCAGGCGGCGTTCATTGACGCGGAGCATGCGCTCGATCCCGTGTACGCGCGCAAGCTGGGCGTGGACGTGGACAACCTGTTGGTGTCGCAGCCGGACAACGGCGAGCAGGCCTTGGAGATCGCGGAAACGCTGATCCGCTCGGGCGGAGTGGACATCGTGGTCGTGGACTCGGTTGCGGCGCTCGTCCCGAAGGCCGAGCTCGAAGGCGATATGGGCGACCCGCAAATGGGCTTGCAGGCGCGGCTGATGTCGCAAGCGCTGCGGAAGCTCACGGCGATTGTGTCGAAGTCGCGGACCTGCCTGATTTTCATCAACCAAATCCGCGAGAAGATTGGGGTGATGTTTGGTAACCCGGAAACGACCACGGGCGGCCGCGCGCTGAAGTTCTACGCGTCGATGCGTATCGATATCCGGCGCATCCAGGCGATCAAGGAAGGTGATGTTGTCGTTGGCTCGCGCACGCGCGCCAAGGTTGTGAAGAATAAGGTGGCGGCGCCCTTCCGCGAAGCGGAGTTCGACATTGTTTATGGCGAAGGCATTTCGCGCGAAGGCGACTTGATCGATCTCGGCGTGGACAAAGGGTTGGTCGAAAAGAGCGGCACGTGGCTCAGCTTTGGCGGGGAGCGCATGGGCCAGGGACGAGAAAACGCGCGCACCTTCTTGAAGGAAAACAAGGATATCCGCGACAAGCTGGAAAACGCGTTGCGCAAGAAGTTGGAGATTGCGATTCCGGGCGGATCAAACGCCGCTGCTCCGGGTCCTAATGGCCACTCTGCAGGGCCTGCGCACGCCGACAAAACGCCCATCAAGGCAGCGGCGGCCACGGCGGGAGCTGCTGATGCCAGCAAAGCTCGTCCGACACGCTAGCCGGCAGTAGCACGGGCTTCCGAGTGCGAAGTGTTATTCGAACCGGAGGGGCACGATACATCGTGCCCCTTTTTCTCATTATTGCAGTTGATTGTACGGAGTGAAGCCTTCCCATTCGATGGGCGTGTACGTGTTTTTGAGCAGGGTTTCGAGAAGTTCCTTGTAGATGCCTTCGCCGTTGGAGCTGTTGGTCATGATGAGGAGGCCAATCTTGGCTTTGTCGAAGCACACGGTGTAATTGCGCCAGCCGTCGTCGTGGCCTTCTTTGAAGAAAGCCTTGCCGTACGGGGTCCAATACAGGCCCCAACCCAGACCGTAACTCAAGCGGATGGATTTGTTCTCATCGGTGGTTTCTGGAGAAAGGGGAGGGAACTCGTGTTTCGAGAGAATTTGGATTTGGGGACTTAGCATCATTTCCTTTGTTTCCGCGCGTAAGCCAGTGCCCTTCATCACGCCTTGCATGAACGACGCGAAATCGGCGGGCGTAGTCAACATGGAGCCGGCGGCGTCGGCTCGCTTCCGCCTCTGGGGGCCAAGCGACCGTTCTTCCTCATCGTATCCGTTGGCGTAGTCGCTCTCGAACGATTTTTCCCACACCATGCTGGTGCGGTTCATTCCCATTGGCTGAAAGACTCGCGCGAGCATGAGATCGCCCAGCGGTTTCTTCGTGACGGTTTCAATCACCAATTGGAGCAAGTCAAGGCCTTCGCCTGAATAGGCGAACCGCGAGCCGGGCTCGAAATAGATTCGCAACTTTTGATCGTCGGTAAATCTTCGCCAGTTCGGGAAACCGCTTGTGTGGCTCAACAGCATCCGCGCGGTGATCTTTTTGTAGCGGTCGTCGCCGGCCAGGTCTTGATAGTTGCTGTATTCGGGGAGAGGCTTGGGGAGATATTGAGAGACAGGTTTGTCAAGTTCGAGCACATGCTCCTGCACCAACTGCATCACCATGTCGGCGAACGCAACTTTGGTGAACGACGCGGCCGACATGACGGAGTCCGGAGTCAGCGGAAGGCCCTGCTCCTTATCGCGGTATCCGTAGGCTTTTAGATAGACGACCTTTTGATCGTTGAAAATCGCGATGCCCGCTCCTGTGACCTTCGCGGCGGCAATCAAGCGGGTAACTGTCGCGTCGATTTCTGGTGCGGAGATTGTGCTGCCGTCCAGACGCTTCACAATCGAGGCATGCGGCGAGTCTACCGCCTTCGTTCCGGCAATGGCCGCCACAACAAGAAATGAAAGCAGTGCAGCAATCGAAGTTCTCATGAAGGGTTCCCTGGAAGGCAGTATAGACGACCAGTGGCGCCATTTGTCCGGAGCTTCCATGTCTTTTTCGGTCAACGCAGGAATTCTGGAGAGAGCCGTGTGCTAAGATTTTTCCGTGGCACAACATAACGACGTCATTCGGGAATCGTTCACGACACAAGCCGAGGCCTTTGCGGCTAATCCGTGGGTCACCGACGAAGAACGCATCCGGCGCTTAGTAGCCGCGGCGCGTCTCACTGGGGACGAGCGCGTGCTTGACATCGCGACCGGTCCGGGGTACATCGCGGAAGCCTTAGCTGGCGCTGCTCGAGAAGTAGTCGGCGTGGACCTGACGGATGCCATGCTGGCGATCGCCAAAGAGCGGACGAATAAGCGCGGCATCTCCAATGTCTCATTCCGGGCCGCCGATGCGCAGAATCTTCCTTTCGAAAATGGGGTATTCGACGTCGTTGTGTGCCGACTGGCCCTGCATCATCTCCAGAAGCCTCTGCACGTGCTGCGGGAGATGGCGCGTGTTTGCCGCGCGGGCGGCAGGGTCCTGGTGGAAGACATTTACGCGAGCGAACATCCCGAGCGCTCGGCCTATCAAGACCGCTGGGAAATTCTGCGCGACCCTTCGCACGTGCGAACACTCCCAGTCAGCGAACTTTTACAGCTCTTCCGGGACGCCGGCCTAGAGACGGACGCGGTGACGACTACGGACGATCTGACGCCCGAAGTGGAGCGCTGGATGGCGACAACAAGAGTAACGCCGGAGCGGGGGGCGGAGATTCGGAGGCTTCTTGAGGAAGATCGCCTGAACGACCTGAGCGGCACAAGGCCGTTTCAAGATGAGACGGGTCGCCTTTATTTCCATGCCCGGACGGCTATTCTGGCCGGTCGCAAGCACAGCTGAGAATCGTAGCCTGTCCTGACGGTCAGTTATTCAAAACAAAGCACATAGGGGCGTACTGGTGCGTTTCGGCTATTGCGTACTATCCCTCCGTATCCATAGAATATGTTCCAACGTGAGAAATGGCGTTTCTCTTCGGAACACGGTGAGCGTTCGCCACGATGCTAAGTAGCATCAAATGAGCGTGCAGGCTATTTGGCGGTATAGGTGCTAGATGCATAGGTGCTCACGCGATTGGGTGCGCTCCAGATGCAATGAAAAGGAAAGCGGTTTGTGAATGTAGGTTGACCGCAGGGACAGCATGAGGTAAGTATTCGCCCTCGGGAATATTCGGGGAAATCGCGGACCAAAGGCGGTTTGGTGAAAAAAGCAGCACAAGCAGTCCTCGCAATTTTAATGACGGCACTTTTCGCCGTGCCGGTTCCCGCTGCACCGAGGGCGGGAAAAGCAGCCGTGCGCTCTCGCAGACATGCTTCGCGTTACCATTACCGTGGTGGCATTCCCACCTTTGCCGATTCGAGCAGCGCTGATAATTCCACGTACGATGACCCGGTCGTTCACGAGGCCGCGGTTGAAGCGCTGGGGCGCTACAACGGATCGGTTGTGGCTGTCGATCCAAACACCGGGCGAATTCTGACGGTTGTAAACCAAAAAATTGCTTTTGGCGATGGCTACATCCCGTGTTCCACGATCAAGCCGACCATCGCAATCGCAGCGTTGCAAGAAAATGTCATCACGCGCGACACTATGCTCAAGGTGAGCTACCGCAAGTACATGAATTTAACGGATGCCATGGCGCACTCGAACAATGCTTTTTTTGAAGAGCTCGGGCGCCGCATGGGATTTGAAACGGTTTCGAAATATGC
>JBGPLB010000067.1:0-23117 GCA_041486245.1 Candidatus Acidiferrum sp.
AAATCTATTTCGCGGGCGCCATGCTGGTCATCGTGGTGGGCTTCGGGCTGGTGGTGCAATTCCTGCTGGAGAAATCCGTGATGTCAAGGCTGGGCGCGTTGAGCTCGAGCGTGGGGAGAATCGCGCTGAGCAGCAATGCCGCAGATCGCGTGCATTTCCAAGGAGCGGACGAAATCGCCAGCCTCGGAGCGGGAATCAATCAGATGCTGGAATCGCTGCAACTTTCGCAGGAGCGAAGGCGCGATGAGGACAAACGACACAGTGAAGAACTGCGGCAAGCAAAGGAGCTGGCGGAGCAAGGCAGCCGGGCGAAGAGCGAATTTTTGGCGAACATGAGCCACGAAATCCGGACTCCGATGAACGGCGTAATCGGCATGACAGAACTTGCTCTGGAGACGCAACTCACGCGGGAACAGCAGGAGTATCTCAACATGGCAAAGTCCTCGGCGGACTCCTTGCTGGCGCTGCTGAATGACATTCTGGATTTTTCGAAGATCGAGGCGGGAAAACTCGATTTGGAAACGATCGATTTCTGTCTGCGGGATGCGCTGGAGAGCACCGTGAAAGTCATGGGTCTGCAGGCGCATCAGAAAGGGCTGGAACTGTTCTGTCACGTGTTGCCGGAAGTTCCGGACGCTCTGCAGGGTGATCCAACAAGATTGCGACAGATAATCGTGAACCTGGTGGGGAATGCGATCAAATTCACGAACACGGGGGAAGTGGTGCTGCGCGTGGAGTGCGAGGAAGAAAACGCGATTGACGCGGTGCTGCATTTTAGCGTGACAGACACGGGTGTTGGAGTTCCACGCGAGAAGCAGCAAACCATTTTCCAGGCATTCACGCAAGCCGATGGATCGATGACACGGCGCTATGGCGGGACGGGGTTGGGCCTGGCGATATCGTCGCGCCTAGTGGAATTGATGGGAGGCAATATCTGGCTGGACAGTGAACCTGGTGAGGGAAGCGTGTTTCATTTCCGGGAACGCTTCCTGATGCAGAAGACAGCGCCCAAGAGGGACGAGCAAATCGGCGTGGAGGGGTTGAGAGATATTCAGGTGCTCATCGTCGACGATAGCCTAACGAATCGCCGCATTCTGCTAGAGATACTTCAGGGCTGGCACTTGAACCCGACCACAGCTGACGGAGGCCGGCAGGCCGTTGCGATGCTGGAAGAAGCAAGGAGCAAAGAGCAACCGTTCCGCCTGGTGTTGCTGGATGCACAGATGCCTGAAGTGGACGGGTTCTGGGTGGCGGAAAAGATCAAAAAGGAACCGGACCTCGCAGGCGCGGTGATCGTGATGCTGACTTCGGCGGGCCTGCGGGGAGACGCAGCCAAGTGCCGAGAATTGGGAATCAGCGCCTATCTTCCAAAGCCGATCCGGCGGGCGGATTTGCTCGAAGCAATCCGAATGGTGCTGGGGCCGACGGCCCGGCCCCCAGAGAGCAAATCTCTCGTTACGATTCATACGCTGCGAGAGCAGAGGGCGCGCTTGAGAATTCTCCTGGCAGAAGATAACGCAGTGAATCAGAAGCTCGCAGCGCGGCTGCTGGAAAAGAGGGGACATGCCGTAACCGTTGCGGGAACGGGGAGGGCGGCGCTCGAATCCTTGGAAAAGCAGCCGTACGACCTGGTATTGATGGATATGCAGATGCCGGATATGGATGGACTGGAGGCCACTGTGGCCATACGGGAACTAGAAAAAACCTCGGGCGAACACATCCCGATTATTGCGATGACCGCAAACGCAATGAAAGGTGACCGGGAACGTTGTCTGGCCGCGGGGATGGACGCGTACTTATCCAAGCCAATCCAGGTGAAGGAACTTTTCGCGACGATGGAGGAGGTCATGGTACAGGTTGAGCCGATAGATTCTTCGAAAGGCTGAATGGAACCCGGGGGATTGAGGAGCGGGCCGGAGGAAGCGATTAGACTTAGTCGCCGACGGTAACGGCTGCACCGAGTTCCTTTAAGCGGGCGCGAGCGCGGCGTTCTTCTTCCGTGCCGGGGTAGCGGCGGACCACTTCGCGGAGTTCGCGGACGCCGGAAGTTTTCTGCCCGAGTTCAAGGAGCGCCATGCCTTTCTTGAGGCGCGCGGGGGCGAGCTTGAAGCTCTTGGGGTAGACAGTGAGCACCTTGTCATATTCAGAGACCGCTTCCTGGTATCGCTTCTGAGAATAGGCAATTTCTCCCAGATAAAATTGAGCGTTCGAAGCTAGATCGGTGTCGCTGTAATACTTCAGATAATCTTGAAACTCCTGACGAGCGAGATCGTACTTGCCGCTGGTGATATCGCGAAGTCCATTGGAGTAAAGCATGTCGGCGGAAGGAGCGGGAGATGCGCCAGCTCCGGCGGATGGCGCTGCGCCCATACCTGAACTGGTGGGCGTGGCAATACTTGGCGAGATGCTGGTGGGTGCCGAACCAGAGACTTTGGAGTCGATGCTTTGGACGGCGCTCTGCAGATCGACGAGTTGCTGATTGAGTTTTCCGAGGCGGGATTTGATTTCTTCCAGATTATCGGAAAGACCCTGGACCTGCGTGGACATGGTGTCCAGGCGAGCGCCAGAGTTGGCCTGGACATCCTGAACGGATTTCTGGACGCTGCCCATGGTGGCGTTGAGTTTGCCGACGTTGTCGCTGGCTTGCTCAACGAGAGTCTTGAGGACGGTATGGTCCTGTGTTATCTGCGTGGACATGTCCTTTTGACCTTGGAGCAGAGCGGTGACGTCTCGCTGCAAGTCGATGATTTCGCGGGCGACGGCCTCAGCGGGGCGCGGCCCGATGATGCTGCCGCCGAGTGCCCCGGCAAAAATAGCGGCGGCGAAAATGAAGATGTTGCGGATTCGCATGAAAAAACCTCCTAAGATGCGTCTACTTCTCGGACGAATGTTCGGGCCAGGGAAGCACGCACTACATTCCAACTGACGAGCGGGGCGGCGAGACATCAGCCGCGTTGCTCTTCTCTCACTTTAACGGCAGAGCCGCGCGCGAGCAAGAGATTGCTCGGCCGCGCGGCTCTGCCGGTCATCGAACAGTTACGAGGTTCTCCGCGGATTAGTTCGCTTTAACGAGGTGGCCGCGGCGATTTGTCTGCCAGCATGCCTCGTTGCTCTCCGTGCAGAAGGGCTTTTCCTTGCCGTAGCTGACGGTGTTCAAGCGGTCGGCGGAGATGCCAAGCTGAACAAGGTAGCTCTTCACGGCAGCAGCGCGGCGATCGCCGAGGACCAGGTTGTATTCGGTGGAGCCGCGTTCGTCGCAGTGGCCCTCGATAGTGGCCTTAATTTCAGGGTATTTGCGGAGGAAGTCGGCGGTCTTTGCCAGAGCCTCGCGGGCATCGGCGCGGATGTCAGCCTTGTTGAAGTCGAAGTAGGCGTCCTTCACTTCCTGGAGGAAGAGTGCACTGGTGTCAGGCGCCTCCTGCTGTGGCGGCGGAGGTGGAGGAGGCGCAGCAACGGTTACGCGAACGCTGGAGTCCGCCGAGCCGCCGGGACCGCTGGCGGTGATCGTGTAGGTCGTGGAATCAGACGGCGTAACTTTGGTTGAGCCTTGTGCCGTCACGGCGCCGACTTCGGGCGAAATGGTGAGCGTCGTGGCGTCAGTGGAAGTCCAACTGAGTGTCGAGGAATCACCCCTGTTGATGGAGGTCGGGCTGGCTTGCAGCGAAACCGTCGGCTTCGCGGCCGGCGGCGGCGGAGGTGGCGGTGGCGGCGGTGCTGCTGCCGGCTTTTTTGCGCAACCCGCGACAAAAGCAAGAGCAAGAATTGCGGTGAGAATGGCCCCGCGGTACAAAGAGCTAGAAACCCGAATCATTCGAATCCTCCTCAGCGTAAGAATCCCTTGTTGGTCCCACCTTCCGCGAACATCCTATCACTAGCGGGCTGGGTAAAAGCAAATACATCGTATCACGATATATTACACATCGAACACACGCGGTTCTTAAGGAAAATTTGCAAGAAGCAACGTTGCGCACCAAGGATTAGGAAAAAACAGCAACCAAAACCTGAGATGCACCCTAAAGACTGAAGGTTTCGTAATATTTTCCAGGCGCCATTTTTTCACTTGGACGACCAATTGGGCGACTCGTTGTGGCCGGCGGTGGTGAGCTGGCGAGCCTGGGAGCCATCGGCGAGCATGGTCCAGATTTGCCGAGTGCCAGCGCGCGTGGATTCAAAAACGAGGTGGCGGCCATCGGGAGCCCAGCTGGGACGTTCATTGCGAGAACCTGAGTCAGGCGTGAGATTGATGATGTGCTGTGAAGTTGGCTCCATGACGTAGATATCGTAGTTCCCGTCGGGGCGGCGCCAACTGAAAGCGAGAATTTGGCCGTTGGGAGACCAAGCGGGGTCGATGAGATAGCCCTTGTCGGGGAGATCCAGAGCGGCGAGGTTGGTGCCGTCGGCGTTCATCATGTAGAGCTTGGGGATGCCGCCGCGATCGCTGACGAAGACAACGCTTTGACCAGTCTTAGGGTTCCAGGTGGGCGAAGTGGCACCGCCGTTTCCTGAAAAAGTGAGGCGTTTTGGTTTGCTGCCGTTCGAGTCGGTGACATAGAGGTCCGGCGTGCCTTGCATGGAAGAGGAGAACATGAGCTGCGTGCCATCGGGGGACCATGCGGGAGCGCTGTTGGTACCACGGAAGCGCGGGAAGGACACGACCTTGCCAGCATCCACCGAATACATGCAGATTTGCGCGTTCACGACGCCGTTCAAGGGCTGATAGCAAGTGAAAGCGATGCGCGAGGCGTCGGGGGACCAGCGGGGCATGAGGGAGATGGTCCGGAGGGAGGTCAGGGGATGCTGATTGGCGCCGTCGTAATCCATGAGCCAGACTTCCTTGAAACCCGTGCGTGAACTTATGAAAGCGATTTGCGTGGAAGCTACGCCGGGCAGGCCACCGGAAAGTTTGCTGATGATTTCGTCAGCGAACTGGTGAGCGAATTTGCGGACTTGGGCGTCGGTGGGAGCGCCGCGATAGATTTTGCCGACAACGGCAGGGGAGGAAGGGTTCGTCACATCGTAGAGCCAGGCCTGAATGGCCACCTCGGAAGCGGTTTCCGAGAGATTGCCAAAGGCGACGTAGTGCGCTTTGACATTAGGATCGGTCCAGGCGGCGTACTGGAGTTCGGAAGGCATGGTGGGTGCCTGGGCAGGATAAAAGCTGGGACTGACGAGATCGAGGATGCCGCTGAACTGGAGATCGTCGCGGACGACTTGGGTGAATTGAGCGGAATGAGTTCTTGCGTTGTCGGCGCGGGGGCCGAAGTCGGCCACGGCAAGGCGAATTTTTTCGACGCCAAGGCCGGTGCCTGTACGGAACCACGCTTCCTGTCCTTGCTGAGCGCTGACGGAAGTTACCGCAACACAGAGAACTGCCAGAGCGATGAGCCAATCCAAGTGTTTGAACTTCCCGAGCACCTTCACCTCCTGTTTATTTAGCCGCGGACGACGCCGAGAGAAGAGCGGCTTTAGTGTGTCAAAGACAGATCGAAGTCAAAGGTAACGTTGACGCCGCTTCCGTTGTAGTCATTCGGCAACGGACCGAAGCGGATGCCATCCAAAGCGCGCCGGGCTGAATTGTCCATCGAGAGGTTGCCGCTGGATTGCAATAGCTGGATATTGGTAACGCTGCCGTCACGATTGATGCGAAACGTCATTACGCAGTGAGCTTGGCGGGCGGCGCGAACGGCGGGGTCGATGGTAGTTTGGAGCCAGCTCTGGCCGACGCTGCGGCGCACGGATTCGATGTACCACGCATATCGCGAGGCAAAGTCGCCGCCGCCTTGGCCGCCTTGTACGGTTACCGGGCCAGAACCACCGCCGGGAGTCGTGGCATAGCTAGTTGGAAGATTGGGCGAGCCGCCCTTGCCATAGTCAACGGCGTTGGGTGGGGGCGGTAGCTTGGGTGGGTCGATTTTGGAGGGATGTGAAATGGGTTTGGGCTTTTCATTCTTGAATGTGGGAATTTTTTCAACCGGCGTCTTAGGCTCTGGCGGCTTGGGCTTGGGATCTTCTTTGTACAAGCCTTTTGTCGGGTCGACGGCTTTGCTCTCCGTCACCGTGGGTTGCGTAGGCATGGGAATTCCGGCCGCAGGACCGACAAGCTTTACGTTGACGCTGCCTTCCGCACCACCAATGCCACCCCATTCGGGGCCTTTCATCTGGAGATAAATGGAGACCGCAATCCAAAGGACGAGCAACACGTGAAAAATCAGGGAATAGACGAGAAATTTTCGGAGGCCGAGGTCCTCGGCCGAGGTGCCCGGGTAGCGGCCAACCGAATTGGCGACTGCGGTGGTCATGGTCAGCGCGTACGGGCGCGTTCCGTCAGGGGCTCCGTGACAATACTAATATTGGCGACGCCGGATTGGCGCAGAGTGTCGATGACCTTGGCGAACGTACCGAAGGGAATGGTTTCATCAGCGCGAAGGAAGACAGAGTCCTGGGGTTTTTTGAGCTGGGCTTTCACCCTCGAGCCAAGTTGGTGGATGTTGATGGGAGTATCGCCGAGATAGATGAGTTGGTTTTTGTCGATGGAGATGACGAGACGCTGCTCGTTGATTTCCTTGACGGTCGTGGTTTTGGGGACGTCGACTTCGATGCCGGACTGAAGGATGGGGGCGGTGATCATGAAAATAATGAGGAGTACGAGAACAACGTCGATGAACGGGACCATGTTGATCTCGGAGAGCGTGCTCTGCGTGGTTTTGGAGAGTTGCGGCATAGTTTTCAATGGCGGCCGTGGGCTAGCCGCCGCAAGGCCTAAGTAAAAGTCTTTTCGATCTGGGCTCCGACTTCAAGAGCAAATGTATCGAGGCGCTGGGCCAGGTCGCGGATGTTTTGCAAAAAATGGTTGTAGAAAATAACCGCTGGGATGGCTACGAAGAGACCCGCGGCCGTGGTAATGAGCGCTTCGGCAATGCCCGGAGCAACGGCACGGAGGCTGGCGGCGCCGGCGTTCCCGAGACCCGAAAAGGCGTCAATGATGCCCCAAACGGTGCCGAAGAGACCGATGAACGGAGTTACGGAGCCGGTTGTGGCCAGCCAGGACATGCCTTTTTCGACGCGGCGAACTTCTTCCGCGGAGGCGAGTTGCATGCTGACAGTGACGGCCTGAAGGCTCTTGAGTTTTCCGGTGGGCTGGGGGTTGCCGGTGCCTACCTGGCTTAAGAGTTCGCGATAGCCGGCGGCGTAAACAAACGAAAATGGCGAACCCGCGGAAGCGAGGGCTTGCGGATTGGCTACACCTTTTGTAGCACGAAAGATGCGAAGGAACTGGTCGCTTTGACGGCGAACGCGGCCGAAGAGGCCCAGCTTCTGAAAGATCATGGCCCAGGAGACGATGGAGAAAATCCCGAGCAAGACCAAAATGCCGCGGGCAACCCAGCCCGTTTGTCCAAGGATGTTACCGAGATCGGCGATATAGACCGTTGCGAACAGAAGAATGATGCAACCCCTCAGTCAAAATTAAATTTTCCCTACTTCAGGAACGTAGCACACGCCTACAGGGTGGTCAAACAAATGAGATGCCGAAGCTAAAGAATGTGCTGCCTTTTTGGATACAGGCTAAAACGGCTGTTGGAGGCGGCTATCGCGGTAGTTTGGGCCGCGGAGCTCAGATTCAGAACGAACAGGTGTGCTAAACTGCGATTTGGGAATGAATAAATCGTTCGACATCGGGCTGGAACAACTGACGGGCGCTGCCGGGATTTCCATGGGCAATTCCGTGAGCACGAAGTATGCTGGTGATGGAGGCAAGGCAGCGGTCCCTGACACGTTGCGAGGCACGTTTTTTCTGGAAACGTTCGGTTGCCAGATGAACGACCACGACTCGGAGAAAGTCGCGGGCGTTCTGCTATCGCGCGGGTACCGGCAAGTGGAGTCGCCGGAGTCGGCCTCGCTGGTCCTCTACAATACATGCAGCATTCGGGAAAAAGCGGCGCAAAAAGTTTTCTCGCGGCTCGGGGAGTTCCGCGTAAAACAGAACGAGGGCCGAATTATCGGCGTGCTGGGTTGCGTGGCGCAGCAGGAAGGCGAAGATATATTCGAGCGTGCGCCATGGGTCAGTCTTGTGTGCGGCTCGGCGAGCTACCGGAAGTTGCCGGAGCTGCTGGCGCAGGTCGAAGCTGGGAATCAGCGAGTGACCGGGCTGGACACCGAGACGGATGAGACGTTCGAGACGGAGATGACGCGGCGCGATAACCCGTGGCGCGCCTATCTGACGATCATCGAAGGCTGTGACAAGGCTTGCTCGTATTGCGTGGTTCCTTACACGCGTGGGCCGGAACGGAGCCGGGCGAGCAATGCGATTTTGCGGGAAGTGCGGCAGCTCGCGGAGCTCGGCTACTCGGAAGTGCAACTGCTGGGGCAGACAGTCAATTCCTACAAAGATCCGACGGCCCGCGGGATGCGCTTTTCTGAGTTGCTGCTGGCGGTCGCGGACGAGCCGGGCATTCGCCGGGTGAGGTTTACGACGTCGCATCCAAGCGACTTCACGCGAGACATTGTAGATGCGATTGATGCGCAAACGAAGTTGTGCAACCACGTGCACCTGCCGGTGCAATCGGGCTCGACGCGAGTGTTGCGAGCCATGCAGAGGACGTATAGCCGCGGAGAGTACCTTGAGAAAATTGCGCTGATCCGCGGCGCGACGCGGCCGATCAGTATTACGACCGACATCATTGTTGGCTTTCCTGGCGAGACGGAAGAAGACTTCCGGGAAACGCTGAGCCTGCTGGACGAAGTACGATACGACAACATGTTTTCGTTCAAGTATTCGCCGAGGCCTCACACGCCGTCGCTGGCGATGAGCGACGCTATTCCGGAAGAGGAGAACGGCCGCCGCTTGGCGATTTTGCAGGAAAAACAGCGCGAGATTCAGACAAAAAGGCACGCGGCGCTGGCTGGAGCGACTTTCGAAGTAATGGTCAGCGGAAAATCTCGCCGGGAAAATCAGTGGTCGGGACATAGCACTTGTAATCGCGTTATAAATTTCACTTCCCAAGAGGCTGCGCTTCTGGGAAAGTACGTGCGGGTTCAGGTGACAGGAGCAACGCCGAATTGTTTGGCGGGGGAACAGGTATAGCAACGGCGAAGTCGGCGGCTGCCACCTTTACGGCGTGAGAAAATTGAGCGGGCACAGACTGAAGTCTGTGCGACTACGGGAGGTCACATGGAAGTGGAGATGAAAATCCGCGGCCTGATGATGGATCCCGTGACCAACATGCCCATCGTCGTACTGAAGGATGTGCAGGGGCAGGCCATACTTCCCATCTGGGTGGGCGTGTACGAAGCCAACGCTATTGCGCTTGAGATTGAAAAAGTGCAGACGCCCCGGCCGATGACGCACGACCTGCTGAAAAATGTGCTGCTGGGGCTCGACGTGCAAGTTCACAAGGTCGTGGTGAACGACCTCAAGGACGATACGTTTTACGCGCTGATTTGGGTGGAGCGCGACGGACAGATGATGACCATCGATTCCCGGCCGAGCGATGCGCTGGCGCTGGCGCTGCGTGTGGATTGCCCGATATTTGTTGATGAAGAAGTACTGAAAAATTCGAAAGTCTCCAGCGCGATTACGGAGCGCAGCACCAACGAACAACTCCGCAACTGGCTCGAAGGCCTTTCCGACGACGACCTCGGCCGCTACAAGATGTAAGTTTCCCTGCTGTCATTCTCCGCTGCGACATTTTCCTTCGACGTCAGCCGTGCTAGGTGGCTCCTGGATATCGTCATCTTTATGGGATAGAAATTGCCAACTGGCGGACTCTGTGACGCCAGACTGCGAGCAGGACGATTCCGATAAGAATGAGGGCGAGACTGAGGCCGGACCAAAGGCCGGAGGCGCCCCAGCCGCGGCGGAAGCAGAGCCAGGCGCCGAGCGGCAGACCGATAATCCAATATGCGGTGAAGTGGCAAAGCATCGGCGTGCGAGTGTCTCCCAGGCCGCGCAAGGCGCCGGTGGCAACCGTTTGAAGGCCGTCGAAAAGCTGAAAGGCGGCGCCGGCTGCGAGCAGAACAATCGTGCTGCGGATGATGGCTTCATCCGGCGTGTAAGCGCGAGCAATCCATCGCGGAACGACCAGCAGGACAATGCTCATACAAGTCATGAAAGAAGCGCCAAGGAGGATGGCCGCGCCGCCCGCGTCCCCCGCGCCTTGTGGGTCTTTGCGACCTATCGCATGGCCAACACGAACCGCAGCGGCGGAGGCGAGGCCAAGGGGCACCATGTAGGTGAAGGCGACCGTGTTCAGCGCGATTTGATGTGCAGCGAGGGGCACGGCACCCAGACGGGCGATCAAAACAGTCGCAAGCGCAAAGACGCCGCTCTCGAACGTAAATTGCATGGCCGCAGGAAAGCCAAGTGCAATGAGACGGCGGATGCGACGAAAATCGGGCTCGATCGGAGTCTTGAGGAGTTCCGTGCGGTGGCGGGAGTCGTACCAAAACAGATAGCCGACGAGGACAAGCGCCATGTAGGTTCGAGAAATGGAGGTTGACCAGCCGGAACCAATCGCGCCCATAGCGGGCATTCCAAATTTGCCGTAAATCAGGGTCCAGTTGCCGAGCGCGTTAACGATGTTCGCGGTGACGAGAGCGAAAGCCACGGGCTTGGCCATGTTCATCGCCTGGATGCAGCGGCGCACGGCGAAGTAGAGGAGAAGCGGAAACAGCCCAGCGAGCAGGGCTTTGGTGTACGGAATAGCGAGAGCTAGCACTCCGGCGTCGACTCGCATCGTGCGAAGGAGCGCGGGCAGAATCCAGACGGGAATCGCCAGGAGCGGCGTGAGGGCAATGCTTAGATAAACGCTGTTTACGAGCGAGCGATGACAATCTTCTCGACGGCCAGCTCCGAAAGCCTGGGAGACAAGGGTATCCAAACCCATAAGGAGGCCGCCGCCAAAGAGCGCAATCGCGGTGAAGAGATTTGAACCCAAGCTGACCGCGCCCATGGCCGTCGCGCTGTTGGGAAGACGGCCGACCATCATGGTGTCCACGATGGCCATAGACATCCAGCCCAATTCAGCAAGAACGAGTGGGAGAGCAAGCCGCAGAGTGGGACCAAGCTCGGCACGAATTGTTTTGATCCGAATCATTGCTGGAAAATCAGAGCAACGAGTGTACGCGGAGCAGTGGAAAAGGCGCAAACAGACCGGAAAGGGAATCGGTCTCGACTAGAGATGGGAAGCCGGGGCGGTTGCATGTGGGTAACTCCGAGGGTGCTTTGGAGCTGAAGTTCCATTGACCAGCTCTGAGGGTGACCTTAGGCTGCCAATGGAGCTGCTGTTGCGCGCTTTGCGCCAGCCGGACTAGTCTAATTTGATTTTCAGCAAATGCCGGCAAACTGTCGGGACGGCTTTCGACCCGGCAAACTCAGGAGACGACTGTGGCCGTTGGAAACATATCGAGCTTTGAAGCGCGAACGCAGACTCTCCGAGCCGGGGTGCGAGTGAATTCGCGCGTTCCCGTGGCGGTCGAATGTGCTGAATCAGGCCGTGCGATGCGCGCCGAGGGATACACTGTTGACGCCAGCACGAAGGGGTGTTTGGCGGTCATTCCCCAGGAATTCGCAGTCGGGCAGCGCCTGCTTCTAATTAATCTCGTCAACAAGAATACTAGCGAAGCGGTTTTGATCTGGCGAGGGCACGAAGGCCGGACGGGATGGGAACTGGGTCTTGAACTTCAGGACGCTTCGATGGATTTCTGGGGCCTGGATCTCTAGCAAGGGGCGCCAGTAGCGAGGATCCGCAGCTCCACACCTCAGCGTTTTCGTGTTCATCCTCCACACTTTCCCGTAGTGCTCGATTTGTAACTTGCAGTACCCGTTCCAAAATAGAACGACTAAGATTTCCACTGGCCCAGCCGGAAATTTCCACTTTTCCCTTGCACTAGAATGGGTTACGAACGTAGAGTGGGCCTAGGCCTAGGGGGCTTTCTGCGAGCTGCACCCACATATAGGGACCTGGTTGCTGGATCGCGTCGGCGCGTACTGTCATGAGCATAGGCGGAGGCAGAAGAGTATGACTGCCATCATCACGGTTGCGAATCAAAAAGGCGGGGTAGGGAAAACGACGACGGCGATTAATTTGTCTGCCGCGTTGGCGAACCGCGGCAAGCGCACGCTCTTAATTGATTTGGATCCGCAAGCAAATTCCACGATCGCCTTCTACGAATCGGGCGAGATCGCCGCATCGATGTTTGACGTTTTGAGCGAGAGCCGAACGACGATGGCGGCGGTGATCAAGACGACGAAAGACCCCATGCTTTTTTTGGGCCCCGGACGGCTGGCGCTGGCCAAGCTCGAACAAGTACTTGCGGGACAGTTCGATGCTCCTTACCGGCTAAAAGACGCACTGGCGGCAGTGTTGAAGGATTATGATTACATCGTGTTGGACACGCCGCCATCGCTCGGAATTCTTACGGTGAACGCACTGGTGGCTTCCACGCATTTGCTTGTGCCGATCCAGGCGGCCTACTTCGCCATCGAAGGAACGGACGATCTCCTCGAAACGTACGAACGAATTCGCGCGCGGCCCAATCCCAGTCTGAAAGTGCTGGGAGTGGTCATCACCCTGTTTGATAAGCGGACGAATATTTCGCGCGACACGCACGGGCAGATTCGCACGGTGTTCGGAGGAGTGCTGTTCAAAACTAAGATCAGCAAGAACGTGCGGCTCGAAGAAAGCCCTGCTTACAAAGAGACGATTTTAACGTACGCACCGAAATCACCCGGCGCTATCGAGTACAAGAAACTGGCAGCGGAGGTTATCCAACGTGTCGAAGAGGATCGGGTTACCCGTCACGCTGAAGATGCGGCATGACGCGCACTACGTCGAATCACTGACAAGTTACAGCGGGGCGGCGGTGGGCAGGATGATCCCCGTGGATCAGATCCGTCCCAATCCGGACCAACCGCGCAAGGCGCTAGGAGATTTGCGCGAACTTTCGGAATCTATCCGCGAGAAAGGCGTGCTCGAGCCGCTCCTTGTGCGGTTTGTGTCGCGCGAAGACTGCTACTACATTATTTCCGGCGAGCGCCGCTATCACGCATCGCGGGCGGCGGGCCTGCGCGAAGTCCCTTGCATCGAAAAAATGGCGGACGATGCGGAGACGCTGGAAATCGCGCTGATCGAAAACATTCAGCGAAAAGACCTCACGCCGTTTGAAGAAGCCGATGGCTTGCACCGTCTCGCTACACAGTTCGAATACACGCACGAAGACGTTGCCAAGAAAATCGGGCGGGCACGGTCCTCGGTAACGGAGACGCTGTCACTGCGAAATATTCCCGATTCGTTGCGCAGGAAATGCGTGGAGCACGGAATCATCTCGAAGTCCCTGCTTCTGCAGATTGCCCGCCAGCCGACTGAAAAGAAGATGATGGAGATGATGCATCGCATCTTGCAAGGCGGGCTGACACGCGACGAAGCGCGACGCGAACGGCGCGATGAGCAAGGCGGTCCTCAGCGGCCGCAGCCGTTCATCTTTCATTTCGAGCCGGAAAACGAGAGCTTCAAGTTCCGCATTCAGTTCAAGAGAAGCCATGTGTCGCGGGATGAGCTGATTGTGACGTTGCGGGAGATTCTTTCGCAGCTCGAGGGATCGTCGTCGGAAGCGGATTCCACGGCGGCATAATCATTTTGAGCATGACATCACAGCAGACAGACTGAAGATTGTCCCACCCGCATGCATGGTTGAACTTACACCGCTGCAGATGCAAACGCTGGAACGGTTGTTCGAGGCAGGGTTTCGGCCTATTGCCATTCCGCCGTATGAAAATGCGTTGTGCGTGAGGCGCGGCGAGTGTGCGGCTGTGTTGTCGCCCGTTGCGAGCGGCGGATTGAAATTGCTGGCAAATCCATCGTACATAGTGGCCGGCAATCTCAGCGTGAGGCTAAAGCGTGGCCTTGCGGAAGTCTTCGTCTGGAAAAAGACCGAGTTGCCCGTCACGCCGGAGCGTCTGCAGGAATTGGAGTCCTTTCGACGGGAACTCACTGAGATTCTGGATATGCCACAAGCCCAGTAATTCCAAGCGAATTTGCAATTCGTCCGGACTCCCGGCAAACTGAAAATCTCATGGCCACTTACGACATTATCTGCATTGGCGCAGGACCCACCGGGCTGGCTTGCGCCATCGAAGCGCGGCGCGCGGGAATGAAACCCTTGGTGATCGACAAAGGCTGTTTGTGCAATTCGATTTACCACTATCCCGTCAACATGGTGTTTTTCACAACTCCGGAACTCCTAGAAATCGGCGACTTGCCGCTGGTAAGTGCGGCGGAGAAGCCTGTGCGCACCGAGGCGCTGAAGTATTACCGGAAGGCGGCGGAGCATTTTGGTTTGGAGTTACGGCTGTTCGAGCAGGTAGTGCGCGTGGACGGTCAAGATGGCAAGTTTACGGTTGTGACGAGAACGGACGAGGGAACGGAAGAAAAATACGCCTCGAAAAAGATTTGCGTGGCAACGGGGTACTACGATCTTCCTAATAAGATGGGCATTCCGGGCGAAGACTTGCCCCACGTTTCCCACTACTACACGGAGCCCTACGAATTCTGGAACCAGGACGTGGTCGTAATCGGAGGGAAGAATTCCGCGGCGGAAGCTGCTTTAGATCTTTTTCGAAACGGCGCGCGCGTGACACTCGTGCATCGGCAAGCCATTCTGGGACAATCCATCAAGTATTGGGTAAAGCCGGACATCGAAAATCGCATAAAGGCAGACGAAGTGCATGCTCTCTTCGAAACACGCGTGGTGCAAATTGAGCCGGATCACGTGGTAGTTGAGAACGGGGCGGGGAAGCGAGACCTGCGTGCGCGCCAGGTGTTCGCTCTCACCGGGTACCACCCCGATTTTACTTTTATAGAAAGCCTCGGTGTACATCTCGATCGGGAAACGCGAAAGCCAGCACTCGACCCCAACACGCTGGAAAGCAACGTCCCGGGGATCCATCTGGCCGGAGTGGTGATTGGGGGCCGGCACACGGGCGAGATATTCATTGAAAACGGACGTTTCCACGGAAAACAGATTATCGAGTCGCTGAAAACCTGAGCGATACTCTCACCAGCTTGTATATACCTATTTGCCGGTGCACCAGGCGTTTGCTAGACTTGTGACTCATGGCATCCATTTTTCGAGAAGTTGGCGAGACCTTTAGCACGCTGGTTCAGGGATTCAGCGTGACCTTCCGGAATATGTTTCGTAAAACGGTCACGGAGAACTATCCCTTCGAACCCGTGCACTTTCAGCCCCGTTATCGTGGGATCCACGTGTTGCACCGCGACGAATCCGGCTTGGAAAAATGCGTTGGATGTTTTCTTTGCTCCGCGGCTTGCCCGGCGAATTGCATTTATATTGAAGCCGCTGAAAACACTGATGCCGAGCGTATCTCCGCGGGGGAACGCTACGCCAGCGTTTACAACATCGATTATTCGCGCTGCATTTTCTGCGGATACTGCGTCGAAGCGTGTCCAACGGACGCTATCACCCACGGGCACGGATTTGAGCTCGCTACCTACGACATCAATTCTTTGGTTTACCGGAAAGAGCAACTCCTCGAAAAACAGCCCGCTGCTTCCAGTGCCGGGCGTTAATTCAAAAATGCTTCAGGTTCCGTAGCTCAGCTCAGTTGAAAGCAGTTGCTGCTTTTGTCGCCACACGCGTGGTACCCGCGCGCCCGTTTTCTAGAAACCATGTCCTATAACTCATATAACGTAGCCAAGACGTAAGTCTGGCTTTGGTTGGGGTTGGGAGATAGCGCGATGAAGAACGAACAGAATGGCGAGGCGCAGTGGTGGGAGGCTGCGGCCGTGGGTTGTCCGGCGCGAGATAAATTCGTGTTTGCGCGGCCTCCGCAGAGCACACCATTGGGCAGCAAGGCGAAGCTGGGCATTCGCGGCACTTTCAGTTCAAAAGCGGTCAAGATACTGCAAAAAGCAAACGAAACCTCAGGACGGGCCGCCATTTTCGGGCTGCGCAGCGGCTCGATCCGCAAGAAAATTATCGGACACGGAATGCGCCCCATTGCTCCGCGTTGGGGGGCTCGACAGCATGTCCGGCGCCCGTGCGGAGCGTTCCCGCTGCTCGAGAAGCCAGCGGGCAAGCATAGCGGCGGCGTTTTCCTCCAGCCACTGGTCGATCAGCGCGGTAATTTCCTTGCGGAGATTCGCGGCGTGAGCCAATCGCGAAAGTTCAAAACTCTGGAGGGAGTTGCGCGAAGCCGAGAGAAGGAACTCCCAAGGCGGCTGAGTCGAGCGGCTGGGCAGAGGGCCTCCGTTAAGGAACGACGCGCACAATAGCAGATAAGTAAGACATGTCAAGAATACTTATGCGTTACGGCCTGTGGAAATCGGTGGAAAACTTCTCCGGGATCGGGGTTGCCGGAGCCGCGGAAAGAGGCCCGCGCCATCGCAGCTTCTACAGCGGAGTGGAGGTTGCGCAGCCGTCTCAGGATGCCTGCAGCGCCTGCGCAGGCGATTACGAAGATCCCGACCGGACGGCGTGGACGCCTGATGAGGAAGAGGGCGAGTGCAACGACGAGTTTCCTGCCGTGGAACGATGACCAGCAGGAGGAAAGGCAACGACGATGCGGAGGACGAATCGTAAAGAAACAAAGCCGGTCCAGCTGCGGAAACAACGCGAAGTGATCCGCGACGTGATGCTAAGCGCGGGGCAATGCGCCACGTGGTTGACGCTCGATGAGCTGGCGAAGCTGACGCATTACCCGCCGGCGAGCATTTCCGCGCAACTACGGCACATGCGGAAGCCGCGTTTCGGGGCGTACGAGGTGGTGAAGCGGTGCCGAACTGTGAATAAAGCCATGCGCGCGGAAGGTTTCGGCACGGTGTGGGAGTACTCGGTGTTGCAAGAGCGGCGGGTGCCGGTTCGGAGAGTGCGCAGCAGAAGGCGTAGATCGCGAATGACGCTGCGAGCCGTGAGTTGTTGAATCTTGTAAATGGGCCGGCAGCACAGTTGGCGATGAGTGGTTGAGGCGGGGAAGCGCACGCCGAGTGCGCGGTGGCGGAGGAGCCATGAGCGTAAAACCGGAACTGGCGTTTGACGTCTGCTGGGAAGTTTATCGAGGCGCGCGCGAAGTGCTGGAAACGAAGCGCGGCGTTTCGGCGCTAAATTGGAAAGATACCGGGAAATTTCTGTGGCGGCCGGATTTTCGTCCGCGGCTCAACGAATGGGTCGCGGACTTTGCGCTGGCAGGGCAGAAAGCGCTCGAAGGGCCGGATTGGGCTTCGCGCATGGTGCTGTTCCGGCTGTATTACCTCGGGCTCGCGCCCTACGAGAATGCGCGGCATTTTCTCGGCCTAAGCGAGCGCAGCTGGGTAAACTGGACGGAAGAAGTGCGGAACCGCTGCGGGAAAGAACTGCTGCGGCGCGCCATGTTTCCGCCGAGGAAATACTTTCGCAATGAATCCTGAGTCGAATGCAGTTTCACCATTTCAATTTCGTCTGCCCGTACCGGACAGAAGGCAACTGATTCAAGTTCCGGATAGCCCTTGAATAATCAAGAGAACGCCGAAGATCACGGGCGCATAAATGACCATCCGACTGGAAGACAGCACGAACGAGTAAACGATTAATGCGACTCCAGCCAGGATGTAGAATGCGCGCAACGCAAGATTTACAGAAGCCGTCATTGTAAGAATTTCCCTTGAAGATAGATGTTCTCATAGAGTGGAGAAATTCTCATGGCAACAATAGCCGGTCGCCGAGGCGGAGTAGTTTGCCACATTCGGTGCTGGGGACGCGGGTGTTGACTGCGAGGCGGTAGAAGTGATCGAAGCGCGCGGCGGGCGCCCAGCGAGGGAGCTGCGCGCGGCGCAGTTCGCTGAAGCGCTTCTGGAAGGCGCCGTCCGCGGCGCCGGTGTGCGAATCACGAGAGGGAACTGGGCAGCGGGCGCAGGGGTTGCTGCCCTCGAAGGCGACGTCGCCGATCTTGAAGCGCACGACGCTACTTTCGCTCTCCGCGAAGAGTTGATCTTCCCAAAAGGCTGGCAACGTCTCGGAGGCGTCCGCGGAGCTGCCGGGATCATACGCACCTGCAGAGGGTGCGGCGCCATTTATGTTCACGGAGCGGCCGCCGTCGATTTCGAGCGTGGTGCGGAAACGCCGGCAGGCTTCGTCGAGCGTCATCCCAGGGAACCACTCGCAGACAGCTCCAAGCGAGGCCGTTGAAACAATCGTAGGGCCAGTGGCGAGGCCATCGTCGGGAAAACCTTCGCGCGTGTAGCGGACCTGAATCATCTGCTCAAAGTACATGCTGAACCACTCCGCGGCGCCGTCGGTGTCATCTGGGAACGCAAACGTCATCGCGGGGATCTTGCGCCGATCTCCGGGAACAGTCAGCGTAACGGAGCTGATGTCCGGAGCGTACGCGGCGCGAATGAGATGCATGGTGGCGGTTCGCTTGCCATTGACCCAGCGGCCGTCCGCGGAATAGAGAGCCCATACGCGATCGAGTTCCAGGCCGCCGTTGGGGCCTATGCGGGCTTCGTAAACTAAGGCAGGGTCGAGGGCCTTAATCGGATGCAGGCGGATATTGGCAAGGCGCGGAGTTAGTTTCTGGGATAGCACACACAGAGTCTAGCAGAGCGCTGCGCACCAGAGGCGCGGCCGGGCCTGGACGAGCAGGACCGATTCCGCATCCAAACGCCGACGCTGCTCCCGGAGGAGATCCTCTGTTTAGTCGCGGAGCGCGATCAACCCAAGGCAAGAGAAGCGAAGAAATTTCTACTGTGAACTTTGTGGTGCCAGGATCGAGTAGCAAATTTAGTCCGCTGAAGCGGCTGCAGCCAACTCAGGCGCTTTCTTCCTCTTCGCCATTTGCTGGACCGTGAAGAGCAGCAGAGAGCGATCGTGTTGGTCCATCTTGCTCAGCAATAACCGCAGCTTCCTCATGAAGCGCAAGTCTTTGCCAGAACTGCCCCAGGCATTCCCGCTGGATTCGGTCCAGGCGGCGGGTACATCCGGCCGGGGTGGTTGGTCACCATCGTAAAGAAGCTGGTAGAGCGGCATTTCCAGTGCTCGCGCAAGTTTTTCGAGTGTTTCAATAGCAGGCACGGTGTGGCCATTCTCCACGCGAGAGAGGTAGCAGCGCAGCAGGCCGGTTCGTTTTTCTATGTCGCCTTGCGATAGTTTCTTTTCTTCGCGCAGGACGCGCAATCTTTCGCCAATGATCATCCGTTGCTCCTAACCAACAGCTCTCCGGCCTCCTGGCTGGGTGCAAGGCGGAATGACTGGACTATAAACTATCGAATCAATTTTAGTCGAGAAGATTACGTTGCGCATGCCTGTGGAAAAACCGCGCGAGGGTTCGCGCGACGCCGATGACGGTGCCGAGCCCTGCTGCGAGGAAGGGAAGCATCTGGAACGAGTGCCCATGGAAGGCCCCTCTTATGGGAATGTCTAGCACCGCGAGGAGCTGGGGCACGGAATTGGCTCTGGCACCCGAGCGGAGGGACTCGGGGTGCTTTCAATCCAGTGGATATGCTTCTAAGCGCCGTTCACGGGCAATCAGGCTTTGGCAGCGGCTCCGGTCCTCGAAACCACGGACTTGTAGCCGCAGGTACTGGCTTTGCGCATCGCTTCGATAGCTTGTGCTGCGCTCATCAGCGGCGTGGTTTGGATGTTGGCAACCGCTCCGCCGGCAGCGAAGGCGATGGCGATAGCCGCAGCGGAAATGTTGTCGGGCATCTCGGTGATGGCGATGACATCGAACGGGCCAAACGCGAAAAACGCCGAATGCAGTTTTCCGCCAAGCTTTTCGATGGGGATGCGGACGATATCGAGCCGATCCTGGGGATCGGCCATTAGGCTAGCCCAGGCTTCCTTGGTATAACTGACTTGGTGGCAATAATGCGGCATGATGGCCTCCTTGACTTCCAGGCGGGAAAATTCCGAGGTAACGAAGTGACTATGCTCTTGAAAACAAAGGGAGTCAAGAAAAGTTGAAAAAATTTAAAGATTTCTCTTGACAAAAAATTAGAATGTGGTACACTTTCTCTCGTAGAAAAGTACGCCTCGGCGATGCCGGGGCGTTTTGCTTTTTAGGTCTGTCTTTTAGCGCCGTCTCCAAGCGGCGAACGTAGAAAAATCCCGCACTTTGGTTATAAAACGAGCAGGTTCGCGCCGCAACGACGCTGGCGCCGAAGTGTCTTCGCGCGAGCAAGTTCCGGGCGGTCTCCGAACGATGCCGCGCAGCAACGTGTTGCACAAGAAGGAGCCAAGATGCCGAGCTATCAGAATGTGACTCCACCGCTTTCGCTTTTCTCCGGCGACGTGGGCTTTAGCTTCAACAACGAGACTTTTCCTGGCAGCGCCCAGGCGGGCAGCCAGTTCGCCATTCCCAGTTTCACAGGCCTGCCTGACGGCGGCACATCGGTACGCTGGCAGACGATTTTTGGGACCGCGCCGACGGCCGTCAGTATTGCTTTGCAGGGCGCCATGGCCGATCTCGATTCCGAATATCAGACCATCGACAGCACGACAAACACCGCGGGCGAGGCCCGCACGGTGACCGCGGTGCAGGCAAAATTCTTGCGTATCAAGTTTACGTCGTCGACCGGCGGCAGCGGCCTTACGGCAAAATTGCTGGTCTAAGCTGCGCGGATCGCGGTCGCGGACGATTTGCGAGCCGACAGTCAACAACTGACAGCCCGCAGAAAACTGCGTACATGTGTTGAGCCCCAGACCAGCGGAAACGAAACAGCCGTGAACTCTGAATCGACGATCGAGAAGTCGCCGGAGCGCGCGAAGCGCCCTGCATCGACGCTCGACCCCGGTTCGCGGGAAAAGGTTCGCCGGACGCGCGGCGTCACCCCGGCAAAACGGAGCGAAACTCCGAAAATGAAAAGCAACGGCCATGATACGAGCGCAGCAAGAGTGAACGGTCATGGTCAAGCTTCACCTTCTCGCACGGCGCAGGAAAAGGAAGCGCCGTTGGAAAAGGGCAGGGCTGCGTCTGACGATGCACGCGATTTTCCCACTGCGGCCGCCGCATCCTCCGCCGCGGCCGGTAAGGAACGCGATGCGTGCGCTGAGGTGGCTCAGGCTCCGGAAGGTGAAAAATATAGCCGGCCCAAGAAAAGCAAGAAAAAGGCTGGCACGGGAACGTCGCGCGTCCCAAGCGAAGAGAACAAGGCCAAGGACGAACCCATGCACACGCCTAACGGCAAGCCTACGGTCAGACATGAGAAAGATACGGTGGATATTCCGCCCGGCTCGGAACCGCTGCCTAAGGATGGGGCTGGGTTTGTGGATGCCATGCACGAACACGTGAATATCTACCTGGCTTGTGCGCGGCTCGTGAAATCGGGCGACCAGAAAATCGCGCAGCGCATGGTGGAACGCTTGTTGGAAATGAAATACGGCAAGGCGGCTTCGGCGACCTCAGAGGAGGCGCCGGAGATTGTGATTGATATCGATAGCGCCGTTGCCAGACGCGCAGCGGAAGGAGCGAACAAATGAGCTTGGTACCCGTTCCCCAGCAATCATTTCTTGAAAAGCTTACGAACGCGATCCATCTCGACTACGTGCTGAAGGTCCTGGGTGTTGGCGGTTTCGTCTGGGCGTTCCTGGCTTCGTGGCAGACGCTTGGGCTGGGCGTGAAGGCCGGCATGCTCAGTTCCGTTGCTGCCTGGATTGTGGGCAGCCGATTCTCGAAGATATATCGTTAAGTGGACTTCAGCCAATATTACCGGCCCTTTCCTCGCCAACAGCAGTTTCACCTCAGCCCTGCCAAGTATCGGCTGTTTGGCGGAGCAGCAGGCCCGGGCAAAACCAAAGCGCTGCTTTGGGAAGCGATCTTTCAGGCTAACGCGTGGGCCGGAGCAGACACGCTTCTGCTTCGTCGCACGTACCCTGAATTGGAATCGTCGCTGCTCGCGTACTTCCGGCGAGACGTGCCTCGTGCGCTGTACAAGAAGTACAACGAGTCCAAGCACATCGTGACCTGGCGGAACGGCTCGACGACACGATTCGGTTACTGCCGCAATGAAAACGACGTCTACCAATACCAGGGCGCGGAGTTCTTGTTCATCGGGCTCGATGAGCTGACACATTTTACATTCAAGCAATGGCATTTTCTGACTTCGCGCAACCGCTGTCCCGTTCCGGGAAGTTTCTGCAACATGGCGGGAGCGACGAATCCCGGGAACATCGGACACGCCTGGGTGAAATCGCTGTGGCTCGACCGCAAGCCCCCGGCAGGGTTCGATCGGCCGGATCTGTACGATCCTCGCGATTACGAATTTATTCGCGCGCGGCTCGACGACAATCCGATTTACGCCAACGACGCGGAATACCGTCGCACGCTGGAAGCGCTGCCCGAACATCTGCGCAAGGCGTTTCTCGACGGCGACTGGAACGTTTTCGCGGGACAATATTTCGACATTTTCGACTATGGGCGGCACACTGCGCGGCCCGAGGAAATCCGGCTCGAAGCGTGGTGGCCGCGCTGGATTTCGATCGATTGGGGCTTTCAGCATCCCAGTGCGGTGTACTGGCATTGTGCAGTGCCGGGTGGCGCCACCTTCCAGCCGGCGGGTTTCGTCAGTGGCGCCATGCGTGAAAATCGCCGGCAAGATGCCGGTGCTACCCAGAGCTCACGGATCGTCACATATAGAGAGTTTGTGCAGAACGGTCTCTCGCCGCGCATGCTCGCGCAGGGAATTGCCGAGCGCAGCGGCCGCGAGAACATCAGCGAAGTGTTTCTCTCGCCGGATGCGTTTGCGCATCGTACCGCCGAAGCTTCGATTGCAGAGCAACTCGGCGATGTGCTGACAGCGAACGGCCTGCCGCGGCCCGCGCCCGCCGACGATGACCGCATCGGGGGCTGGCAGTTCATGTATCAACTGCTGGAGTCCAACGCGTGGGTCATCACGGAAAATTGCAGCAAGCTGATCGAGTGCATGCCGGCGCTCGTGCGCGACAACGTTCGGCAAGAGGACATTCGGAAAATGGATGGCGATGATCCCGCGGATTCAGCGCGCTACGGTTTGGTCTCCGGCGGAAGAATCGCCGGTGTTGCGACGGCGTTCGCGCCGTCCAGGGCGGGGCAACCCCCGCCCCTACATCCGCCGGGAAGCGGCGCGCATTTCGTCACGGGCATGCCGCTC
>JBGPLB010000068.1:0-22620 GCA_041486245.1 Candidatus Acidiferrum sp.
GAAGGCTCACTCGACCCTCTGGTTGGCCGCGAAAACGAAGTCGAGCGCGTCATCCAGATTCTCTGCCGCCGCACGAAGAACAATCCCGTTTTGATTGGTGAGCCGGGCGTCGGCAAGACGGCCATTGTGGAAGGGCTTGCGCAGCGCATCTCGGACGGCGACGTCCCGCCTTTCCTGGCCGACAAGCGTATCCTTTCGCTCGACCTTTCGTTGATTGTCGCTGGCACCAAATACCGCGGGCAATTCGAAGAGCGGCTTAAGACCATCATGAAGGAACTGATGGAGAGCCAGAACTCGATCGTCTTTATCGACGAATTGCACACGCTTGTGGGCGCGGGCTCCGCGGAAGGCTCGCTGGATGCCGCGAACATTTTAAAGCCTGCGCTCTCGCGCGGAGAGATTCAGTGCATCGGCGCAACGACGCCCGGCGAGTACCGCAAATCCGTGGAAAAAGACCGCTCGCTCGAGCGGCGCTTCCAAGCCGTAAAAGTTCCCGCACCCAATGAAGAAGAAGCCGTTCAGGTCATCCAGGGCGTGCGCGAACGCTACGAAAAGTTTCATGCCGTCAGCTATACGGATGAGGCGCTGCGCTACTCCGTTTATCTTTCCAACCGCTACATCCCGGACCGTTTCCTTCCCGATAAAGCGATCGACCTCATTGACGAAGCCGGCGCGCGCGTCAAGCTGCGTCAGGCCACTGTCCCCGAAGAAGTCGGCGAAGTCCAGAAGCGCGTGAAGTTCATCACCCACCGCATGGAAACGGCCATTGCCAATCACGAATTCGAAAAGGCGCGTTTCTATTCCGAGGAAGAGCGCAAGGAAAAAGAAAACCTACGCGTGCTTCGCGAGCGCTACAAGCTGGATGATGCCTCCACCGGTATCGTTTCGCGCGAAGATATCGAGGAAGTGGTGTCGCGGTGGACCGGAATCGGCGTCACCTCCATTAAAGAGGACGAGCAGCAGAAACTCCTGCGCATCGAGCCCGAGCTGCACAAGCGCGTTATCAGCCAGGACAAAGCCATTACCGCTCTCGCCCGCGCCATTCGCCGCAGCCGGGCGGGCCTCAAGTCTCCGCTGCGCCCCGTGGGCTGCTTCTTCTTCCTCGGGCCGACGGGCGTAGGAAAAACCGAAGTCGCGCGGCGCCTCGCCGAATTCCTGTTTGGTTCGGAGAAATCGTTGGTACGCTTCGATATGTCGGAGTTCATGGAGAAGCACTCCGTTTCGAAACTTATCGGCGCGCCTCCAGGGTATGTCGGCTACGAAGAAGGCGGGCAGTTGACGGAGCGGGTCCGCCGGACTCCTTACTCGGTCATCCTCCTGGATGAAATCGAGAAGGCGCACCCGGACGTTTTCAACATTCTTCTTCAGGTGTTTGAAGACGGGCAGTTAACGGATGGTCTCGGCAACACCGTCGATTTCAGGAACACCATCATCATCATGACTTCCAATCTTGGTGCGCGGCATTTGCAGAGGCGTACCTCCATAGGGTTCCAGTCTGGCGCTGATGAAGCGAGCCAGAAGTCCATCGAAGAGATGGTGATGAACGAAGTCAAACGGGCGTTCAATCCGGAGTTTCTCAACCGGCTGGACGAAGTCATCATATTCAACGCACTCGGCGACGAAGATCTGCTCCGCATCATCGATTTGCTGGTGGGCCAGCTGAACGACACGCTGATTCACCGGCAGGTGCAGGTCGTGCTGTCGCCGGAAGCACGCCAGTGGATCCTCGAGAAAACGTGTGCGGACCGTAACTATGGGGCACGGCCGCTCCGGCGGGCTCTTCAGAAATATGTCGAAGATCCGCTCTCGGAGGCGCTCATCCAGGGGGGCATCCAGAGGCCGGCGACGCTGCAAATTTACGTCGCTGGAGAAGCCTTGGCATTCCGTCCTGTCGTTGAGGCAACCCCGGTTATCCACTAGCGAATCTGACACAACGCACGGGAGACCTCGACCAGGTCGGGGTCAGCGAACGACCGGCCCACACCGGGTCCGGCGGGAGAATAGCAAATTGTGTTTCGGGGGCGCGGCCCTGAAGACCTCATCGGCCGCTTATAGCAGAGTCTGTTTGCCATTTGGAGTTTTCGCGTCGCGGGTCACCTGGATCGCAGCGGTTCTTCTCTTTTTCGCGGCCAGTTCGCCTGCGGCAACGCGTAAAAATCTCTTTGCGGACGCGTCTGCGTCCGCGGCTCCCGGGCAATCTTCATTTTCCTCCGATTCTTCAAGCGACGATTCCGCCGCCACAACCGGGCCTCAAGCTTCCCAGCAAGCCCCCAACAGCCAGCCGCAATTCGTAATCGAGCGCATCGAATTTATTGGCAACCGGAGAATCCGCAGCGACACCCTCAAGGCCCGCGTCTTCAGCCGCGAGAGCGATCCCTACAACGAAGAGACCTTGCGCCGCGATTTCCAGGCTCTCTGGAACACGCAGTTCTTCGAGGACGTAAAGCTGCGTGTCGAAGATTCTCCCGATCGCGCCGACGCCAAAATTATTATTTTCGAGGTGAAGGAGCGCCCGCAAATCCGGCGCATCCGTTACGAGGGCATTCATTCGGTCACGGAATCGGATATTCTCGACCGCTTTAAGGAGCGGAAGGTTGGCCTCTCCGTGGAAAGCCCGTTCGATCCCACGAAAATCAAGAAGGCCGAAGTGGTGCTGAAGGAGTTGCTTGGAGAGCACGGCCGCCAGTTCGCGAAAGTGACCCCGCAATACGAACGCATCGCCTCCAGCAATGCTGTGATTCTGGTCTTCAAGATTGTAGAAGGTCCCAAGGTTAAAGTCGGCAAGATCAAGTTCGTCGGAAACCACGCGTTTAGCGACCGCAGACTTATCCGGGCCATGAGGCATGACCGCCCATACGGAATTCCGCTGTACTTTATGGACATCCCCGTTTTGTCCAAGACCTATGACCGCGAAAAGCTAAACGAAGACCTGGAAGTCGGCGTTCGCGGTCTGTACCAGGACAATGGTTATTTTCGCGTTGTGGTGGCTCCCAACGGCCCAATTTTGGAAAACCAAGACATTGTGCGCCGCGGTGTTCCGGTTCCCGGACTTCGGCCGCACACCGGCAAAGCGGTCAATATCACCATTAAGATCGAAGAAGGCGAGCGCTACCGGATGGGAACGCTCAAAATCGTCAGCTCGGACCCGGACAAAGCGCTATCACTCAAGGTAGAACCACTGAAGGAGCTTTTCCCCCTCAAAGAAGGCGATATTCTTAGCGTGGACAAACTCCGCAAAGCTCTCAAGAACTATACGGATGCCTATGGACAGTACGGTTTCATTGATTTCACCGCCGAACCGGATTTTGATATTGATGACGTCGCAAAAAAGATCAACCTTACCCTGCGCTTTGACGAGCAAAAGCAATACTATGTCCACCGTATCAACTTCAGCGGCAACACCACCACGCGCGACAAGGTTATTCGCCGTGAGCTGCTGATCGACGAAGGCCAGCTCTTCAACAAACGCTATTGGGACATCAGCATACTCCGCCTCAACCAGCTCAACTATTTCGACAAAATTGATGCCGATAAAGCCGTGGCGCTGCAGAAGAACACCAAAGACGGCACCGTCGATATTAATTTGAAACTTAAAGAAAAAGGCAAACAGTCCATCGGCCTGCAGGGTGGCGTCAGCGGCTTGGCTGGCGGCTTTATCGGACTCACCTATCAGACCAACAACTTCCTCGGGTTAGGCGAAACGCTGACTTTTTCCGCCCAATTTGGTGAAATACAGCGCGTCCTGCAATTCGGCTTCACGGAACCTTACCTTTTCGACCGTCCCATCTCCACCGGCTTCACGGTCTTTTCCAGCAAGTACAACTTTAACCAAGCCAAGCAGGAAGCCCTCCTTTTCGGCCAGCAGGTCAGCGTCAATCCGCAATTCGTCCAGAACTATGATCAGAACAGTACCGGGTTCACCACCTTCGCCAGCTACCCCATGAAGCGTTTTTCTTTCGCTCGGTTTGGCCTTTCCTACGGTCTCACGCGCACGAACATCACTGCGTTTAATCAGGCTTCTTCTCTGTTATTCGAGCAATTGCAATTCCGCGCCATCGCGGGCCCGAGCGCGCTGAACGGTATCATCTCCAGCACCATCACGCCCTCCATCAGTTACAACACCATCGATAATCCGATCAACGCCACCAAGGGCAAAAGCATTTATTATTCGCTGTCCTTCCAGGGCGGACCGTTGGGTGGCAATGTGAACACCTTCACCAACGTGTTCGACATCAAGTACTTCCACCCCATCAACAAGCGCCGCAATGCCATCGGCCTGCACTTCACCGCCGCCTACGTTACCGGATATGGCGGCAAGGAAGTGCCCCCGTTCAGCCGATTCTATATGGGCGGCGAAAACGATCTTCGCGGATTCGACATTCGCTCGATCTCTCCCGTGGTATTCATTCCGACCGTGACTGCGCAACCGCTGTTCTATCACGACCCTCTTTCCGCGGGGACGTTGCGATCCTTCAACCTTCCTGTCCTGGTGTACACCGCTACCCTGCCAGGCGGCGACTTTCAAACTTCCGGCAACATCGAATATCGCATCCCCATCGCCGGTCCCGTAAGTATGTCTCTCTTCGTCGACGCGGGAACGGATGGAATTCTCCGTAACGATGCCTTGCACCTCGATCCTACGGGCATCGCGAACATTACTTCTAACTTTCCGACCGCCCCGCTTACCAAGACTCTGGGGATTGCGTCCGGAACGAATTTCCGGATAAGAGACTCGGCGGGGATCGAATTCGGCGTGAATCTTCCGATCGTGCAGGCGCCCTTCCGGATTTATTATGCTTATAACCTAAACAGATTATATTCGCAGATTGCAGCTCCAAGTCCGTTCGTAAATCAGAGCACGCTCAATTCTTGGAGGAACACCTTGGATGGGCTGAGTCCGAATCTCTGGGAAAGCCAAATTGTGCCTCAATTGGGGTTCTTGAACAATCCTGGGCGGCTCAACTACTTCGAGCCCAAGACAACTTTCCGTTTCACCGTAGGAAAGACGTTTTAGTTGCCCGGAACGGCGGAGCACTTGGAGCAGTCTGGGGAATTTGACCGGTTGCCCGCGGCAATTGCGGCGCGGGTTAACTTGGGGAGGCTAGGGAAATGAAGTTGTGGAAGATTTCGAGCTACCTGACACTTGCGGTTCTAGCGCCGTGCTTGTTTCTTAGCGGATGCGGGAGCAAGAATTCGGGCGCCATTGTGACTACCGTAACCATCCAATCGTCCGTCCCGAGTAGAGTCCTCATTCTGAGTCAGTCGACCACGCTGACCGCGACGGTTGTCGGCCCGACGGACACGACTGTGAAGTGGGTGGGCTGCACCTACACGACGAGCACTACGGATTCCACGGGCAAACTAACAACGAAGCCGGCCGTCGCTTGTCCCACGGACGGCACTCTCGGTACTCTCTCCAACGAGCAGGCCACCGGGACCGCCACATTTACTGCCCCGTCAGCCCTCCCCGACCCAACCACGTTTCCCGGATTGACAATTATCATTACTGCACAATCGGTGGCGGACTCATCCAAGGCGGGGACCGGCACGATCTCGCTGTTTGTCGACTCCGGTATCCTCGTCACGCTCACTCCCAGCAGCGCCGCCGTCCCCACAAATGAACAGCAGCCTTTCTTTGCCGTCCTCACCAATGACCTTAAAACCCAGGGTGTGACCTGGCTTGTCACACAATCAAGTCCCACTGCGGCTGCATCTGCCTCGGATCCCAATCCGTTTAAGTCTCTCGCTACCTGCACCGTGAGTGGCAACGCCACGGGATGCGGCTCCATAGACGCGAATGGCGTATACACTGCTCCCGCCGTTGTTCCCACAGCTAGTACCCCTTCGGGCGCGAGTACCACACCCACGATCGTCACTGTCGTCGCTACTTCTGTGACAGATCCTACGCGTTTTGCACTTGCGACGATCACTATCACCCCCGGCGGGCCAATCACCTTTAACGGAATCTCCCCGACCATCGCTCCTCAGGGCGCCGCCTACTGGGACATCTACCTCGACGCCCCGAACATCTCTTCGGCCTCGATCATCACGTTGACCGACGCGAACACCGGCCAGACGACACTCACATCGGCATCTGGCCAGATCAAGGTACTGTTTCCTATCCCTACGGCAACCGTCCCCAGTCCGCCTTCGACTGGTGCCCGTATCCGCCTGCTTGCAGCAGATCTAGCGAGGGCGGACGCCAACCCAGTCACTATTTCCGTCACCGATCCTGGCCAGCCCGTTACCACAACTCCAGGAGGGACGTTTGCGTACAACATTATCCCCGTACGCCCAACGGCTTTGGATTCCTCTCCGAGCGACATCATCCAGGGATTTGTGTCTTCCGGGAATATTGGTCTGACGATTGACGGCGGCTATTTTGGCCCGGGTGGCCAGTTGGCCAATGTATTTTTTCAGGGCACCACCATTCCCGGCGCGACGAACGGTCAGGGGCAGCCGCTGTCCTTTTCGAGGCAACTCCAAGTGCAATTCCCTAGCGGTCCGATTAATACGGGGAACCCTGGACTCTATTCTCTCTCCGTAGCCCGCACAACGCCCCCGCTCCCCTTTGAAAACAACCCCGCTGTTACGAATCTAGCCGTTTTTCCCAACTATTCGACGAATCCGCCCACAGTCGGAGCAACTCTAGTGGCCGCGGGCGCTAATCCCAGCGCAATCGATATTGATCCCACTCTTGGAGTCCTTGCCGTCGCTGAAGTCGGTTCTGACGTCACTAAGTCTGGCGCCGTGCAGTTCTACAACATCGGAAGTGGCGTCCTGACCCCTGTCGGTAGTCCCGTGCCTGTAGGCAAGGTTCCCACTGGTCTCTCCGTAAACCGCAACAACCACACGGTTGCCGTGGTCAACTACATGGATCAAAGCGTAACGGTTTTGCCGATTCCCGGTGCTCCTGTGCAGGCCCCAGGGACGCCTTTCACCGTCGATCTCTCCAACGCCCTGCAAGGCCAGGCTTCGCCACAACCGTTTCCGTACTCGATTGGTGTCGACCCTGATACGAACATGGCGCTGGTGGCGTATTCTTCGACCTCGGCTTCTTCCGTCGCGAACCTTGGGTTCCTCGTAAATTTGAATACGGGAACCAATCCCTTTGGCTGTATCACCTCGTCACTGACGGCACCCTGTGAATTCGCCCAGGTCACGCTGAATACAGGTGCCTATCCGCAGATTGCCATGGAGCCTCACGGCCATCTGGCGCTGGTTACGCCCGGGGGCTCTGGCGTTGTTCGCGGCGTTGATGTGACCAAGGCTTCCACTTCCGCCTTCATCAAGTCGCTCACCCTTGCCGCTGGAATCGTAACCGTTACCACCACGACTTCCAATGGTCTGGTGCCTGGCAATGCCGGGACAGTTCTAATTATGGGCGTGCCGGGACCTGGAGCCTCTGGCAATAGCACCACCGCGAATTTTAATGGCGTCTTCAACGTCGCCGCTGCAAGCGACACTACATTCACGTACATCTTGAACTCCACCTCGAGCGGCACGGTAACTCTCACTCCTGACGCCAACGGAGTAACTCCCGCCCAGGTCTTTTATAGCACCCCGAATTTGATCTTTGGCGGCCTGTCTCAGACGACTCAAGGTATTGCCATCAACCCCATTACCAACACAGCCGCGCTTGCCGATGCCAACGCCACCGGCTCAAATGGGCCCCAAATTAACTTGCTCAATGCTTTAGACCAGACCATCAGCTCGATTTCCTTCTTCGCTACGTGCACTTTTTATTCGACCACGTGCGCCAACAGTCCTGAATTGCTGGGTACCACAGTTGTCGCGTGGCAGCCGTATTCGAACGCCATCGTCTCTTACAATCCTGGGCAGAATCAGGTTTCTGTTTCCGATCCTGTTACCGCGAAGCGCTATGCTCTGATCGGCGTGCCCGGAACGGGCAAAGCTACGTTGTCGGTCCAGAACGGCACGACCAACTCTCTGACGCTTTGGGGAGGCATCGCCGTCGATCCGGCGACCAACCAGGCCTTCGTAGTGATGTCCGGGAGTGGAAACATCAGCATCGTCAATCTTGGGCCGACGCCGGCGAACGCCCTAAAAGCAGCGCAGATTTCGGAAATTGTCGTTCCGAGTCCTAATCCCGGATTGGGCGTCGTTGGCGGCATTCCTAATGCCACCGTCCCTCAGGGTACGCTCACCTCCGCTACGGACTTGGCCGGCGTGCAAGTTTTCGGTTCGGGCTTTGATGCCGCAACCCAGGTTCGGTTGGATGGCACTGCCATTCCCGCGAGCAACGTTCAATTTGTGAGCAGCAGGCAACTCACAGTTACCATTCCGGCTTCGAACTTATCGTTCCCCCACCGGTACGCGCTCGACGCGGTTAACGGAAACGGTGTCCAGTCTAACGCTACGGACTTTTTCGTGATTCAAGCCGTGGATATGACCCTGGCCTGCGCTCCCACCACGCCAAACACCCAACACCCCAGCTCCGTGGCCATCGCGGACCAGTTGATGAACGGGCCCTTCTCGCCCATCGCCGTGGTCAGCAACAGCGGTTGCAACAACATTTCCGTGGTGGATATCAATCCAACCGTGACCGTCGGTGGTCAAACGGTAAAAAATCCCAACTTTGGCAACATTCTCAGCACCATTGCCGTAGGCGCGATACCCCAGGGCGTGGCCCTGAGCCAGCACTTCGGATTGGCTGTCGTCGCCAACAATGGCGATGGCACGGCCTCCATCGTCAACCTGCTTACAAACTCGCTCGCTGTTCCTTCCGTCGCCACTGGCACGGGCCCGGCAGGAGTTGCCATCAACGATGCATCGGGTGCGGCGATTATCGCGAACACGGGTTCAAATACCGTCTCTGAAATTAATCTTGACTTGCTCTTCGGAACCACTCCAGCCACTTCGCTAACCGCTATCAGCATTGGCGGTTTCCAACAGCCTACGGCGGTGGCCATCGACCCGGACCGCGGCACCAACAATCAGGGGATAGCTGTTGTCACATCACTGCAGCTCATCAGCGGTTCTGCTCCCCAAGGGTCTCTCCAGGTGGTGGATATCGGGGCCAGCACCCCCATTCTCAGCACCACTGCTGCGACTGGCTTTGTCACTGCCCCGTCGACCGGTCTCGTTTTTGACCCCACGGTCTCAACCGGAACGTCCCACAATGGCGTGTTCTATGCCAGTTCCAGCGGCGGCAACGTGATTTCGTCATTTAACCCGGATTCCGGCCAGGCTATCACCGTAAATGTTGGCATCAATCCGACTGCACTTGCAATCAATCCACAGACCGGGGCGATCCTGACCACTAACCTCGCCGGCAAAACCGCATCCCTCGTCGATACGAACTCAAGACCGTTGAAGACCGTTCAGACGATTGGGCTTCCGGGATCGGGGCAATTTGGTGTTGCCATTGATCAGTTTACGAATCTTGCCGTCATCGTCGATCAAGCCAATAATCGGCTGTTGATCTTCCCGATGCCGAACTAAGGAGTGCCGTTGCAAGCGAGGAGCGAGAACCCGATAGGCTTGAGTCTCCGAAGCTTTCTGATTGCAGCAGAACGAGGGCCTCGGCTATACTCCAAAGTTTGCGCGGTGCCCGCGGAATGCGTTGGCAGGCGAAACACTTTCAAGCCAATGAAGAATTGGTTCCGGTTGATCTCGATTTCATCGCGATCATCCACAACAAGGAGAATAAAGTGAATTTGAGAATTGTTTTGAGATCCGCAGCCCTGGCTGCAGCATGTTTCATTAGCACAGGCGCAGCCTGGGCCCAGGCAGCCCCCGCGGCCGGCGCCGCAGGAGCTGCCAAGCTGGTGGGCATCATCAATCTACGCGGTGCCATTGGGACTACTGCCGAAGGCAAGCAGGCCTCCGCGGAACTTCAATCGCAGTTTGCGCCGCGTTCTGCTGAAATCGACGGTTTGACCAAGCAGATCAATGATCTGCAGCAAAAGCTCCAGGCAGGCCAGGGCAAGCTCAGCCAGGAAGAAGAAGCGCGTCTGACGGCGGAAGGGCAGAAACTCACGCAGCGCCTCGATCGCAGACGAACCGATTTTCAGGAAGACGCGAACACCGCGCAGCAGGAAGTTCTCGAGCGCATCGGGCGCAAAATGGTCGACGTTTTGGACCGCTACGCGCGCGAGAATGGCTACAGCGTGGTTCTGGATACCTCCGGCCAGAATTCACCGATTCTCTACGCTTCCAATCAGATCGATGTCACCCAGGAAATCGTTCGCCTCTACGATCAAGCCTATCCGGTCAAGGCGGGCGCGGCGACTCCGGCAACTGCCAAGCCGGTTGCACCTAAACCAGCCACTCCGACGCCAACGAAGCCACCTCAACAGTAACCGGCCGAATAGCTTCAACGGTTTGTCATGTCAAAACGCCCTCGGCTATGACGGGGGCGTTTTCTTTTGGCGGAAGAGACGAGATCCCAATGCGATAGCCTGCTGGAGAGTGCACGGCTGAAATTTCGCGGGCGAAATTTCGCGGAATTGTTACAAAACTTGCCGCTATTTCTGCTCTTGCTCGGGAGCTTGCTTCGGCTTGGCGATGGTATTAGCGGTGTCCACCGAAAATAGCATGTAGTTGCGCAGCGTGTGAGTATGATGGTACCGCTTGCCGTGTAACTCCATAAACATCTCCGCGTCCCACGGCAGCCAAAGCGTTGTTCCGCCGCTCTCAAACTTAACGGGGCCGTAGTCGATCAGCAAATGATCGCGCGTCAGTTCCAATTCCTTCACTGGTTCTCGGAGATCCGTCTCGACATGGAGTACATCGTAGCTGCTCGCCGAAATCCACACACGGCCTTTCAATGGTATCGAGTAAGTGCCCCGGCTGTTCCTCCAGATCCGAATGCGCGACGGCAGATCTTTCCGCTGTTCGAAGCGCAGCCGCCAGACTGCCTGTCCGCGCCATGCTCCCAGCCCCTCGCACTTATAGATGAGATCTCCCTCATAATTGGGGTCGAACACGCTTACTGCCAGCGCGGCCAGTCCCTGAGTCGCCAGTGACGTCGGGAAGGCGCCGAGATTCTCCCCGCCATCGCGCGACTCTTCCAAAAAGGACATGCCTGGTTTGGGGTGTTTGACGAAAACAAGATAGTTGAAGTCCTTCTCGCGCACAGCGCCCGGTATTCCGTGCGCGTCTATTTCTTGATGCTCGATGTGTTCGGTTGCCAGAAATCTCTCAAAATTTCCCAGTTGACGCATGAGCTTGAGCTGCGCCCGATGAACCAGATCGCTCTCCGAGCACGGCACATCTTGAACGGCCGGATACTCCTTGCTGTCGATGTCTGGAGGCGCCCAGGGACGCACGGCTAGGGGAGGCGGTTGCGGAACTGGAGGAGGCGGAGGCACGGGTTTGGAGGCTTCTGCAACCGCTGATCTTTCGAGCGCGGCGAGCTGTTTTTTCGCTTCAGGAACGGCGGGATCGCTCGGAAAACTCCGGACTACAGTTTCAAAAGCCTTCTTCGCCTCTTCGCGTCTGGCCTCTTGGACCATGATTTCGCCCACAAGCATCCAAGCGGGTGCCGCATGCTCTTTTCCGAGCTCCGCAGAACGCGTCGCATGTGGCAAAGCTTTTTCGTAATTCTTCAGCTGAATGTGCGCGTTAGCGAGCAGCAAATGACTTCGCCAGTCCGCTCCATTCAATTGGTAGGCTTTCTCCAAGGTTTGTGCTGCCGATGCGGCGTCCCCAGTACGAAGCTGAAGTTCGCCGAGCGCAAGCAGCGAATGCTCATGAGAAGGATAAATGGACAACGCTGCTTGAAACTTCGCGCGAGCGGCATCGAAATGTTCCTGCGTATATTCCACCATGCCGAGCAGGTATTGGATGTCCGGATTGGCAGGCGCCCGTTTTGCGGCCTTCTCAAACTGCGCGCGGGCGGCGTCAAACTGATGCCGGCGTAGCTTGTCCAGGCCTTTGTCAATTTCTTCTTGCAGCCGCGGAGTCATCACGGGAGCCTTTGGCACCCCGTTTGATGGTGCTGATTCGTTCTCAGAGTGCAGATAAACGAAAACGGTGTAACTTGCGCCCGCGGCAAAAACGGAAGCATGCTCTTTTGCAGTTTTATAACCGCTGGCGGTTACTTCAATCTCATATTCGCCAGACAGGACCTTCGAGAAAGTGGCCGTTGAAGCGTCTTGCGTGGAAGCAGTTCGGTAATCTCCTCTCTCCGAATACATCTTGACGATGGCATAACCGCCCAGCGGCATGCCGGATGGTTCGCGCACGCTTACCAGCACGTCGACCGGAATCTCTGACGCCGTTGGGATTGAGCTGGCGCCGCCTCGCTGCGGAATCCCTGGCGGTCCGCCGGGGGGACGCTGAGCGCAAACGGGGAGCGCAAGAATAAGCGCCGCGCAGAAGGCTAAAATAGCTGAGGAAAAGCGTGCCACCGGAATGGGCCGAGGAAACATGCAAGCTAACGGATTCTACTTGATTACCGAACTCCAGAAACAATAACCAAAAGGGCCGCGGCCGGTCAAGTAGATCGTTGCGCGGATGAACCGGCGCGAGCGGCTTGTTGTAAGAGCAGGCGCGACGGTTGCGCCGAAAACGGGAGAAACGATCGTCACGTTTGCTTGGAATTCGATATAGTAAGCCAATTGGAGTAAGGAGGTCTTTATGCCCGAAGTAAAAACGCGAATGGAGCGAGTACCGCGCCCGCCGGTTTTCGCAACTCCCGCTGAGGAGCGGCGCCACCGGAAAGAGCGGCTTGCGGGAGCGTTCCGCCTGTTTTCGAAATGCGGATTCGATGAGGGCGTGACGGGACACATCACGGCGCGCGATCCCGACCGGCTGGACCATTTCTGGGTGAATCCTTTTGGAATGCACTTCAGCCAGATTCGCGCATCGGATCTTTTGCTCGTCAATGATCATGGCGAGGTCGTGGAAGGCGAGCGGGAAGTCAACCTCGCCGCGTTTGCCATTCATTCGCGGATTCACAAAGCGCGTCCCGATGTGATTGCCGCGGCGCATGCGCACTCGCTGAACGGCAAAGCGTGGGCTTCGCTGGGGCGTTTGCTCGACCCGCTCACGCAGGATGCCTGCGCGTTTTATGAAGATCATGTCGTGTTTGACGATTACAGCGGCGTGGTCTACGAGACCGAAGAAGGCGATCGCATCGCCAAGACCCTGGGGAACAAAAAAGCCGGCATCTTGTGCAATCACGGCCTGCTGACGGTGGGGCAAACCGTGGACGAAGCGGCGTGGTGGTTCATCACCATGGACCGTTCTTGCCAGGCGCAATTGCTCGCGGAAGCCGCGGGCGAGCCGCGCAAAATTCCTCACGAAACGGCGAAGCTCACCTACTCGCAGGTCGGATCGCCGCTGGTGGGATGGTTCCAATTCCAGCCGCTGTGGGAGCGCATCTCGCGGGAGCAGCCGGATTTGTTTGAGTGAGCGGCGGTGAGCTGTGTCTAAGGTTTCGCGACCCGTGATGAGCGACCCGTGGTTCGCGACTGGTGACTCGTGACTCCTGGAAGAGCACAGCCAAGATTGGCTGTGCCACGAGGAGAGGTCCCGCACTCTCGCTGGTCGTTCGTGATAGAAATTCTTCATCGGATAGGCGGAGAGATCCCTCGTCGCGATGCTCCTCGGGCCAGCTATCCTCATCGGATAGCTGGTTAACAATAAGACCCCCTCCCCCCGCCTTTTTTCGTAAGTGCGGATTCTAAAGGACTTTAAGTGCCGTGTTTTGGAAGTGCGGATTCCAAAGGAGTTACAGGCGCGTTGTTCGTAAGTGCAGATTATAAAGAACTTAGTGACTGGTGACTTGTCGCTGATGGCTAGCGGCGATCGAAGAGACCCCCACCCCGGGTGTTTTTTATAAGAGTGGCAAACAGAGGGGTTAGCCTCGACATGGCTCGTAAGAGTGGCAAGGAAGAGACTTACGGGACAGAATTCGAAAAACGGAGTGGCCAGGCGCGAATTTTGGCTGACAAACACAGGGAACGATAGCATGGTTTAGAATTACTGTCAAGGTACAGTACCAGAGTACTTACCATTCGAATGAGACGCGGGGAAGTCGAGCGGTTAGAAGGAGTTGGCGGGAATTTTGCAGTTTGGTGAGACGGAAGGGGAAGTGAGTAGCGGGTGGTGGGTAGTGAGTAGGGAGTAAAAACGGGTCCCTCGCTTTTGCTCGGGATGACAATTAGGGGGAAGTGGCGAGTAAGGAGTGGAGAGTGATGAGTTTTTGCCGTAGAATGGCGGAAGTGTAAAGCAATGGCGAATACTTCCATCACAATTCCGCTGGACCCACAATCGGCGCGTGCATACGACTCCGCTGGGCCAGAGCAGAAACGGAAGATTCAGGCACTGCTTAGCCTTTGGCTTCGAGAGCTGGCAGCCGGGGAATATCCCTCGCTACAGAAAGTGCTTGATGACGCCGGTCGGAAAGCGAAAGACCGCGGGCTTACGCCGGAAATTCTGGATTCTCTCCTCAAGGGCGCGTAGTTGCGCTGCGTCTTCGATTCAAACGTTCTGGTTAGTGCGTTGCTCCTGCCCGATTCAAAGCCTCGACATGCACTCGAACTGGCTCTTCAAAAAGGAAGAGTCCTGCTCTCTTATGCGACGCTCGCCGAGCTCTACGAAGTCCTCGGCCGGAAAAAATTCCTTAGATACTTAGATGAGGAGGATATTCGAAACTTTCTGGCGGCTTTGACGCGCGAGGCGGAATGGGTTGAGGTTGATGTGCGAATTGTAGCTTGCCGCGATCCAAAGGACGATAAGTTTCTCGAACTCGCAGTGAGCGGGCACGCGACGCATATTGTCACGGGCGACTCCGACCTTCTCGCGCTGAATCCTTTCAAGGGAATCGAGATTCTTCCTCCGCATCGATTTTTGTGATTGCCACCTGCCCGCCAGCCTTGGCGTAGTGGTACGTTTCGAGGGTGGAAAAGCGCGACGGACTCAAATAGGCGTCGCGCTTTTCGCGGATATAAAGGAGTGCATCTGATACTGGCGAATCCCCCTGGCGTTAGCTACGAGAGCGCGCCGAGAGGTTTCAGGGAGACAAGAAGCACGCGCGAGCATTCTCTCGCAGAGTTCATGTGGAGCGCAGTTCAATACAGCACAGGATTGCCTTGGCTAGCGGCGAATTGAGGGAAATTTCGCGACGATTCGCGGTCAGGCAGTGCACCCGGCGGGTGAATAGGCCCTTCAAGTGAGGGAAGCATCCAGAGCAAAGTCAAAACCCGCACCCTTGAAAACCGCAAGGGATGCGGCACCCCACGTGCCTCTCCGCCACCCGCCATTATCCTCGAAGAGATCTGGTATCGCCATCTCGTTGAAGGCACGCAGGGGGCAAGTGAAGTGGGTGTAACCGGCGGTTTCGAAAACCGCAAGGGATGCGCGTCCCGCTTGCCTCTCCGCCACCCGCCCGGCTGGTTTCGAGCTAGACCGCTGCCCCATCCAGCCGGGCCACCAGAGACGAAAGTGGGAAAATCTTCGAGCGGTACTGCGACTCGATTTCTCTGACGGAATTGGAACATTGTTCTGCTGTCAGCACCGGATGCCGGATACGCGAAGGAAATTCGTCGTAGGTTTTGCCATCCAGGCGACGACCTGTCGTTGATTTACGGACTCCGCCCCATTGCTTGAAAAAAAAGGCGACTCTGTCTTTCTTGCATTGATCTCGGAGAGCGAGCACCCAATCTTTTTTCATCGTTCTGGCACCAGACCCGCTTTCACCACCGACTATCATCCAGTCGATGCCCTGCAAACACAGCCTACCCAAGTCTTCTAAGAGAGGTTCGACGGAAAGAAAGCGCACGGCCGCTTTGGCTTGCTGCAGGTGTTTGATTCGAGGCACGCCATATTTCTTGTCTTCGACGCTAACTCCCCACCAAATGTGCGGCAGCTGGGCAGCAAAGCTCAATCTGGAATTGAGAAGTTGGCGAAGACGTTCCGATCTTTTTGTAAGGACCTGATAGGTGTGCCACTTCGCGGTCGCCATGACTCGTGCTACGGAAATAATGTAATCATCGGGGACAAGGTCGTGGAAGAGGTCGCTCATTGAATTCACGAAAATCATCTTTGGTGCACGCCAGCGGAGAGGCTCAGCGAGTTTTTCTGGGACGAGGCGAAGATCAAAGCCTTGCTCGTACGGATGGCCCTTTACCCCACGGAATCGCTCGGCGAAGGTCTCTGCATAGCAGTGTTTGCAGCCTGGACTAATCTTTGTGCAGCCACGGACAGGGTTCCAGGTGGCATCTGTCCATTCGATGCTTGATTGCAGACTCATATGCCGATCCTCCTCGGGAATGCTACCAATACATGATCGGAGAATGTGACTTCCCCGTTTCTTTTGGGTCTTTCGGAAGCTGGCGGCTCAGCCCGTACTTTGCCCTCCGCTTCTAGTTTTCCAAGCGCCTTTTTATAGTTGCTCTTTATATATCGCCGTCCGACGTTGTGGCGCTCATAGACCTTGTACATAGTGAGCTCCTGGCCGGCGAATTCTGCGAGTAGCATATCTTCTAGATTACTCAATGGTCGGACGAATTCGAACAACATTTGATGTTTCTCGGACGCTGGGAAATATCCGAATGAAGCAACGCCCTGATCCTGTTCCGAGCTCTCCTTCGCCATAATTTCTTTCATGATCTCGTACCCTCTGAAATGCTTGCTCGCGAATATCAGATGGTGTGTCGTGCGCGTACCTCTTTCGGTCTTGAATGTGAACGGCAAGACGTAATTGATTCCGCGCTCCTTCAGCGCCAGAGACAACTCTTCCACGATTGCAGCCTCCCGTTCATCAGGCGAAAGCCCGGTAGTCTTTTTCCTGATTGCGCCCGCCTCTTGCTCGCCAAATAATTCGTTCATATGTTCTCGCACAATGTCGTTATTCAGTCCGGCGTTTATCCGATTGTAGTTAAAGAAGAAAACGCAATCGCAGCCCCAGTTCCGGAGAACAGAATTAAGCAAGGCAATCGAGAGTCCCTTATATCCCCAAGGATCGACGAACAGAAAGGTAGGGATAAGATTGGTCCTGTGAAAATCTTCCACAATTCTGTGTCCTACTTCCTCGTTTTTGACGAGTGGCTTGTAGTTGAGTGTTTGGATACCTGGAATGGCATCAATGTTCGCTTGAAGTGACTCGGCAAATCCGGCGGTCTTGTCATTAAAGATTGTCACTAGCATTTTTCTGAGCGGTGGGTGCTTAATTGCAGTTTGAAGCACAATTATGGGAGTGGATGGCGTCCCATCCTCGTACTTTCCTGGCCCAGCAAATAGGTCGACGTAAGCAATTCGATCAGTCTTACCTTTTAACGCGGAAGTAATCACCTGGGCCCAGGCCCAGAAATACTTGGCCACAATCCTCGACTTAATTCGGGACTGCTCTCGAGACTCTTCAAAAAAATCGGAAGTGCGGGTCATGACTAGTGCTTTGTGTGCTTCCGAACTGGCCGTGCTTGCAAATAATATCCCAACTCCTATATTCAGCAACTAGCTAACGGTAATACTTATTTTCGCTTTATATTCGCCCTGTGTCAACTGCGGATTCGAGGTGGCTGGCGCGCTGATATCGACGGAGAGGGGGACGTGATCGCTGAGCTTGGACCAGGCGGCGTGGGTGCCGAGTTCGACGCTTTTGAGTTGGGAGGCCCATTCGTTGGGGAGGAAGACATAGTCGATGTGGTAGCCGCGGTCTTTGTGGTGCCAGAAATAGTAGGTGGGCTGAGTCTCCTGGCCCTGGGACTCGGAAAAGAAATGATGGTAGGCGCTGGCGAGGCGGCGTTTTTCTAACGCTTTGACCACGGCTGAATGATTATTGGTTTTACGGACGTGGTCCCAAAACTTATTGCTGTTGAAGTCGCCGCAGACGATGGTGGGTTTGCCGGCGAACCATTGCGGGTTGTTGACGACGGCCTGGTACAACTGGCCGATATAGCTTCTGACGTGACTGCCTTGGACGGGCATAGTCCAAACGGCAATCAAGAGAAAATCGCACGCATCAACTGAACTAGACCCTGAAGTAGACCCGGATGTAGAACCCGATACTGGTGAGATGGACCCTGAACTTGAGCTTGTTATGGATCTTTTGATGGAAAGGGGAACGACCCACCTGCTGCGAGGTTTTTGTGCGCGCGCGATATGAAGGGGTTTAGCGACGAGGACGCCGAGTCCTTTGCGGGGATTGTCGCCGAACCAGCGGCCTTCGAAACCGTCAGCGAGGCAGAGATTTAGACAATTCTGGGAGCATTCGGGGATGACGGCGATGTCGGGGTGAAGGTCGTAGAGGTGCTGTCGCTTGCGTGACAGCCCCATTTTGCAATTCCAGACGACGATTCTCATGGTGGAGGTGAGCGGAAGGCTATCATAAAAATTGTCGCTGATTCGCAGGAAGAGGAAGAGAGATTTCTCTCTCCGCAGGCCGACACGTTTGCAGGAGCAAACGTGAAGGAAAAAGCGTCGGCCTGCTTCGTTCGAAATGACGTGGTCGGTGGGCGGATCGACAAGAGCTGGGTGACGGGGGCGGAGCGGGGGTGAACCGCGGTGCGGGTCGGACAGCCTGGGGAGCGACCTGAATGCAAAGGAAATTCGAGCGAATGGCCGCAAATCTAGGCGTATCTTGCATTTGACGTGAGGGCAGAATATACTGTCGTTTCGCTCTGAAGCGGGTCGCACGGATGGGTGGGCGCAAGCCCACTTTTTTGTTGGGCCGGTTGGAGTGCACCAGATACCGGCATTGGCCGGGGAGTCTTTAGTTGGATTTTGAAAAAATTCGAGAAGCCGCCGAGCGGGTTGCGCGGTCGGAAGGGCTGGAAATCTTCGATGTGGAGTGGAAAGTAGGGAAGCAGCGCTTCCTGAGGGTCACTATCGACAGGTTGCCGAAATCTTCTGCGGCGATGAGCGATGCGGCGGGGCAGGTTTTGCCGCCCAGTGAATTGAGTGGAGCAGCCGGCGGCGAACCGGGGATCAGCCACGCAGACTGCCAGAGGGTGAGCCAGCAGTTGAGCGTAATTTTGGATGTTGAAGAGCTGATTCCGGGACCCGCGGGGTACGTCCTGGAGGTGAGTTCGCCGGGGATGGACCGGCCGCTGAGGAAGCCGGCAGATTACGAGCGCTTCCGTGGACGGATGGCGAAGATTTCGACGGCCGAGCCGGTGGGGGAACTGAAATATTTCGAGGGGCGGCTGGCGGGAATCGCGGACGGGAAAGTGCGATTGGAGTTGAAAGGAAAAGAGGCGCGGACCGTGGAGTTGCCGCTAGAGAAGATACGGAAGGCGAATTTAATGGTGGAGTTTTGAGGGGAAGTGAGTAGGGAATAGTGAGTAGAGGAGACCGCGCAAGGGCCGAGGCGAGCGGCGGCAAACGGCGGGACAAAAGAAAGAAATTGTGTGGCGGAAGAGATTTAGAGCCGAAAGAGATTTCGGGGATTTAAGGACGAAGATCAGGAAAGATACATGGCGAATCTGCTCTTTCAACAAATCGAGATGTTGAGCCGCGAGAAGCACATCGAGACGACGGTCGTGGTGTCCGCGATTGAAGACGCGATGGTGGTGGCGGCGCGGAAATATTACAAGACGGAAGAAGACCTGCGCGCAAAGTTCAACGCGGAAACCGGGCAAGTGGACGTGTACTCGGTGCATACGGTCGTCGAGGAAGTGACCGACCCGAAAAAAGAAGTGAGCCTGGCGGAAGCGAAGAAAAAGAATCCCGCCGCGGAGATTGGCACGGAAATAATTGCGGCGAAACCGACGGATGTGCTTGGACGAATCGCGGCGCAGACGGCGAAGCAGGTGATTCTGCAAAAAGTGCGCGAGGCGGAGCGCGACACGATTTACAACGAGTATCACACGCGCGTAGGCGAACTGGTGACGGTGATCGTAAAGCGCGCCGAGGGCCCGGATTTGATCGTGGACATGGGGCGCACGGAAGCGCGTCTGCCAAAGCGCGAACAGTCGAAGCTCGAGACGTACAACATTGGAGAGCGATTGCGCGTGGTGATCAAGATGGTAGACCGCGCGGCGAAAGGGCCGCAAGTGATCGTTTCGCGCGCGGACGCGAGCTTGGTGCAGCGGCTGTTCGAGATGGAAGTGCCGGAAATTTATGACGGCACGGTGCAGATTCGTTTTGCGGCGCGAGAAGCAGGCGAGCGGACGAAAGTGGCAGTGGCCAGCCGGGACAAGGATGTTGATCCAGTGGGCGCATGCGTGGGGATGAAAGGCATGCGCGTGCAGTCGATCATTCGCGAACTGCGCGGCGAGAAAATTGACATCATTCCATACAGCGAAGAGACCGTGGCGTTTGCGCAGAAAGCGCTGAGCCCGGCGAAAGTGACGCGGGTACAGATCACCGATCCGGAAAACAAAAAGCTCGAGGTGATTGTCGAGGATTCGCAGCTATCGCTGGCGATTGGCAAAAAAGGACAAAACGTCCGGCTGGCCAGCAAGCTGATTGGCTGGGACATCGACATCAAGAGCGAGGAAGAGAAGCGGCAAGAGATTGAAGAGCAGATGACGGCTCTGACGGCCCCGGCCACGCCGCTGACGGCGCTAGCCGGTGTGGGTCCCAAGACGATTGAAAAAATCGAAGCCGCAGGGATTGCTAACGTCGAGAAACTCGCGGCGATGACCCCGGAGCAGTTAATGGAGATTCCGGGAATTGGCGAGAAGATGGTCGACAAGATCTATCAGGCGGTGAACCGGTTCTACGAAGGCGGCGCGGAGGCGGCAGCTGCAGCGCCGGCCGGTGAGAATACGGACGACATGGCGGCGGAAGGCGAAGCGGCGACTGCAGAAGGTGAAGCGGCCACTGAAGGCGCGGAGACGACTGCCGAGTCCGCAGAGACCGCGCCGGTAGCCGAGGAAACTCCAGAGACCGCTGAAAGCCGCAGCGAGGCCGAGGCCGCAGTCTCAGAAGGACAAAAAGAGCCCGCGGCTGAAAATTCCGAAGAAGGCAAGAAGGCAGAGGAAGAGCCACGACCATAATCAACAGTTGGCCTCGGCGAGGCTGGGGCAAATGGAAAGTTTGACCGAAGAACGGTCCATAGGGCGCATGAGCGACGCAAACCAAGTCCGAATCAACGAGCTGGCCCGCGAACTCGAGGTCAAGGCCAAGGCAATCATTGACCTTCTGCCTGGGTACGGTGTCACGGAGAAGAAGACGCACTCGAGCTCGATCCCCGTGGATGTCGCCGAAAAGGTTCGCAAAAACATTTTGGGACAGGCCGAAGCTGAAGCCGTGGCGGAAGCCTCCGCTAAAGCGGATAAGGAAGCGAAGGAAGCAGCGGCGAAGGCGGCGCGGATGCGGCCAGTGGCTGTTCCAGCGCCGGTAGCGGCCGCGCCAAGTGTGGCGGTGAAGCCTGCGGTGCCTAGCGCCGCGCCTGTTGCGGCACCAGTAGCGCCAGCTGCGAGACCTGCCGCTCCCGCAGCCCCGATTGCTCCGGCGGCGTCGGCCACGCCGGCGGCTGTGCCCGTTGTTCCGAAGGCGCCGGTTTTGGCTCCTGCAGGGACGCCAGCCATTGTTTCGCCGGTGGCAAAGCCAGCTTCACCTGCTGCCCCGGCTACCAAAGCTCCTGCGCCTACACCGATTCGCCCGGCCGCACCAGCAAGTCAGCCGACTGCGACGCCGGCTACCTCACGGCCAACAGTTCAGCCCGGAACGAAAGCTCCCCTGCGTCCTGCGGCTGCGGCACCTGGTGCTGCTGGGGCCCGTCCAACCACTCCTTCTCGTCCGATGCCAACGGGCAATCGCGGACCAGTTCCTGGAACAACACCCGGAAGCGGGCAGCGAACCGGAGGGCCGCGTCCCGGCCAGCCAATGCGTCCCATGCAGCCGGCCGGTCAAGGAAGACAATACACGCCGCGGCCCGGAGGCCCGGGAGGAACGGGGAGCTCGCCAGCGAATCGACCTTTTGAGCAGCGGCGCGGAGCGATGCCCACGGGCACGCGTCCGGGGCCGCGCATGCCGGGACGCCCGGGGATGCTACCAGCGCTGCCACCGGACAAAGTGCCGCCAAAGGCGGAGCCTGGCAAGCCGCTCTATACGCGTAAACCCCCCCAGAGGCAGCGCCCCGTAATGGACAAGCGGGAGCAGGAGGGCGAGCGCAAGCTGCACCCGACTCGCCAGCGTCCTGGAGCAGGAGACCGCCGCTCGGCTGCAGCGGTTATTGCGCCGCCGGAACCAAGGCCGCCGCGCGAAGTCACGATTACCGAAGGCATCACGATCCGGGAACTCGCGGAAAAGCTCGATGTGCGAGCGTAAGATCTCTTGAAGACGCTCCTCGATCGAGGAGTCTTCGCCAGCATCAACCAGGCGCTGGATGTGCCGACGGCGACGACGCTAGCGGAAGCGTTCAGCGGAGTCGTAAACGTCGTCTCGCTCGAAGAAGAGATGGTGCTGGAAGTCGCCAAGGAAGAGACCAAGGAGAGTCTGAAGCCGCGGCCCCCAGTCGTTACGGTCATGGGGCACGTGGACCACGGTAAGACGAGTTTGCTCGATGCGATTCGCGAGGCTGACGTAGCGGGCGGGGAAGCGGGCGGGATTACGCAGCACATCGGTGCATACAAGGTGGTGGTGAACGACCGCAGCGTGGTGTTTGTGGATACGCCCGGCCACGAAGCGTTCACGCGGATGCGCGCGCGCGGGGCGAAGGTGACGGATATCGTGGTGCTCGTGGTAGCGGCGGATGAC